>NZ_JAHQUN010000002.1:0-467204 GCF_019052485.1 Bacteroides sp. MSK.20.82
TGTTCGATTTGCTATAGCGATTCTTTTTTATACGGGTACTTTATCGGGGGCTTACATTGCTTGTAGTATTTTCATAGTTCTATTGTTTTTATGTGTAACTATATTTGTTAAAACGTTGCATGCCAATCGCACCAAAAGGTCCATGCCGGTTCGTTCAGTCTCATTTTGTCTTCTCTATGCTTTTTAAGCATTTCCTTTGCTTGAGGGTAATCATACCATTTGCCGGCTAGTTCTTCTCCAAATGGTCCTGAAGAACCGGGGAAGAAATCGGTAAATTTCACTCGTTGATCAGTATCGGAGAGAACTATCAGTTCTTCGGCATACTTACAATTGGTTTCTATTTGTTCGAACCAATTATGTTCAGAATTATTCTTATAAAAACAATTATAGTCGAGTACGGTAAGTGTTCTTTGATCAACTAACTTGAATTTTCTATATCCTAGCTGATATAAAGCATTCAAAGTGTCCAATTCGTGTCCTGCTATATCTTCATCTTCTCCTATGCATTCAGTTTCTACTGATATATATAGAGGTTTCTCACTCACTTTTTCCATCGTTTGCAGTGCAATGATGTCATTTCCTTCTATATCTATTTTACAATAAAAAGGAGTACCGTATTCATGAAACAAATGGTCCAGCCGTTTTGATTTAATCTTCTTTTTAATAGCCTTGCAGCACATTCTTGAAGAAATAGAAACTTTAGTTGAACTCCAAATGGTATTTGGACCGATATAAAAATCGGTGTCTACGTCATTTGTGTCAGAAATCACATAGTTTAGCAACAATAGCTTTCCATTCTCTATGTATTTCTTAAAAATATTCTGCCATTCATTTATTAAATCAGGGTCAGCATCCACAGCAATTACCCGATACCCTTTCAAAAGATAAAAAAGGGTATCTTCTCCTTTATGAAAACCTATATCAAAAATGAGATTTTCCATTAGACTATTTTATTTTGTATAAATAATAAGTTTATCATTGTCATCAATCTTTCTTTTATTTCAGACTTATTGATTTCATGTGTTTATTCGCTCTTGCAAAATGCTCTCTTATTTTACCCTGCTGTTCCATATTACTCTGAGTAACATCCGAGTACCCAAAATCCTTTTGTTCTGAGATAAAAGGATAGATAACCATTATGTTTGTGGCTAGTTTGGATATTACTCCATCGGCTGTGTCAGTATTCTGAAACGAATAATCCAGCATCTTATCAAAAAAACGATTATAAATAACAATGAACTGTGTGCACCAAAACCAGTCAACTTTATAACGATGATATCCTGCAGGGATCGCTTGTCCAAATCCTCCAATACCACCGGAAAGTACTTCCGCTCCTTGTATATAAGCTTCTGTAACTTCTTTGAACAGTAATTTGGGAGAATAATTTTCCGTGAAATAATGGTCGTCTTCGCAAATGACAATGATGTCATCTCCTTTCTCTTTTGCCATTTTTATGATTTTGATCATACTATTCCATAAACCTACTGCACCGATAGGATGGGCCGAAGCCTCTACCCAATTTAACTCGAATTCTTCCTTGTTGTCGAACTCCTTAGTAATATGTTGTTTACGTTCCACTCTTTCTCTCATATTGATAACATAAACCGGAAGATAAAAATCCGGTTGATGCTCGGATGCAAGCTGTTCTATAATCTTATTGCTTTTATCGAGCCATATATCCCAGTTTAAACGTTCTTCAAAATCCTTTCGTGCAGTTTTCCTTAGTTTGGAATATGTTATATGGTTATTGAATATCTCTTCTATTTTATCAGCATATTCCAGCGAAGAAGCATCGATGTTGAACAGAAATCCATTTTCTCGTTCTTTGATAACCTGTGATACACCTCCTACATTAGTGCCTAACGATGGAATACCATAGGCGCATGCTTCGCAGAAAACTATTCCAAAACAATCAAAGCGAGTGGGCAGAATCAGAAAATGCGATCGTGTCAGGATCTCATGGAATTTTAACCTGTCATTGGAGTTTGTTTTGTCGATAAAAGGGTATATTTCAATATTCGGATCATTTGGTAAGGACATTGGAGGTTCACTTCCTACAATAGTAAGCGTACATTGAAATCCCCTTCCTTTTAGATTATGATAAATTTCAAGTACTTTATTTCCACCTTTCATATTCCAATTTCTTCCGATAAATAAGAGGTTACATGGTGCATTTATCGGCGATACGTTATCTGGAATCGGGATGTTCTCTGTGATATTCGCTCCAAATTCAACCACTTCTATGTTCTCGGCATCAGCATTGTAATCCTGCATTGCGCTCTGTTTTGCCCATTCCGAACAATAAATAATTTTATCCACCTTTTGTATAGCGAGTGATTCCAGTTGTTCGGCTAGTTTGGTAAGACTTTTGTCCTGCCAGTTCATGTATTGATTAAACAGATGAAATGTAGTATCTCCAATATAAATAAGTGGTATATCCGAAACGAGATATGCGGCAAAGAAATAATCTCGGCATATAATTACATCATAACATTCCTTTTTCAATAGGTCAGAAAACAATTTACCAAAAAGCAACGCATAATTTTCAGGAAAGAATGTTTCATTGTTTTTGAAATTGGCTTTGTGGAATTCCCAAACCTCAGCAAACACAGTTTCGCCTACCCATATCACCCTATGTTTCTTTTGAAGTGAAGTGTATAGAGAGTAAAGAGTACCTGACCAGTTATTTTGATCATTAGGGTTTGATGAAGATAAAAAAGCGATATTCATGGTTGTTCTAATTCTATCTAAAATAATTTATTAATTTTCAATTGAAAGATTAAACCATTGTATCGCGTTGTATTCTATTAAATAGATTCACAAAAAAACGAAAAATGTCTTCATTAGACATCCATTTATTCTTTTCTAAATTTTCAAAGTCGGATAATAGGCTATTTAATGTTTTATTATTATATATAGAGAGAAGATAGAGAAGAATTTCCTTTCTCAAACGGATAGAACCTAAAGACATTTCCTTTTTCTTCGTTACGGTGACCTGCGTATCACTTCTTCTAAACATTAATAGTTCTTGTGGTTCTACAAATAATATTCCTCCAGCTTTCGCTATATCAAACCACAATTTATAATCTTCCACACAGGGGTAATTTTGATATTCAATATGGTGATTAAGCAGAAACTCTTTTTTAATCATCACACTAGGATGAAGTAGCATGTTGTATTTTAGTAATTCCAACACAGGTTCGTGTATGATTCCATATCCAAGGTGGGAAACATTTCTTTCGTTGCCCTTATCGCTGAAAATCTTAGCCCATGTTCCACAAACTGTAATATCCGGATTTTTTTTCATACGTTTTAATTGAATTCTTAATCGTTCTGTATGCATTATATCATCGGCATCCATGCGTGCAATATAAGAGCCGGAAGCCAACTCTAATCCTTCATTTAAGTTTTGAATAAATTGATGCTCCTTTCTGACTAAACGTATTCTTTTGTCTGTATATCCTTGAATGATTTCTACTGTCCGGTCTGTTGAACCATCATCTATAATAAGAAACTCAAAGTCGGTCAGTGTTTGATTCAAAACACTATCAATAGATTCTTTTATATATCTCTCACCATTTCTGACGGGCATTAGAACTGTTATTTCAGGCATTGTCTTGTTCTATTAATTGTTCATATACATTAATCGTATTCTCTATCATCTTTTCCAGAGTGAATCTTTCTTGGTAGTTCTTGATTGCATTTGTGCTCAGTTTTAGCCTTAAGGCTTCATCATCTATCAAGCGGATGATGGCGTCTGCTAATTTCTCTTCATCTAGCTCTAAACCAAAATCTTCATCAAACACTAAAGGGATTCTCAAAGCGTTTACTTCATCTTCGAACATTTCGGAAAGTGCATCTACATCTGATACGATCATTGGCATACCAAACATGGACATTTCAATAGCCACATAGCTACATTGTTCATGTAAAGAAGGAATGACTCCTATAGTATTTGTTGTATATAGTTCTTTCAGCTCATTAAAAGAAACAGTCCCTAATATGTCAATCTTTAGTTGTTTGTATGCTTTGCGGATATGAGATGACATATATCCGGTACATTGCCCAACTAATTTCAGTTTGCAAAAATACCCTCTACTGGCTACTTTATTTAATGCATTAAGTAAACAAATCACTCCTTTTTCACGACTGATTCTGCCTACGAAAAGGATCTCTGGTGTTCTAGATTTTCTTTCCTGCAAGGTGATTCCCGTATCATCCATACCATTATATATAACAGATATTTTGTCTGGATGGATACCATATGCTGAAATAATGTGTTTCATTGCGGAATAAGAAACACATATAATTCTATCAGATAAAGGATATGCAATCTTTTCTAGTTGATTTTCATTTATTAAATTGAATGTGTTATTCAACCATTGAGAGTACTGTTTCTTAAACAGACTTTCATTATATTCAAGACTTAGTTTCCAAGGAATGATATGTAAATGGGTTAAAATATGTCCGCCTAAAGATAACTTTAAAATATCCGCTAATTTTACTAGTAATAATTCTTGCACATGCCAAATTAATTGTTTCCTGTTTTTAAAATAGGGAGATATTAAGTCGGATACGACGTTAAAATACTTAGTAAGCCAATATATTTCATTTCTCAGAGGCTTGGATTTAGAAGGATATGGGATATTAGCAATTATCCTATCCTCTGTCACTTCAAATTTGGGAAAGATCAGACTGGTATTTAAACAAATAATATGAACTTTAATGCCGTTCATATGTTTCATACCTTCTGTTAACATTTGAATATAGCGTACAACACCGGATGGATTGCCAGTTTCTATTCTGAGGATTACAACATTTTTTTCTATCATTTCAGCATTATATAGTGTCCGGTGGATTTTATATCTTGGAAATTAAGACATTCCATAAGTAACAATTGGGGAATTCCTCCTTTTAGTCTACTTAATGTCAGCCGATTTTCTTTATATAAATAAGATTCTTTATTAAACAAGAGGCTTGACAATTGTTTCTTTAAAGATGTCCATTCACTTTCTTTATTAAGAAGTTGTAATTTATTCAGATTGTAAATAGCATCAATTGATTCTTTTAAGTTTAGGGTTTCCAAAACCATATTTGAAAAGTAGCATTTTATAATCGCATTTGCCAGCTTTATGATATCTTTGCGTTTATGGCACAAACCATATTGCAAAAGATTGACTCCAAATGATATATTAGTACAAACATGTTTATCACTGATTAATTTTTTATGTGTTTGTACTATTATGTCAATTAATGTTTCTCCTCGAATACTTAATTCTTCATAAAGATTATAGAGACAGAGCATTTTCGTAGCATGGTAATAGAACAAATTACGTTCAAACAAACTTTTAGGAATTTGTTTTAGGTAATCATAGAGGTTCTCTATTAAATTGGGAAGTATTTCATCAAAATCAGATTCCTGAATATATGATTTAGAAGCTATTAAAAACGATATAGCGTCGTTTTTAGATACAATATTGTTCATATCTGTTTTTAATTGTTTTATGAATGCTACTATTTCTTTATGTTCTTGACCATATAATTCCAGATAATCAGCTTCAATATATTCTTTTTCAATAAGATGAATAAGAGACCATGCTATTCCCATTTTTCCTTCATTAAATGTATTGCTTTTCATAGGAGAAGCTAGTACCTCTTGCAATAACTCAAAAGCATGTTTTTCAGCTAAAGCATCCTTAAAATAGTGAGAATATTCGAAAAGAATTAAAGAATACCCCATTTTACCAAACATCAGACTAGAGTTGTCTAATGAATATCCATGTAATAATATAAAGTTCACCAAAAAATTATTTTTCATACTTCGTTTATATTAACTCGCTTTAATAGGGAAATCTTCAATATTGAATTGTACTATGGCAGAATGGTTGTAGTCCTTCTTTGTGGCAATTTCAATAAGCAGTGTTCGAAATCAGTGACTTAGTATTGTTTCTTGACTTAATATCAATATTCAAGGTAGTCTTCAATCTTAAACTTTTCATCTTTTACAATAAATTTTAAATATCGACCATATAACATTTTCTTGTCAATGGTTATCAGGGGGCCAAAACTGTTTTCAGGAAACTTCCTTATTTGTTTTTCTAAATAAGATACAATCATTTTCTCGTCGGTAGATAATGTTTTCGGCAATAAGAGGTGTGGAATAATTTGTCCTGTTTTAGGGACTACTTCCAATAGAAATGAATATTCCCTCCCAACATGTTTGCTAAATTCTGTAGGAAAATTTTCATTAATTAGGGGAGAGATTAAAAAATCTATATTCCTTTTAATGTCATCATACCAACATCCGTCTTCGCGTATTAATATCATGCCTCCTTTTTGTGGAAAACAAGAAGATTCAAACTTACCCTCATCTGGAGTTATTTGTTTTTCGTCAGATATCCTACCTTTATGAATGGATATGAGTGAAGCTTTCTTTGATACAACTGTATTAAATAGCTTTCTTGGGCAATGCAAAACGAATAATCTACCAGTGAACCATTTGGCAATTATACCATTATAACCTGCGGGCACATCTTGATACATAGCTGATTCTCTCATTCCATATTTCTCTTTTATTTTTTGTAATTCAAGAGAAGCTTGTTTTAAGGAATCTTTGTTTTGCGGAAATATATCTTCTAAAAATAGATACTTACAGTTTCTGTTTGGGATTCTCCATTGAGCTACACAACAAAATTCTTTCTTTAAAGGTGAAGGATACATAAAAGAAGGCTCATAGAAGTAACCGGGAACATATATTTCGTCATAATCTTGAGGAACACTATTTTTACTATCTTTGAAAAGACTAAACATGTCAGTTAGAGACAGAATCTCATATTTGTCGTCTGCATTATTTTGAGCATAGATTAAACTAGGCAATAAATATATGAAAAGTGATATAATTCTATTTTTCATAATTGTTGTTCTCAATATGGAATATAGGTATCAGTTGGCTCATGATAAATATAAAATTCTTTATATCCAATTTCTTGTAATTTACTCTTTGTTTCATAGTCTGCATCACTTGGATAGTTAGCATATTCACTCTGATGGTTATGATATTTTATATCACATCCACTATACGCCATTGACACTTCTTTTTCTTGATGATTGGTACCTGCGAAAAAATGATAAGTTGAACTATCCACGCACATAGACCATTCTACAGAAGTATTTTGAGTTAAAAAACTATAGATATCTCGATTCTGTTCACTAGTACCTTCAATAACCAATTGACCAGAAGATATTTGAAAAGATGTACCTTTAGGCAATTCCATTGTTGGAGCCCCATCCCATGATCCCATTGATACAAGAACCTCATCTGTATTTGTTTCGTTAGAGTAAAGTACACGCCCATCCACTCCAATTACATATAAAGTACCTCCGATTACTCCTTTTTCTTCATTTTGACTCAATACAGGCATTTCTTTTCGAATTTCATCAATAAGTGCCCTTGTTAATTTTTGTTTCATAAGTGTTTGATTTTAGTTTTGTGATTTCACAAATATAGAAACGATGGGATAAATCCCCATCTTATTTGCATCTTAATTATCAGCGGACTTTTCTTTAGCTTTTAAATGAGGTATTTCGTATTCTTCTATGATTGGTGGATCTATTACTTCAATATAATCTTTAGGCTCTCTATACCAAAATACCTTTTTTAATGATCTTATATATTGACTTAATTTTCTAGCACCTTTGTCATTATAAAAGCAATACAGAGCAATACATCCGCGACGTTTTTTTTGAATAATCATTACTTGGCAATGATTATACTTATTTTCTAAATTTTCCCACATTCTTAAAGGATATGTAATTACAGTATCCGCATTATATGCTTTACGAGCATATTTTAAAGATTTATAAGTGAGAGGAAGGTCGCATAAAGAGGTCACTCTTTCCCCTGTATTTACAAAAAAATCTCCTTTGATTATTTCTAAATGATAAGTATTCACTTCAATCATAAATCCTGTTTTAAAACTAAAGTCAGCATAAATGGAATCTTTATCCCCGCAAAATATGGGAGGCACAGATACGTATGCAATAAAATTACTGTCTTTTGATAGTATACAATTATAATGTCGATTGTAGTCTCTAACTTGTTTTGAAGTAATGCATGTTAATCGATCACCGCCGGGAATATAATGGAATACAAAATCGCTGGACTGATTAAATCGTACTTGGTTTCTATCCAATGCATATCCATCAGATATATATCCACCAGAATTGAATAATTCTTTAGTTTTTTTATCTTCTTGAGAATATACTTTTGATATACTCAAAAGTAATAATGATAACAAGACTAAATCTTGCAGAACTCGCATAGCTTTTTATTAATTGTAGTATTAATTATAGTAACTGTAATCACTGTTAGCAGTACCATTGTAGTCACTAATATTTTCATAATTATAATTCCCGTAATAACTATTACCATAGCCATAACTATCTTCGTAATTACCATAACCAAAATAACCATAGGCATAGCCGTAGCTTTCCTCATGAGCACCAATGGTAGTATCAATGTCGGCTTTTTTTATTCGATATATTGTGGATATATCCGAAATGTCTACTTTTCTTACCTTTTTCCCATCTTCCCCCTCTAGGGTTGGGTCAAAATAAGAGATTTTTCCGTTTTCATCTGGTACTGCAAAGACTATAATAGTATGTCCTGTGCCATCAGGATTTACCATAGTTGCAACTTGATAATAGTCTCTGTTAGAAGTCATTGAACCTGGAACTGTATTACCAAATCCCATAACGCTAAGGACATTTCCAATTAATTCATTGGGAACTCCTCCCATTGCTGTAGGATCAAGACCATAAATATCTTTATAATCATTAGCATAATCTTGCGCAGATCGGGAGGGATCCATATGGTGCATGCAATTGAATAAACAATCCCAACTTGTAGTTCCACCATCTCCACCGTTGCAACATCTCATTTCCATTTCTGTCAGTACTGGCATCTCTTTCCGAATCTCATCAATGAGTGCTCTTGTTAATTTTTGCTTCATAAGTATTAAATTTTATTTGTGTGATTCTGCAAATATAGAAATAAATTTCGCATCTTTGCAAGAAATATAAATCTTTTTTTATGCAAACAAGACAATTCCCCTGGGAGTACCAAATGGATGCAAAAGACTGTGGCCCAGCATGTATCAAAATGATAGCAAAATACTACGGCAAATACTATTCGTTGCAATATTTGAGGGATTTATGTGGGATAACCAGAGAAGGAGTTTCCTTTTTGGATATTAGCTATGCTGCCGAAAAAATAGGGCTAAGAACTGTAGCGGTTAAGGCGACTATGGAGAATCTGACCAACAGGATTCCACTGCCATGTATCATACACTGGGACCAGCACCACTTCATAGTTGTGTATAAAACAAAAAAAGGGAAGATATATGTGTCCGATCCTGCCAAAGGCTTGCTTTCCTATCCGGAAGAGGATTTCAAAGACAGATGGTATAAGGAAGGGGAAGAATTCGGGATGCTGATGGTACTGGAGCCTATGGCAAACTTCAAGCAAATAGAAGCTCATGAACGGATCGAAAGATTCAAAAGTTTCGAAAACCTTCTCAACTATTTTACGCCATATAAAAAAGCATTCGGCATATTGTTCGCTATCATGTTGATAGCCACCGGACTGCAAGCAGTACTTCCGTTTATCTCAAAATCTGTAATAGATATAGGTATATATACTCAGGATATATCTTTCATCTACATGATGCTAATCGGCAATATTGTTCTTTTACTTAGTATAACGCTGTCAAATGTATTAAGAGACTGGGTCTTGCTGCACGTTTCTACCCGTGTCAATATCTCCCTCATATCGGACTATCTGATCAAATTAATGAAATTACCGGTGACTTTCTTCGAAAACAAACTGGTCGGTGATATCCTTCAACGGGCGGGCGATCATGAAAGAATACGCAGCTTTGTGATGAACAACTCCTTGGGGATGTTCTTCTCTATCATTACATTCGTTGTATTCAGCATTATACTGTTGATTTATAATCCTATGATCTTTTTTATTTTTATAGCGGGCAGTGGGATTTATGTAGCATGGATTTTCACCTTTTTGAGCATACGTAAAAAGCTCGACTGGGAGTATTTCGAACTGAATGCCAAGAACCAAAGTTACTGGGTGGAAACCATCGAAAATGTTCAGGAGATTAAAATAAACAATTACGAAGACCTTAAACGCTGGAAATGGGAAGCTATACAGGCAAGGATATACCGGTTGAATCTGAAAGTGCTGAAAATCAATAATGCACAGTCGCTTGGGGCGCAATTTATCAATAGTATGATGAATATTGCCGTCACGTTCTACTGTGCCATCGCCGTTATCAATGGAGATATCACTTTCGGAGTCATGATCTCAACGCAATTTATTATAGGGATGCTGAACGGACCTGTGGCACAGTTAGTCAGTTTTATACAATCTGCCCAGTATGCTAAAATCAGCTTTATGCGTATCAATGAAATTCATCAGCTGAAAGATGAAGACGATTCTTCGCCTGTGATAAGCAACAGTCTGAGTTTGCCTGTAGACAAAAGTTTATATCTGAAGAACGTATCATTTCAGTATTCGAGAAATGCTCCGCTGGTTTTGAAAAACATCACCTTGCAGATTCCTAAAGGAAAAGTGACCGCTATTGTCGGAGACAGCGGATGCGGCAAATCTACTTTACTCAAACTGTTGTTGCGTCTATACATGCCTTCTTACGGAGAAATCTGTATGGGAGATATGAACGTGAATAATATCAGTCTTCGCAATTGGCGTGCTAAATGCGGCTGCGTGATGCAGGACGGGAAATTGTTTAATGACACCATACAGAACAATATTGTACTGGATGATGCCAATATTGATTATGAGGCATTGCAGAAGGCTGTTGAAGTAGCCAATATCAGCCACGAGATAGAAGCTATGCCGCAGGGATACCAGACAATGATCGGAGAAATGGGCAGAGGTTTGAGTGGAGGGCAACGGCAGCGTGTACTGATAGCAAGAGCGCTCTACAAGGATCCGGACTATCTGTTTCTGGACGAAGCTACCAATGCACTTGATACGATTAATGAGCAAAAGATAGTAAGGGCATTAAATAACGTTTTCAAAAACAGGACAGTCATTGTGGTAGCTCATCGGCTAAGTACGATTCGCAGGGCAGACCAAATCATCGTATTAAAAGCGGGAATGATCATAGAGACAGGCAATCATCAAAGCCTGATGACAAACAAACAGTATTATTACAACTTAATTCAAAGCCAATATGAACCGGAAACAAACACCTTCTCCACAGAAGAAAGCGCAGACTAAATCATCCGGAAGAAGCGAAGAACTGGATGAGATTATTGACCGGATGCCCATGGCTTTCGGAAAATGGGTGGCACTGGCGGTCATTGTATTTGCAGCATTATTTCTATTGTTCGGATGGATTATCAAATACCCGGATATGGTGACCGGGCAAATTAAAATTAATGCGCAGAACCCGACCGTAAGGCTTGTTGCCAACAGTACGGGTAACTTGCTGCTTCTTTCGCACAAAGCACAGGAGGAAGTGAAGAAGGGGGAATATATAGCTGTCGTGCAAAATCCTGCTTCTACAGAGGATGTACGGAAGATTGCAGATTTAATAGATCGGGTAGATTTCGAAGGTACTCATCTGCTCATCCTCAAAGATACATTTCCCGACAAAGTGTATTTGGGAGAAATCAACCCCCAATACTATGCCTTTCTTGCAGCTCTGAAAGCTCAATGTGACTATCTGCAGCAGAATGTCTACGAAAAACAAAGGGAGAATATCACAACGG
The DNA here is from genome assembly GCF_019052485.1 of Bacteroides sp. MSK.20.82. NCBI lineage: Bacteria > Pseudomonadati > Bacteroidota > Bacteroidia > Bacteroidales > Bacteroidaceae > Bacteroides > Bacteroides sp. MSK.20.82. The sequence continues at coordinate 11,812 of NZ_JAHQUN010000002.1, forward strand.
GCATTGAATGGAAAAAGAAGATTGTCCAAGAAGCGGAGGACTCGCGGAAAGCTGCAAAAGACAGAATGGAGGTAGCCCGGAAATGGCTTAAACGCTATGTCTCTCTTGATCAGCAGGAAATAGCGACTTATGAATATGAGACCGATCAGATTAAAAATAATTACCTGACAACGGTACAGGAGGTACAAAACATAAATAGGGAGATTGCCTCGACCCGTATGCAAATCACAGAAGCATACCATCGGCTGGAGCAACTGGAAGTGGAACAACTAGAAAAAGAACGGGAACTGAAAGTGGAACTTTTGTCCACTCATCAGAACCTGATAGCAAATATGGCCGCATGGGAACAGAAATATGTTTTCAAAGCTCCTTTTGATGGAAAAGTAGAGTTCCTGAAATTTATTTCAGATGGTCAATTCGTGCAGGCAGGAGAAGCGGTATTTGGAGTGATACCCAAGGAAAACCATATATATGGTCAGGTGTTGCTTCCGGCCAATGGAGCCGGAAAGGTAAAAGAAAACAGTAAAGTCGTTATTAAGTTAGAGAACTATCCCTACATGGAGTATGGATATATAGAAGGATATGTATCTTCTATCTCTTTGGTCACCCAAACACAGAAAACAGGAGAAAAGACCATTGAAACATATTTGATTAACGTTGAATTGCCCAATGGATTAACAACTAATTATGAAGAGACTCTCGACTTTAAATATGAGTTGGGAGGAACCGCCGATATTATTGTAAAAGACAGACGGTTGATAGAACGCCTGTTTGATAATTTAAGATATCGGACTAAATAAACTCCATACCCAAATTTACGCTCCATAGGAATTCAACACGACTTTTGCCCTCACGCTCTAACAGTCTGTCTGTATCCCTTTATTCATCGTGGTTTCGGGTGTGGTAGCAAGTGTGGTGGCAAGTATGAGAGCAAACGGTTGCTCTCACTCAGTTTCGTCGAATTATATGTTGTTTTTTGCTGCTATTATTTGATTTACAGAGTATTAATGTCTGAAGTGTCAACTATTAACGATTGGCATTTCAGCCATTAATAACTGAGAAATCAGGTGTTAATAGCTGATAACTCACGCATTATTGACCGATATATGATTGAATGCTTCCTGAAAGATCAGGTTGATTGAAACATTTCATGCGGTCAAATCAATCCAATCATATAAGTCAAGCGCCAGTTTCCTGCTTGGGAAACTGGCATTCCCTTATAAGGGAACGGCAGTTCCAAGGCAGGAAACGAGCGTCTCCGATATAGGGAACGCTCGTTTCCAAAATAAGAAATTAAAGGAAACTGTAAGCCATTCAGATACAATGATATAGGGAAATCTTGGTAAGAAATGAAACATATACGTGTGATTGATGTCGTATTTTATTATAAGGTTAATGCAAGCAAAAAGTCTGTTTTAAACATTGGAAAAGTTTGTATGCCGTAATATAATATCGTACCTTTACAGGAATTAAGCGATAAACAATATTGGTAGATAAACAGACAAAAAAGAATGAAAATAACTTTAATCAGACAAGACAGCGGGAGTGGAAAAGAAGCTCTAAGCATATGCGAAGCAGGTACATTATTCAACAAAATGAAAACGGAGACAAAATCGGGACACATTACGGCTTTGCGAAACCTGATACCGATGCTGGAAGGTACGTACAGCCAGTACGAACATATAGACAAACTGCCATATATCTATTCTGCCGTAGAATGTACCCGCACTAAAGAAGGCGAACGAAAAATGAAACAATATAACGGACTGGTGCAGTTGGAAGTGAACCGGCTGGCAGGCCCGTCCGAAATGGAATATGTGAAACGGCAGGCGGCACTCTTGCCTCAGACTTTCGCCGCATTCTGTGGTTCCAGTGGCCGTAGCGTGAAGATATGGGTGCGTTTTGCCCTGCCGGATGACAGAGGACTGCCCGAAAAAGAAGCGGAAGCGGAATTATTTCATGCTCATGCCTACTGGCTGGCGGTAAAGTGCTACCAGCCGATGCTTCCTTATGATATTAATCTGCAAGCACCGGTGCTGACACAGAAGTGTCGCATGACACTGGACGAATCTCCATATTACAATCCCGATGCAGTGCCGTTCTGTCTGGAACAACCGCTCGCTATGCCCGGTGAAGAAACTTTCCGGCAGCGCAAGCAGGGTGAAAAGAATCTGTTGTTGCGATTGAAACCGGGATATGAGTCTGCAAAAACTTTCACGAAGATTTATGAAGCGGCGTTGAACAGGGCATTTCAGGAAATGGAAGACTGGAAGCGTGGAGATGATTTGCAACCTTTGCTTGTACACCTTGCCGAGCATTGTTTCAAAGCGGGTATCCCCGAAGAAGAAGCGGTCCGGCAGACACTCATTCATTACTATCGGGAAGAGGATGAGCGAATCATACGCTCGACGATTCATAATCTTTATCAGGAATGTAAGGGTTTTGGCAAGAAAAACAGTATCGGAAGGGAGCAGGAGACGGCTTTTCTGCTGGAAGAATTTATGAACCGTCGTTATGAATTTCGTTATAACACCGTGTTAGATGATCTGGAATACCGCCAGCGTGATTCCATCCACTTTTACTTTAAGCCCGTGGACAAACGTGTGCGCAACAGTATCTCTATCTGTGCCTTGAAAGAAGGCATCAATGCCTGGGATCGTGATGTAGACCGTTTTCTGAATTCGGAATATGTTCCTTTGCACAATCCTGTAGAAGAATATCTTTATGATGTCGGCCGTTGGGACGGGAAAGACCGTATCCGTGCATTGGCAGGATTGGTTCCTTGTACGAATCCGTACTGGCAGGAGTTGTTTTATCGTTGGTTTCTGAGCATGGTGGCGCATTGGAGAGGGGTGGATCGGCAGCATGGAAACAGTACGTCACCTTTGCTTGTCGGTCCGCAAGGGTATCGTAAGTCAACGTTTTGCCGGATTATTCTGCCGCCTGAGTTGCGTTTCGGCTATACGGACAGTATCGATTTCAAGAGTAAGCAGGAAGCGGAGCGTTATTTAGGACGTTTTTTTCTGATCAACATTGATGAGTTTGATCAGATCAATGTCAGCCAGCAGGGGTTTCTGAAGCATTTGTTGCAAAAGCCTGTTGCTAACTTGCGCAAGCCTCATGGCAATACTATTCGTGAAATGCGTCGTTATGCTTCCTTTATCGGCACCAGCAATCAGAAAGATTTGCTTGCCGATCCCAGTGGCAGCCGTCGTTTTATCTGTATTGAGGTGATAGCTCCTATCAAAACCAATGCTACCATCAATTACAAACAGCTTTATGCTCAGGCGATGGAAGCCATTTATAAGGGTGAGCGTTACTGGCTGGATGATGAGGATGAAAAGATTTTGAAGCAGACGAACCGTGAATTTGAGCAGGCGAGCCCGTTGGAACAGTTGTTCCATTGTTATCTCCGTCCGGCGGAAGAAGAGGAGGGAGGCGAATGGATGACGTCCATGCAGATTCTGAATTATTTGCAGACGAAGACACGGGACAGGTTGGCTATCAATAAGGTAGCTGTGTTCGGCCGTGCGCTTCAGAAGCTGAATATTCCCTGCCGGAAGTCCGGTAAGGGGACACTTTATCATTTGCTGAAAATAGAATAATTGGTAGTAACGTGAGGGCAAACGGTTGCTCTCACGCTGCTACCATTGGATCTCTAATCGCTGTAACTCCGATGAATAGGGGGATTGAGGCGAAAATGAGAGCGTGAGGGCAAAAGTGCTGTCATTTTATATGTGGTTGAATTACTTCTTCCATTCGTTGGAGTTCCCAGCCACGGAATTGCATCACAATGCAATGTAACTTTGTATTCTGTATCAATTGGCGAACTTTCGGTGCGGCTGCATATCCCTTTATCTGCTCAACGGCTTCTTCCCATTGGATTTCGGCTTTCGCATCGGAATCTTTTTCTGAAAGGTATTTTAGCTCTATGATGTAGCTATGATTCACTTCATAATGCAGTAGGTCCGGCATAAGGAACAGGTCACAGTAACCGTGATTCAGTTCCACTTCCGGGGCAGTCAGGTAATAAGCATTTACGCTCAGGTAGGCAGTAAAGAATCCTTGAATATTCCGTTCGCCTTCAATCGCACTACGTACTGAGGAGTTTTCCTTGTAGGCATGAGCGATGAACTCTAAAGATTTTTGCCAGTGACCGTCGAATGCCATGTCATCAAATAAATCTCTTAAGCCATTCAAGTCAATATGCCGTTTCTCTTGATATTCCTCTAACAGAAAATCGTAATACTGCTTGCGTACATTATTGTTGGGAATACCCAGTATCAGGCGGACTCCTCGTGTACCGGTAATGGTCAGCATGCCATAATAAAAGAGCAGGCTGGGAAAGATTTCCGGATTGGCTATTTCGCTGGCGGGGAAGGTTGTCACTAAGTTGGTGATGACTTCTCCTTCTTCGGTGATTTTGCGCAACACACCTTTACGATTTCCGTCGAGCTTGTCCAATCGGATCAGTTTTTTCATTTTATTGTAATCCGTGCGGGTATTAGGGTCAATCATTTGTTCGGGAGATTTCCCCAACGTTATGTAATGACGCAGATAATAAAGTACCATGTCGCAGTTGAACATCTTCGGATCACGTTCCAGACTTTCTTTGGCAAAGCAATAATTGTCATACCACGGTTTTATTTCCCGAATCAGTGCATCTATGTCTGTATCTGCCGGCAGTTGTCCGGCGTCTTTATAGTACTGAAACATGGTCCGCACATCTGTCTCACTGAATCCCAGCATCATATTGAATTGGAAATCGGTGCTGATGTTCCAGCCGATATTGAATCCGCTGGTGAGATCATCCAATGTAACGGGGCTGACACCTGTCATGAAGATGCGTTCGAACATTCCTTTAAACTTTTTGAAAATCTCCCGGTAGAATCCGCTGGCGTGAGTCAGGGCATGATAGATTTCATTACCTTGTTCGTTCAGAACCACGTTGGTGAAGTTGTCATATTCGTCAATAATCAGATAGAGATGGGAACCATTGTTGCGGGCTTTTCGATCCAGAAAATTCAGCTTATTGGTGGAACCTTCCAGTTGCTTCATTTCTAATGCAAATCCCGGATAATAGTATGGTTCATAAATGGATGCGAAGTCATCCAATCCACCGCAGCAATAATCGTCAAAGTTCTGTGCCAATGTACCGTCGATTCCGCCTATGCGTGAGAAATCAAGAAAAAGTATCTGAAAAGTTCCCTGTAGGGGAGTTGGCTGACTGCCTATCCACAAATTACCAAAGCGTTTCTGAAACTTTTCTTTTTGCGAAATATCATAATAGGTGCGAAGCATGCTCAGGAAGATACTTTTGCCGAAACGCCGGGGGCGGATAAAGAATAGACTGTTGGGCTGCTGTTCCAGCAGAGGCAGATACATGGTCTTATCTACATAATATTGATTCTGCTCTACCACTTCCACGAAATTGGAAACTCCATATGGGATTCTTTTCACATCTTCTATCATATTTCCTGTTATTTTAGTTCATTGCTCACGGAATAAGACAAAAGTAATCTATTCCGGCTGAAAGAACAAAGAAAAGGGGAGGAAAGTTGGAACTTAGTCTTTATTCACAGTCGCCTCAACCAGACTATCCATATCAAAATCAATATTATAATCCTTTTCTATTTTAATCCTTCTTATTTGATTGACCAATGAATGCGGTTTCACCCTTCGGGTCATCTCTATTTCCAGCAACCTTTCGGGAAAGCGTTTACGGATTTCATCTATATTTCTCATGAAAAGTGAATCTTTATTTTCGTAGAGAGAATTGGCAGCTTCTGCCAGAATAAAAGCTCCCAAGCTGTCGGGATATTGTTTTAGTACTGCTTGAAGGAAGACCTTGCTTTTTCCAAAACTTTCGTGAGCTTCAGCGTGCATATCTTTGGCAGCTTGAAGTAGTCCCAGTTGGAACAGATACTCACCGGTAATTGCGTTTTTCTCCATAGCAAGTGTTTGTATGTATAGGGCGGAGTCCAGTTCTCCCATTTCAGATAAAAGTTTGGCTTTCATGCCGTAATAGTCGGGATTTAAACTGTCGATTGCCAAAGCTTTGTCCAGAAAGCGGATGCATTTTCGGGTGGAGTCTACATCGCAAGAAGATTCCATTAATGTCATTGCTTGCCGGTAGAGGCTGTCTGCCTGAAGATTGATACAATGAGGAGTGATGTCTACTTTAGACTCTTGCTGGGAATGGCAACCTGTAGCTGCAATAATCATTGGCAAGATAGTTAATAAGAGGCTTAATTTCTTGGGTTTCATATTCATAATTCTTATCATCCAATTTTATAAAAAAGTAAGACTGGCGAAGAACTCGATAAGAAAATGTGTCTAATCTGATCTTATTTTGTTCTTCGTCAGTCTTTTCTTGTTTTACTTAAATGCCTAGCTGTTCTCTTGCCCAGGCTTCATCATGTCTTATTCTGTAAAGGTATATTTCGGACATATTCCACCATGCACTGCCTGCGACAGTATAATCCAATGGATCTTTGTCACGGCGAGCCGTAGGAGTAAATCGGATATAGTTGTAAGCTTGCTTTCCACTCACATTGTTTTTAGCTGTGGCATGGCCACCGTTTGTTGTCGGCAGATTGAATTCTTCATTACCCATACTTTCAAAGAACTCACCGTTCATACTTCCATATATTGTTGCGGCTTTTACGTCACCTCCGTTATTCACTCCGCTTTGACGTGCATCATATTCAAAACAAAGGTCCTTTAATGGCTTGTTCAGTTTGATCTGGACATAATGTGCTTCTGTTGTAACAGGAGCATTCCACTTGGTATGATAATAAGTATTCACCTTCCCGTCAATCAATGCCGGTAAACCGCCTCCGTCTCCGACATGATTAGCATTGTCGGAAAGCATATCGATAGTAAGAGTAACACGTTCCATTTCGGAAGCTTCGCCGGAAATGCCTGTTATTGTTACCGGACTATCTGTCTCCATACCAGTCGGACCATAGGTGTTGATAGTAAATGAGTATTCACCTGCACATTGGTAAGTATCATCTATGATATAGGATGTTGTCTTATAGTCATTTATTAAGATCTCTTTATTTTCTTTCGTGACTTTATCGTAATAGGTAATCTTTATCTTGTTGAAGTCTACATCTTCAGGTATCTCCCATTGCAGCTGAATACTTCCGGCTCCCGGAGTAGCAGTAGCATTGATCACATTTAAAGGAGGTGTCGCGATAAATCCGGCCTGTTTTACTGTGACTACGAACTGACTTGGTACTTTGTCGGTGCTATTGGTACTCTTGAAGGTTATCTTTCCTTCACGAGGTTGATTCTCAACTTCAGTGTTGGCTTTAATGATAAAGCTTTCGGAGACATCACGCAGTGCTCTTGAAGCGGGTAATGATACTGGAGTGATCCAGGATTGGGCGGATTCTTCGACTTCATAGGTATATGACACTTCACCGGCAGGAGAATTTACTTTGAAAGGAATAGTGATTGTTTCTCCCATTGCTTTCACTTCATAGATCTTCTTGTCTTCATCGATTTCGACTATATAACCTCTGGGTTGTTGCTTTATCAGGAAAGAAGCTGTATAGCTGTAATTCTGGGAAGACTGGAGGATAATCGTACAATAACGTACGTCAGTCTCGGTGCTTTTATCCAGCGTAAATTTCAGTTCCTGTTTGTTTACGTCTTCCGCTGCACGCGTCTTTGCATCAAATGTGGCAGGTTGCTCTGCCAGACGTATCCAGTTGCAAGTGTCTGGTATAATGATATTATCCAGATTCAGGTTGGTCGCTACAGGAATTGTCAATGTTTCTCTTTCTGCATCTATTATTTCTACATATCCTTCCTGTTGTAGCTTGTCACCTATAAGGATGGCCGGTTCTTTACCAAACTGCGAGACAGTGATGGAATAGCTTTGATGACCATAGGCTACAGTGATTTCTGCCCGGCGTTGTTTGTATATATTGTTTGCACTGGCAGATACGACTACTTTGCCCTCGTGTTGTACTACCTTGCACCATTCTGCATTGGACTGGGCACTCCATCTGTCGAGTGGTACATTGGTCTGCACTTCAATTTCATGTTCTCCTCCCAGAAGTGGGAAAGTGATAGGTGCCTGACTTTTATCAGGAACTACGAGCGTTTCTACTTTAAACTCGGTTTCGTAATCGGGCGAACAAGAGATAAGTCCGGAAGCAATTCCGAATATGCTTGCGAGCCCGATGATTAATATATTTTTTTTCATACTCATTTGATTTGATTACAAGTTATCTACTCTTGGGTTAAATTCATATCGTAGTTTGGCTTTCACTTCCCGGTAAGGGGCGGTGGATTCCAGGCGATATTTATAATGCAGACGGAACTCTTTGTAATAAGTGGCACGTCCGTCGGGAGTACGGATAGCGTTTAACAGGAATGTGTTGTCGTAATCATCGATTGGGGTAAGTTGTACTACATCGACCGGATCCACTTCCACATCATTAACTCTGTCATGCGCTCTGATGGTAAGTTCTCTGGCCTGAGGATTCTCCGGTTGCTGCTCGCCAATTTCCAGAATGATACTCTTAGATACAATTCTGCTTCTTGCTGTCTTATAATCGCCAAGATCTTCATCACCTGCCATCATGCGTACCGAATTGGCACCGATCGGGAATACTTGATTGGCATTTGTCGGTCTACGGACTTCGGGACTACCACTGGGGTTAGGAATTACAATCGTACTGCTTGTATAATTGTAGTAGGTAGAAGTCTTTGTCGTTGCGTAATAGTTTTCTTTATAGATACGCAATAATACATGACTTTTATCCGGATTATAATTAGGTGTTTTTTTCGGATCTATCTTGTAATCCAGAAAATAAATAGAATCCGGTGAAATCCTTTCCAGATTTTTCAGATAGATCGGAAACATTACTTTGGAAGTGCCTGCCTGAATATCCAGTTCCTTATTGGGAAAATCATAGCATTCATCGGGAAGCAGTTTGGCAAATTTTTCTTTTTCTATATCAAAGTTGGATTTGTTGTATGCTTTCAGCAAAGAGTCCGATTCCAGAAGAGCTACATGGTGTGTGTTAGGGCTTATTTGTGAGCCGCTAACCGTGGCAACCAGATAGATCGTATCTTTTTCTTGTCCTACATTAGCCACCTGCCGGTCGTAGATCAGACTCGAATTACTGAGTAAGCCTACTTCGTTCCGGTATTGTTCCTGGTCGAAATCGTATTCATTGCAAGCACTCAATACACCTATAAGGGTGCAGAGCATTATATTAAATTTCTTTTTCATATTCAGTCTGTTATTCATGTTTTGATATTATCTGTCCCATCCGAAATTCTGGTCGGCATTGGGAACCTTCAGCAATTCATCATGGCGGATCGGTAAGAATACCATTTTAGGCAGTGCAATGCGGTCTCGCACATTTTGTGTATTGATCGTCACAATATTCCAGAATCCTTCATTACCGTTGGCATTTGTACGGTCTTTTGTCACATCCAGTCCCCGCCAGTTGGAGCTGTTGGCATCTTCGTCCAGATAGGTTCCCCACCTGCGCGTATCGAAATATCGGTATCCTTCGTTAAAGAGCTCTACCTGACGTTCATTACGGATGATTTTTTCAAAATTGTCTGCTTCTGCCATGTCGTTGGCATCTACTCCCGGCAAGCCGACGCGATAACGTATCATGTTGAAATATTTAGCCATTTCTGCCGGATCACGGCTAACGGTTTCCTCAATAAGTGTACCTGTATTGTCGGATACTTCTACGGTCACTGTACCTTCTACACGGTTCAATGCTTCTACATATTCCAGTAGCACTTCACCATAACGAATGATAGGGAACGGTTTAGGGCTGGTGACGAATGCGCCTTTTACACTCCCTTTGCCGTTAGCCCATGAGTCGTCCGGATGAATGTATTTGACGGGAACATAACCGCTGACACTGTAGTCGTTTACGTTATTTCCGGCACCGGCAATTCCGGCATTGGTATCATCGTGAGAATACCAGAATTGCTGATTGACGTAGGAGGCGTCGGTAGAAGCTGAACTCATCGGCCAGTAGCGACCCGGAAAACCTATCGAGGCATAGAAGCGTGCCGAACGATTGGCGTACATCATAGGTACGTTTTCCCTTAGTAGGTATGTCCCCAGTTTTTTGGATTCGCCGGTGAGTCTGCTGAAGTCCGGTTCATATGGATATTCTGCCGATGAATTATGAATAGTCCGCCCATCTGCCATCAGATAGCAATCAATTACCCTCTGCGGCACAGACATTGAACCCCATCCGCCAAACTTGACAGGGAATGAGTGATGGGTATAGTTAGTGACGTTACTGGATTCCATCGCCCAGATGAATTCTTTATTAGTCTGTATGATACCTTCTCCTGTGAACATGTCGGAGTAAGAGTGATAAGGATCGATATTGCCTGCTCCGTCAGGGAAGTTAGCAGTAGGGACATTGGAGGCCAGAGGATATGGGTTCTGGGCATCTGCTTCCACTGTATGTAGCTCGTATCCCATTTTGGTCAGCTGTTTGGCGGCAGCTGCTGCAACGGCCCAGCGTCTCGGGTTATACTCTTGATTGACATAGTAGGCTCCGTCGCTTTTACGTTTCCAGGTCCCGAAACATTTACGGGCTGCAGCTCCGCCATTGAAAAGCGGTGAAGCCTGGAAGAGGCGCAAACGGGCGATGAGTGCCATGGCTGCTCCTTTGGTCGGACGTTGATAATAGTTGACGCTTTGCTCATCCGCTGAATAGATGCCTTGAGTTGCCAGTCGGAATTCATCGCATATATAATCTACAGACTCATCATAGGTAGCCCGTTCGCGATTATAATATTCGGCAGGTTCGGAGGTGCTCAGTTCTTCATCGCCCACGATAATCAACGGTCCCCAGTTCATCAAAAGATGATAATAAGCGTACCCACGCATAAAGTGAACATATCCGATATAACGTCTTCTGTCCATTTCGTTCATATCAGGTACATTGTAGACTTCTTTGAGCATTTTGTTACATCTTGCTACAATGACATACATGTCGTACCATTGGTTTTGGATAGGCAGATTTCTGCTGTTGATGGTACCTACGGAAAATTGTAGTCCCCAAAATTCATTTGTCTGATATTTAAGTGTTATTTCGTCCGAAGCAGATTCCCCCGGATTCCAGGAATTTCCCCAGATAGCCCCTGCGTCGGGAAAACCTTTCGGAGTGTTCCAGAGATAACCTTCAGCATTTTTCTTGCTGTGAAAGATGGAGTCTTCTTTGAAAGTAGCTTCGAAGTATGGGTCTACATCCAGAAAATTGCAGGAACTGAGTAGTAGTGTACTTCCTACTGTTGCTCCCAATATTATTTTGAATAACTTTTTCATGAGTGTTCTATATTATTTTTAGAATTTAAGATAAACCTGGAACGTGTAAGTTGCCGGTATCGGATAAGCGGCCCCGTTTGCAGATGCCTGTTCCGGATCAAAATACTTCACTTTGTCGATAGTAAAAAGGTTGTTGGCAACAAACTCCAGATCGACAGAAGATAGTCCTGTCTTTTTTATCCATGGAGTCTTCAGGTTGTACTTCAGACTGAGTTCCTGAAAGCGCAGGAAAGAACCGTTCCGTTTCCAGAAAGAGGAAAGCTGGGAGTTGTTCGTATTACCTCCGTAGGAGAGACGTGGGAATTCTGCATGGGGATTTTCCGTAGCGGTGGTGCCTGAATACCATGCGGGCGTCCATCTGTTCTTGGGATTGTTGGCCAGCTTGATAACGTTGCCGAGTTCTCCGTTATAGAAGGGAATCCATCCTGCGTCATTACCGAGTCCCGAACGGTAGTAGTCTACTTTTGCCGAACCTTTGAAAAGGAAGCTGAGGGTTAAGTCTTTCCAATGAAAATCGGCTCCGAACCCATACATTACCCGGGGGAGTTGGTTGGAATAGGACAAAGGTACTTTGTCATCGTCATTGATAATACCGTCTCCATTTACGTCACGATATTTGATATCTCCCGGACGAATGCGGCCGAATCCGCTTTGGTCGGCACTTGTGTTGATTTCTTCTTTACTGGAGAAGAGACCTTCTGCAATATATCCGCGAAGGATGTTAAAGGGTTTTCCGGTTACACTCAGATAATCATAAGGTAACTTGTTTTCTTCATAGTAATCAATAATATTCTGAGAGAAAGTGTAATTGCCGCGTACAGTGAAGCTCATGTCTTTATTGATCTGGTGGAAGAATTCGAAGTTTCCGTCAGAACCATAGCTATGCATTTTTCCTACATTTGATTTCGGGACGGTAACCATACCTACAAACTTAGGCAGCGTCACACGATCCTGGAAGATGTGATCACGTGTATCGCGGAAAAAGTCAACAGTGACAGAGAGCTTGTCGTGGAAGAACTTGGCATCGATACCAAAGTTGAGTTTCTTTGCTACTTCCCATTGAAGGTTGTCGGCTCCTTTCACAGTTTCTGTAATACCCCGTTCACGATATCCCCAGTAAGAGGCGGCATTGTCATTGATTAATGTCAAATAAGGGAACCGGTCACCACTGATCTGGTCATTACCTACCTGACCGTAGGAGCCGCGGAACTTGAGGAAGCTTAACCAGGGAATGGCCTCATTGACCCAGTTATAGGATGTCGGTACCCAGCCTACAGCAATGGAAGGGAAGAAACCGAATCTTTTTCCTTTTTCGAATTGCGCAGAACCTGTATAACCGAAGTTTGCATCAATGAAATAGCAATTGTTATAGCCATAGGAAACACGTCCTGATAAGTTTTGACGTCGTTGAGGAATGGCATTAATACCCATTGCGTCATAGTCCCATTGGGTGTTATGAACATCTTCCATGTAATATAAAGCCAATGCTCCTAGTGAGTGCAAACCAAATGTACGGTCCCAGTTGGCTTTGGCTTCCATGTAGTATTTTCTGTATCTGTTGTTATTTTGTGTATATTTCATGTTCTCTTTGGCAGTACGCAATGTTTTGATGAGTACCCCTTGTGAACTTCTTCCTGTAGCGCGGTAGAGGTCAGGCCATATGTAACGTCCTTCATTGAAATAATTGATATTTTCGCTCATCGCTTGTACCGACGCTGTCATTCCTTTCAGGAATCCTCCGAATTCCTGTTCAAGTTTGAGTGTAAGCATATTACGCTGAGTTTCATCTTGCGTGTATCCGGTGTTATTTAGCATGACATACGGAGAAGCAAGGTCATGTTTTCCATAAGAAGGGAAGGTACCGTCTGAATAGGTTTTAGGAAACATCAGTGGAGTTAGCTGACGGACTGCTGACCATACCGTATTCGTGTTTTGTCCACCCGGGCTGGTATAGTTGGAAATATATCCGTCCAGACCAAAATAAACTTTGGTTGTTTTGGTCAGATTCATGTCAATATTGGCACGATAGGTTATTTTTTTATATGACAAAGGCTTTTTGAACAGGTTGTCTTCCTGCCGGTAGGCCGCTCCTTCATCCTGATACCCTAATGAAAGATAATATCTGGCTATGTCGCCTCCTCCTTGTGCATTGATGTAATAATTCTGCTGGATAGATGTGCGTTTCATTATTTCATCTATCCAGTTAACATCCGGGTAGAGGTCTTTATCCAAATTGTATTTTATCAGATCCAGTTCCAGACGGGAGTAAAGGTCGTCTTCACCCGACATGGCACGTGCCTCATTGGCAAGGAGAGCGTAGTCATAAGCTCCCAGGTATTCGGGCAGACGTTTGATGTGCGATACTTTTAATGTTGCTCGTCCTGTGATGGTAAGTTTGCCTGTTTCTCCACGTTTAGTGGTAACCAAGACCACGCCATTGGCACCTCGGGTACCATACACTGCGGTGGCGGAGGCGTCTTTCAGGATACTGAACGATTTTACATCATCAGGATCAATGTCTTCAAGGCGGCCTTCGATACCGTCAATCAGCACTAATGCACCGGAGCTGGCTCCGAAAGTACTGATACCACGAATCCAGAAGTTGGAGATGTTTTTTCCCGGTTCGCCCGAACTCTGCATGGTGATGACACCAGCCAACCGTCCGCCGATCATGTTGTTGAGGGAAGTACCGGGAGTACTGAGCTGGGCTACATCAATGGTACTGATTGCACCTACTACTGATATCTTTTTTTGTGAAGTCATACCTGTGACCACTACTTCGTCAAGCTTGGTGTCATCTTCTTCCAATGTAACTTTGAGTGTCATTTCATCTTTAGTCACCAGTTTCTCGATAGATTTCATTCCAATAGCCTGAATGACTAATATTTGGTTGGCATCTACTTTGATACTGAATTTACCATCCATATCTGCTGAGGTTCCCACTCCCGGTGCATTCTTAACATAAATGGTAGTACCCGGTAGCGGTTCACCGGTTTTGTCTATTACAACCCCCGCTACAGTAAACTGTTTTTTCTTATTGTCTTGACTGTAACTCGTCAGCGGTATAAGCGCCATGATCAGTACAATCAGTAGAAAATTATTTCTCATATTGTATTTTGTATAAGGTTATTCAATGGATAATTTACGAATCACTTTGTTCTGTGTGTCGGCTACATATACAATAGTTCCATCACTGTTGACTGCTACTCCGCAAGGGAAGTGGAATTTGGCAATTTCCGGACCTCCATCCTTATAACCTTCCGCTCCCGGCAGACCGATAGGTGTGGTTACGGCTGCTCTTTCTTTCGGCATAGTAGTATCTATTACGCGGATGCAGGAATTACCACTGTCAGCAATGTACATTTTTCCGTCGTCGGTGAAACAAATCTGGCGCGGGTGTCTGAATTTGGCGTTCTTCAGCAAGCCGTCTTCCCAGCCCTTCCCGTTCATAACTCCTTCGTAGATTGCTTTTCCTGCGTATGATTCTCCGTTATAAGTGTCTTTATCTTCCGGAGTGATCTTGGATACGTCCACTCTCCAAATCTGGTGAAAATCTGCAAGAGATACATAGAGTACGTTTTCTTCTCCTTTAATAGGGCTGAATGCGATATAGGAGTCACTTCCTGCTTTGCCGCCGTCGCCTGTTGCTACATTAGATATTTTTTTTAGCAAAATTTCTGCTGTACGGTTTTTAGGATTGATTCGAACCAATTGCCCTTTCCACATGACCGTATAGATCATATGATCCAGCTTGTTGATTACAAAGCAATGCTTCCAGTTGTTTTCGTCTACGGTGCTGAGTTCTTCTGATTTCAAGACTGTTCTATATCGGGGAACATAATTTAGAAGTTTTTGCATATCATAATATTTCATGCCGGCATCATCCGGAATGTAAACAGCTTCAGCATCTTTTTCATCAGAATAAGCCGGTGCATTAATATATGCAGTTCCATATTTTAATACAATGGAAGAATTGCTGGCGATGGAAATCATTGAAATGTTTCCGTTTACGCCTTCACCTTTTTCATTACGGCAGGTTGTGTTTGGTTGTTTGTCTTTTCCACTGTCTCCTTTACGGTCTACCACAAATATATTGTCTTCACCGTCTATACAGAGATAGAAAGGAGAGGAGAAAGTACATGTGGCAAGGTCACCACCAACGGTGTTTATATTATTGTCCGGTGATGCAAGTCCTGCTACCGTACTAACACTGGTTTGTGTCTTGTATAGGAATTGGTCTGGTGCTTTGCCTATGTATTCTTGACCGTCGGGTGTTCTTCTTTCTACAAGAATATTCATCTCTCTTTTGAAGGTGAGTCCTTTGGGAACAAATGCATAGATTCTGCTACCGTTACTGCTGACTAATCCGGCAGGATGTCTGATCCCGTCTACATCTTCAAAATAGACTTTCATGCCAGTGGTGTCTGTACCGAAGTTGCGGCCTTCGATGATCATCGGAGTGGCTATACCTCCGGAATCAGGATAAAATTCTGTAATCTCAATAGGCTGGTTTGGGTTGAACCCGCTGCTTCCATTGATGTCGTCATCTGAACAGGAAGCTAACCACGCGAAAGCTGTAATGAACAGCGTCCAATAAACTCTTCTTTTTCGCATTGTTTTTCTGTGATAAAAGGTTAATAATTAGATTGGTTAAAAAAAAGTGATAGGGAAACCTACTCTTGTGTGTCTACTATGTGGGTAGAACTAGGGTATGCATACAAGGGGTATACGTTTGTTTTTGTATGTATGAGTAAGTTTGAAAATATATGGGTGTGTTTGACTGCTATTATTCATCTTCTTAAATTGGGGGTATTGAAGTTGATAATGAACTCAGAATACATATCATACCTATTCTGATCTGTGCTGAAATAAAAGTAAAAAATGAGATCAAATTCTCCGGTTTTGAAAGGCGGAGGGCTGTTGCTAAGAGTTTTCATAAATGTTAATTTAAGGTTATAATCATATTGATTAATTGGGGCTAAGTCGTAATAGGACTTGGTATGTATGTGTATAAGTGTCTTATATATAATTGATTAATTGGTTGATGGATGCTTGGGATGACAATTTATGAACTATATAGTAGAATTGAGATTCTAAAAAAAAGGTGTTTGTTGATAATTAAAATAAAAAAGATATTGTATTTTTCGATTTTATTAATAACTTTACACCGTCTTAGAATAGTACATGTACTTAATAACCTTTGAATAGCCTATGGAAACAGTAGAAAATATACTTTGGGGTATAAAAATACCAAGTCCTATTACGACTTCTTCAAAATTATTCAATTTGGCATAAGGTCTCTATTGCTCTCCAGAATGAAAAGTAATGCAATTAATTTAAATAATTAGGTCGATTTTTCCTTTGAAAATAATTAGAAGACTGTTCTTTTGACTTTTTTCTACCTTATATATATTAGATTGTTCTACCCAAACTGTCAATCTCTTAAAGTAGTTTTTGAGCATCCGGAATCAGAATCTCTTTTCTGTGCAACTCGATTAAACCATTATCCTGTAGTTCATTCAGTGTTTTAGAAATATTTAATCGAGTATCATCCAGACAACGCGCCAAATCGTCCATCTTTACTTTGAAAGTCTTTTCCCCTTGCGGTTTTTCGCAATGTGACAGAAAGAAACGGATAATTTTGCTTTTTAAATCCAGCGTGGGTTCATCCCATAAACGGGAATAGAGATTTTGCGCCCGGTTGCTGACGATATTCATATAGTTGAGGCGGAAGATGTCATATTTGAACAGATCACTGAGTACGAATGCTTTGCTGATACAAACAGTATGCACTTCCGTATGTGCCACATAAGAAGAAGCATAGTTGGTATTCATACCGAATAAAGACTGAGGTTCTATCAGATAGGGAGCTTCGATTTGTTCGATGACCGTATAAATGTTTTCTTTTGCATTGGTGACAATAGAAATCTCACCTTTCAACAGAAAACAAAGTTGGGTACAGGGATTACCACTCTTTATGATGGTTTCCCCAGCTTTATGTTTGATAAAGTGCAGCTTGACTTTATCCAGAATACTAGTGAAATCTTCATGACAAAGCCCCTGAAATAAAGGTAATTGGAGCAAAGTATCGAACATTGTTTCCATACGTTGTAATCTCTTATTAATCGTACAAATTTACTCATAATACAACACTGCTATCCACATATCCCCTTTCTTTTTGTTTTTTTTATTGTTTGAATGCATAAAAATAGAGTATATTTGCAAAAAAAAGGAGGAATTATGTTCACGGGTTTTAATTGGCAGCAAATGATCAGTGCGTTTATCGTACTTTTTGCAGTAATAGATATTATCGGCTCTATACCTATTATTATTAACCTGAAGGAAAAGGGGAAAGATGTGAATGCAACAAAGGCTACTGTCATCTCCTTTGCCTTACTGATAGGCTTCTTCTACGCGGGTGATATGATGCTGAAACTTTTTCATGTAGATATCGAATCATTCGCCGTGGCGGGCGCATTCGTTATTTTTCTTATGTCTCTGGAAATGATTCTGGATATAGAAATCTTCAAAAATCAGGGGCCGATAAAGGAAGCGACACTCGTTCCGCTTGTCTTCCCGCTGCTGGCAGGGGCCGGAGCTTTTACTACGCTTCTTTCGCTTCGTGCCGAATATGCCAGTGTTAACATAATCATTGCCTTGATACTGAATATGCTATGGGTCTACTTTGTAGTAAGCATGACCGGACGTGTGGAACGTTTCCTCGGAAAAGGGGGAATCTACATCATCCGTAAGTTTTTCGGTATCATCCTGCTCGCTATCTCAGTAAGGTTGTTTACTGCTAATATCACTTTATTGATTGAGGCATTGCATAAGTCGTAACCGGGATTTATGAGGTAATATCCGTAGAGTCGGTTGTATTGTGATCGTTGATATCTTCTTCCGGAGATTCTTCTTCTTCATCCGTTTCGTCCGCAAAAGGTTCTGGTCGTTGAGGCCCGTGGTTCAAGAAACCGAATGCACAGAGTGTTCCCATGATACCCCCGCTGAGATGTCCTTCCCACGACATATTGGCGGGAGAGAAGTAGGGGAACATATGCCAGATGATTCCTCCATACAAAAAGGTGACAAGCAGTGAGATGGCAATCAGAGGAACATATTTCCGCAGGATACCACTGAAAAAAAGAAAGAAGGCAAGTCCGTAAATCAGTCCGCTGGCACCGATGTGCCATCCCGGTTTGCCGATAATGAAGGTCAGCAGTCCGGCTCCGATCCAGATGATCATAAAAATACGTCCGGCTATCCCCCTGTAGAAATAGAACAAGCACCACGATAAAAAAAATAGCGGCAACGTATTGGCCAGCAAATGGCTGAACCCGCTGTGTATCAGCGGATGAGTCAGAATACCCGTTATTCCTCGCTTTTCCAGAGGGTATATCCCCATGTGAGAGAAGTCCCAGCCCATGCCGACTTCAACGATCTTTAGCAGAAATAGGATAAAAATTAGGAACAACGGCACCGCTGTAGCCAGCATGATACGCTGAATATCTCGCTTCATTACTTTCCTTTCTTTAGATATTTTACGCAATACTACGAATATTTGCACAAAAACTGAAAATAAAAAGCCTTTTTATTTTTGTTTTTATCTAGAATTTGTACATTTGGGCATTATACCTATATATACAATGCTCAGGCTGGTATATATACAGAACAGCAATAGATATATATAAGGAATATAGTGACCAATAATTAACCTTTAAATAATGCACAACTATGAGTTATTTACGATTTGACAAGACCCTCATGACGAATCTGGAAGAAAGTCTCCAAAGGGAGATTCTCCGGACGAACAAAGCAGGAGCTTATCATTGTACAACGATTGTTGATTGTAACACACGCAAATATCACGGACTGTTGGTAATTCCTGTTCCCAATATCGACGATGAAAATCATGTGCTGCTATCTTCTCTTGATGAAACGGTAATTCAACATGGTGCTGAGTTTAACTTGGGGTTGCATAAATATCAGGGAAACAACTTTAGTCCGAATGGACATAAGTATATCCGTGAATTCGATTGTGAGCATATCCCGGCGACAACTTACCGTGTTGGAGGAGTAGTGTTACGCAAAGAAAAAATCTTTGTACATAATGAAAACAGAATCCTGATTCGTTATACTTTGTTGGACGCACACTCGGCGACGACGTTGCGCTTCCGACCGTTCCTCGCTTTCCGGAGCGTACGAGAGTACACTCACGAGAATGCGCAGGCAAGCCGCGATTATCAACTTGTGGAAAATGGTATCAAGACTTGTATGTATCCCGGTTATCCGGAACTGTTCATGCAGTTGAACAAGGCTTGTGAGTTCCATTTCCAGCCCGACTGGTATCGTGGATTCGAATATCCGAAAGAACAAGAGCGAGGCTACGACTTCAATGAAGACCTATATGTTCCGGGATATTTTGAAGTGGATATAAAGAAAGGAGAAAGCATCGTTTTTTCTGCGGGTACTTCCGAAGTGACTCCGCGCAGACTGAAGCAGACGTTCGAAGCCGAAGTGGCTGACCGTACGCCTCGCGATAGCTTCTATCACTGTCTGAAAAACTCAGCCCATCAGTTCCATAATCAGCAGGAGGGAGAACATTATATCCTTGCCGGTTATCCGTGGTTCAAGTGCCGTGCTCGCGATATGTTTATATCCTTGCCGGGACTGACACTTGCGCTGGACGAGGTGGATCAGTTTGAAGATGTGATGAAGACAGCGGAAAAAGCGATTCGAAGCTTCATCAATGATGAGCCGGCAGGATACAAGATTTACGAGATGGAACATCCGGATGTACTGCTTTGGGCCGTATGGGCTTTGCAACAGTATGCCAAGGAGACCTCCCGCGAACAATGCCGTCAGAAATATGGCGAACTGCTGAAAGATATCATCGAATTTATCCGTCAGCGGAAACATGAGAACCTCTTCCTGCATGAAAACGGATTGCTTTATGCCAATGGCACCGATAAGGCGATTACGTGGATGAACTCCACCGTAAACGGACATCCGGTGATTCCCCGTACGGGATATATCGTAGAGTTTAATGCTTTGTGGTATAATGCGCTTCGTTTCGTTGCCGATCTGGTTCGTGAAGATGGAAACGTTCTTCTGGCCGATGCGCTTGACGTACAGGCGGAAGTGACGGGAAAATCATTTATCGAAGTGTTCCGCAACGAATATGGATATTTACTTGACTATGTAGACGGAAATATGATGGACTGGAGCGTACGCCCCAACATGATATTTGCCGTAGCATTCGATTATTCTCCATTGGACCGGGCGCAAAAGAAGCAAGTGCTCGACATCGCAACCAAAGAGTTGCTCACCCCCAAGGGACTCCGTACCTTGAGCCCGAAGAGCGGGGGCTATAACCCTAACTATGTTGGTCCTCAGATACAGCGTGACTACGCTTACCACCAAGGCACAGCCTGGCCTTGGCTGATGGGATTCTATATGGAAGCCTATCTGCGAATTTATAAGATGAGTGGTCTGTCGTTCATTGAACGCCAGCTTATTGGTCTCGAAGATGAACTGACAATTCATTGTATCAGTTCGTTGCCTGAACTTTTCGATGGTAATCCGCCTTTTAAAGGACGCGGAGCTGTATCGTTTGCCATGAATGTCGCCGAAGTACTGCGTATTCTAAAGCTACTGTCTAAGTATTATTAAAAAGAGGAGGAACGAAAATGAAAGTTTTAATGTTTGGATGGGAGTTCCCCCCGCATATCTTAGGAGGGTTAGGGACTGCCAGTTATGGTCTGACAAAAGGAATGTCTCAGCAGGATGATCTGGAGATTACATTCTGTATTCCCAAACCATGGGGAGACGAAGATCAGAGCTTTTTGAGAATTATCGGCATGAACAGCACGCCGGTAGTGTGGAAAAATGTCGGTTGGGACTATGTGAAAGGACGCGTAGGCAGTTATATGGACCCGCAATTATTCTATGACTTGCGCGATCATATCTATGCCGACTTCAACTATCTCAATACGAATGATCTGGGATGCATCGAGTTCTCCGGACGTTATCCGGACAACCTGCACGAAGAGATCAATAACTATTCGATCGTTGCCGGGGTGGTAGCACGTCAGCAGGAGTTTGATATCATTCATTCTCATGACTGGCTGACTTATCCGGCAGGGATACATGCCAAGCAAGTATCTGGTAAGCCATTGGTGATCCATGTGCATGCTACTGATTTCGACCGTAGTCGCGGCAATGTCAATCCGACAGTGTATGCCATTGAGAAGAATGGTATGGACAATGCCGACCACATCATGTGTGTGAGCGAACTGACCCGTCAGACTGTGATCCATAAGTATTTTCAGGACCCGAAGAAGGTGTCTACTGTGCATAATGCCGTTTCTCCTTTGTCACAAGAGATACAGGATATTGTTCCTCAAAAGAATCCGAGCGAAAAGGTCGTTACTTTCCTGGGACGTATTACCATGCAGAAAGGACCGGAATACTTTGTAGAGGCTGCAGCAATGGTATTGCACCGTACGCGCAATGTCCGTTTCGTAATGGCCGGTAGTGGTGATATGATGGATCAGATGATTCGTCTGGTAGCCGAACGCGGTATTGCGGACCGTTTCCATTTCCCCGGTTTTATGAAGGGAAAGCAGGTGTACGAAGTGCTGAAAGCCAGTGATGTATACATTATGCCTTCTGTATCTGAGCCATTCGGTATCTCTCCGTTGGAGGCTATGCAATGTAGTGTACCTTCCATTATATCCAAGCAATCCGGCTGTGCCGAAATTTTGGATAAATGTATTAAAACGGACTACTGGGATATTCACGCTATGGCGGATGCCATTTATTCTATCTGTACTTACCCGGCTATGTACGAGTACCTGAAAGAAGAGGGTAAGAAAGAAGTGGATGAGATTAAATGGGAGAACGTGGGATATAAAGTTCGCGGTATCTATGATGAGGTTATTAAAAATTATGGTAAACAATAAAATGATATAGACTATGAGAACGATCTGTCTTTATTTCGAAATACATCAGATTATACACTTGAAACGCTACCGTTTTTTCGATATCGGCACCGATCATTATTACTATGATGACTATGCAAATGAAACCGGTATGAATGAGGTTGCCGAACGATCTTATATACCTGCTCTCAGCACGTTGATCGAGATGGTGAAAAACTCGGGAGGAGCTTTCAAAGTGGCGCTTTCTATTTCCGGTGTGGCATTGGAGCAACTTGAAATTCATGCTCCGGCGGTGATTGACTTGCTGCATCAGTTGAATGATACCGGTTGTTGTGAGTTCCTTTGCGAACCTTATTCACACGGCTTGTCATCTTTGGCTAACGAAGACTGCTTCCGTGAAGAAGTGCTTCGCCAGCGTGATAAAATGAAACAGATGTTTGGCAAAGAACCGAAGGTGTTCCGCAATTCCAGCTTGATTTATTCGGATGAAATAGGTGGACTGGTAGCTTCTATGGGCTTTAAGGGAATGCTGACGGAAGGTGCAAAACATGTATTGGGATGGAAGAGCCCGCACTATGTATATCACTGCAATCAGGCTCCGAGTCTCAAATTGCTGTTGAGAGACTTTAAACTTTCTGATGATATAGGATTGCGTTTCTCCAATTCGGAATGGCCGGAATATCCATTATTTGCTGATAAGTATATTAACTGGATTGATGCGTTGCCACAAGAAGAGCAAGTGATTAATATCTTTATGGAATTAAGTGCATTGGGTATGGCTCAGCCGCTTTCTTCCAATATCCTGGAATTCCTGAAAGCATTGCCCGAATGTGCTAAATCAAAGGGTATCACGTTCTCTACTCCAACAGAGATTGTATCTAAATTGAAATCTGTATCTCAACTGGATGTTCCTTATCCAATGTCATGGGTGGACGAAGAAAGAGATACAAGCAGTTGGCTGGGTAATATCCTGCAGCGTGAGGCTTTCAACAAGTTGTATAGCGTAGCAGAACGTGTTCATCTGTGTGACGACCGTCGTATCAAGCAGGACTGGGATTATCTGCAAGCCAGCAATAACTTCCGTTTCATGACTACCAAGAATACAGGTATCTGGCTGAATCGTGGTATCTATGACTCTCCTTACGATGCCTTTACTAACTACATGAATATCTTGGGCGACTTTATCAAACGAGTAGATTCACTGTATCCTGTTGATGTAGATAATGAAGAGCTTAACTCTCTGCTGACTACTATTAAGAATCAGGGTGAGGAGATAGCCGAACTGCAAAAGGAAGTAACCAAATGGCAGGCAAAAGCTGAAAAAGGAGCTGCAAAAGCTCCCAAGAAAGTCGCTGCGAAAAAAGAACCAGTAGCTAAAGCTACTCGCAAGAAAGCTACTGCAAAGAAAGAAGAATAAGATAATAATAAATTAACTGGTTGTAACCGTGGGGAGATGGGAATCACCTCACGGTTGTTTTTTATATTGCGATGTTATATTGGAATGTTATATAGGAATGGGATTGTCCGAAAAGGGCTTGTTTGCTATTAATTCCAGTGACAGGTACATATAAAATAAACAGCGCGAATTACCGAAGTAACCCGCGCTGTTTATTTTATATATCTTTTTAGTTTGACTTAGTTGTTAATCCGAAGTCTGTAGAAATAACTTCAAGTTTCAACTTGTAATTCTCACCACCTGGATTTTCTCCAGCTTCTCCACCTTTCAGACGTACATAACCAGGTTTTAAGTCATGTTGTATTCTAATAATATTAGCCTGACCGGTTGTAGTGTTTGAAGAGTCATAAGTCACAAGTACAGGTATAAGTACTACCTTATTCCAATCTGGATTTTTTTGTAACCAGTCAGCTTCATTCCATTCACTACCCTTTGCTTTCTTAGCCTCTTCCTTTTCTGCAATGCAGGCATTTACCAATTTGGTGATGTTGCTGAATACATATTGATTTGTACTACTTGTATGTGAAGTTAGATAAGAAGATACACCATCGCTCAACTTATTGTCTTTAAAGAAGCTATCCTGGAATTTCTTGCGTACAAGCATTACAGTAGATGGTATAGACATGCCAAACTTCTTGTCACTTGATTGATTGTAATTAGTGAATGTCAGTTTTACTGCATTTAAGGTATCGCCAGTTAATTCGTTCTCTATGTCAGAAATTGGTAATGTAGCTTCAGTGAATATACCTGCCGGACTTTTTAAATAAGTACAGGTTTTTTCATTTATTCTTTCATTAATGGCTTGTTCGTCATTACTTAATTGATTAGCCTGAATAATTTCTCTGGTAGAAGCAAATTGACGCCAAGTATAATAGGTTGAATCGTTAACTCCATCTTGCTTTTTTAATTTAATGCCTGTGATGGAATCTGTAGCATAACATTTGTATACTACTCTCATTTGTACTTGATCTACATAAAGTACTGT
This sequence comes from Bacteroides sp. MSK.20.82, assembly GCF_019052485.1. Lineage (NCBI taxonomy): Bacteria > Pseudomonadati > Bacteroidota > Bacteroidia > Bacteroidales > Bacteroidaceae > Bacteroides > Bacteroides sp. MSK.20.82. Next base: position 36,528 of record NZ_JAHQUN010000002.1, read on the forward strand.
TCCGTCACCATAATCGCTTTTTACGTAAATCCCTGGAAAGGCTTTTCCAAATAACTGATTATTAAATTTTTTTCCAGCTGCTCTTGATGCTTCTAGAATATTTTTGCCCACTTCTTTAGCTCTGTCTTCTTTAAAAGCAACGTGAATATAGGGTACGTATGTACTTGAATTACGGTCTTCTTCAGATAGGGAGTAGTCTACGGCTGTATAAGCTTTTGTTCCTAAAAGATTCTGGCTATCATAGAATTCTTCAGGAATAATATTTGTATAATACGCATTATCTGTGTTTAGTGTTTCTTTATTATCTCCACCTAATTCATAAACACTCAATCTACAAGCAGTCAGTGAGTCACCGAAATAGTTATCATACAATAAGAAAAGTTCGGTAGTACGTATGTTGCCAATAGGATTACCTTGGTCATCCTTAATGATTTCAATCGTTTCGTCATCTTCATTAGTTATAACCATTTTTCCTGTAGCTGAGATAACTTTACCGCTAGCATCTTTCTTTTCTGTATATACTTCAGGAAAAGTTAAGCCATCCGGACAATTCAGTTGAGCAAGGAAGCCTGCCTGATAAGTACCGAATGTTTCATCAGTGAACTTTCCAACATATCCGATGTTGGTTTTGGCATAGATCTTTCCAGTAGGAATTGATTTAGTAGTTACATCAAACGTGGATAACTTTCCTTTGATATTTTGGTCATTGCCCGGGAACATTCCTAATCCCAGTCCGCCTGTATTATCATCGCATCCGAAAAATGTGATTGCCAGTAAAGCTATCAAGGCATATTTTGCTTTCATGATTGTCGTATCTAGATTTTTATTCTTCTTCTTTATTTGTAGTGGTTTCCCATACCTGATCGTAGAATTCGTTGCAAGCGTTTGCGTAGTTTTCCGGATCCTGATAATCAAGTACCAGTTTGCCTGATTGACGGGCGTACTCAATGATTGATTCGTCTACCTTTGCGCTGTTTTGTATGATTCCGTCAGAATAATCAACGGCAAGTTTACAAAGTGCCGCATAGTCTACCGGTTCCTTCAAACCAGCCAAATCCTTCTTGGTGATGCCTTTCAACATCAGTTTGGTTGCAAAATCTTCACTGAGCGTATTCTTGAAATCATCTTCATATACCGAGAATACAACTTTAGCATCACGGAACGAGGGTTCGTCCTTGTAGGCCTTCTTAATATAAAGAGGAGCCAATGCCGTCATCCATCCATGACAGTGGATGACGTCGGGACACCAGCGAAGTTTCTTCACTGTTTCCAGCACACCGCGTGCATAAAAGATAGCACGACTGTCGTTGTCATCGTATTCCACACCATTTTCATCCGCTGTCTGCAAGCGATTCTGGAAATAATCATCATTATCGATGAAATATACCTGCATACGTGCGGATTGAATAGAAGCAACTTTTATAATAAGGGGGTGATCAGTATCGTCGATGATCAGGTTCATACCGGAGAGGCGAATTACTTCATGCAGTTGATTTCTGCGTTCGTTAATGTTTCCCCATTTAGGCATAAATGTCCTGATTTCACGGCCTTTTTCTTGTATTGCCTGTGGAAGGTTTCTACCTATATTGGCCATTTCGGATTCTGAAACGTAAGGTGTAATCTCTTGAGTAATAAATAAAACTTTATTCGCCTTTGTCATAATAACAATAGTTCACTATAATATTCTGCAAAGATAGCAAAAAAAAGGAACTTTAAATACCATATTCTTTCTTTATGTGGCAAATATTAGTTTATTTTGCAGAGTTTTTGCAAACGACCAAAACATAAACCAATTAACAAAAATGAAAGTAATACACACTATCAAGGACTTACAGGCCGAATTGACGGCACTGAGAGCCCAGGGTAAGAAGGTAGGACTGGTACCCACAATGGGTGCTTTACATGCAGGACACGCATCACTGGTAAAGCGCAGCGTAAGTGAGAATGGTGTAACAGTAGTGAGTGTTTTTGTAAATCCCACTCAGTTTAACGATAAAAACGATTTAGCAAAGTATCCGCGTACACTGGATGCTGACTGCCGCTTGTTGGAAGATTGCGGTGCAGCATTTGCCTTTGCTCCTTCAGTAGAAGAGATGTATCCGCAGCCGGATACGCGTGAATTCAGCTATGCTCCGTTGGATACGGTGATGGAAGGGGCTTTCCGTCCGGGGCATTTCAACGGAGTTTGCCAGATTGTCAGCAAGTTGTTTGACGCGGTGCAACCGGATCGTGCTTATTTCGGAGAGAAAGATTTCCAGCAACTGGCGATTATTCGGGAGATGGTTCGTCAGATGGATTATAAACTGGAAATTGTAGGTTGTCCTATCGTTCGTGAGGAAGACGGACTAGCTCTGAGCAGTCGGAATAAACGTTTATCGGCACAAGAACGTGAAAATGCTTTAAATATTTCTCAGACATTATTTAAAAGTCGTACCTTTGCAGCATCTCACACAGTGAGTGAGACGCAGAAGATGGTAGAAGAGGCGATAGAGGCTGCTCCGGGATTGCGTTTGGAGTATTTTGAAATCGTTGATGGAAACACGCTGCAAAAGGTAAGCAGTTGGGAGGATTCTCAGTATGTAGTAGGCTGTATCACAGTGTTCTGCGGAGAGGTCAGACTGATTGATAATATCAAGTATAAAGAAATCTAAATTAAAAAAAGACGAAACCTTATGATGATTGAAGTGTTGAAGTCGAAAATTCATTGTGCACGTGTCACAGAGGCAAACTTGAACTACATGGGTAGTATCACGATTGACGAAGACCTGCTGGATGCTGCCAACATGATTCCGGGAGAAAAAGTGTACATCGCTGATAACAACAATGGCGAACGCTTTGAAACCTACATTATCAAAGGTGAACGCGGTTCCGGTAAGATTTGTCTGAACGGTGCTGCCGCCCGCAAGGTGCAACCGGATGATATTGTGATTATCATGTCGTACGCATTGATGGATTTTGAGGAAGCGAAGTCGTTTAAACCGACCGTGATTTTCCCGGACCCTGCGACGAATAGCGTACTGAAGTAAGAAGTATCTTGTGATAAGAAAGCCCCGTTTGCATTCAGCAGACGGGGCTTTCTGTTATAATAAGGTGGTCCTTTTTACTTGCTTTGCAGTTGTTCATTCATGGCAGCAGCGGCTTTACGGCCATCTCCCATGGCAAGGATTACGGTAGCTCCGCCACGCACAATGTCTCCGCCGGCATAGATCATCGGAATAGATGATTCCATATTGTCATCTACGGCAATGGTTCCTTTGCGTCCTAATTCCAGTCCTTTAATGGAACTCGGAACAATCGGGTTCGGAGATACACCGACACTGACGATGGCCAGATCGATATCGATTGTTTCCGTAGCTCCCGGAATGGCTACAGGGCTGCGACGTCCGGAAGCATCCGGCTCTCCTAATTCCATCTTCTGGAGAATGACCTGTTTCACGCAACCTTGTTCGTCGGCAATATATTCAATCGGATTGTGCAATGTCAGGAATTCGACTCCTTCTTCTTTGGCATGCTTCACTTCCTCGATACGTGCAGGCATTTCTTCTTCCGAACGGCGGTAGATGATCATAGCACGTTCAGCACCCAGGCGTTTGGCTGTACGGACAGAGTCCATAGCAGTATTACCACCACCGATGACAGCCACATTCTTGCCGAAAGCTACCGGAGTGTCAGAGTCTTCGCTCGCAGCATCCATTAGGTTGACACGGGTGAGGTATTCGTTGGAAGACATGATATTGATCGAGTTTTCGCCCGGTATATTCATAAAGTTAGGCAGACCGGCACCGGAAGCGACAAATATTCCTTTAAAACCTTCTTCCTTCAAATCTTCCACACTGATTGTTTTTCCTACGATACAGTCTTTGATGAAAGTAACGCCCATTTGAACGAGATTGTCTATTTCTACATCTACAATCTTGTTTGGCAGACGGAATTCCGGAATACCATATTTTAATACACCACCGATTTCGTGGAGTGCCTCGAATACTGTTACATCATAACCGTATTTTGCCATATCACCTGCGAATGATAATCCGGCAGGACCCGAACCGATCACCGCTACTTTGATGCCGTTCTTTTCGGCAATGACAGGTACTGAAATCTGTCCGCTTTCACGTTCGAAGTCGGCAGCGAAGCGTTCCAGATAACCGATAGCTACCGGTTTTTCATTCATCTTCAAGTGTATACATTTAGATTCACATTGCTTTTCCTGTGGGCAGACACGGCCGCATACAGCCGGAAGCGCACTTGTCTCTTTCAGTGTTTTGGCTGCTTCGAGGAATTCGCCACGCTCGATGTTCTTAATGAAGCGCGGAATGTCGATACCTACCGGACACCCTTCCATACATCCAGGGTTAGCACAGTCCAGACAACGCTTGGCTTCTGTAACTGCTTGCTCGGCGGTCAGACCCTGGTTTACTTCTTCCTTGCGGCTATGTGAACGGTATTCGGCATCAAGTTCGTTCATCTCGACACGTGGAATAGCTGTACGTTCTTTCGGTTTCATCGATTTGCGCAGTTCCTGTCTCCAGGCTGCGTTGCGGCTTTTCTCATCTATCTCTTTCGTTGCTTCACATTCGGGCTGGAGTTTGTTCATCTCTTCACGCTCAATCTTTTTGAACGCACCCATACGTTTCAACATTTCATCAAAGTCCACCTGATGACCGTCGAATTCGGGACCGTCGACACAAACGAACTTCGTTTTTCCTCCTACCGTGATACGGCAAGCACCACACATACCGGTTCCGTCTACCATGATGGTATTTAATGAAACGTCGGTAGGAATCTCATATTTCTTTGTCAGCAGACAAACGAACTTCATCATGATAGCAGGGCCGATGGCGAAGCATTTATCCACCTTTTCACGTTTGATGACTTCTTCCACGCCTTCAGTTACCAGACCTTTACGCCCGTAAGAGCCGTCGTCTGTCATGATAATCACCTCATCGGAGCTTTCGCGCATTTCTTTTTCCAGAATGATAAGGTCTTTGTTACGTCCTGCCAATACAGTGATCACTTTATTTCCGGCAGCTTTCAAAGCCTGCACGATAGGAAGCATCGGAGCAACACCTACACCACCACCAGCACAAACAACTGTTCCGAAATTCTCAATATGAGTAGCTTGTCCGAGCGGACCTACTACGTCAGTGATATAATCACCTTCGTTCAATTCACAAAGACGGGTAGAGGAGAGCCCGACTTCCTGTATCACCAGAGTGATGGTGCCTTTCTTCAAATCAGAACCGGCAATCGTCAGAGGCATACGTTCTCCCTTGTCGCCTACACGTACAATGACGAAGTGTCCGGCTTTGCGGGATTTAGCAATTAAAGGAGCTTCAATTTCAAGTTTAAACACTTTCTCAGAAAAGCGTTCTTTGCTAATGATTTTGTTCATTATCTAATTAATTTGTTGGTATTATTACGTAACTGCTATCAGAATGTTATAAATTTCGGCAAAGATACGGCTTATTTACGAAATATAAAAAGAAAAGTCACTCTTTTGATGAGTGACTTTCCATATCCATGTGAATATCTTTATTTATTTCGTTCTGATTTTATATCCGGCTACCCCATAATATAGAATAAACAGGAAGCAGGGAAGGCAAATCCAATATGCTTTCTGAATATCGGAAATGTCTTTCAGATAGCCGAATAAGGTAGGAATAACAGCACCGCCTGCCATTGCCATGATCAGAAGAGATGAACCGGATTTGGTGAACTTTCCTAAATCTGCCATAGCCAAAGGCCACAGGGCAGGCCACATTAAAGAACATCCCAATGCCATAAATGAGATGAAATAGATGGATATATCAGCAGGTGTAAGTACTACCAGTACGGAACCGATGATAGCCAGAACCGAACAAATCTTCAGTGCTGTAGCCTGGCTCATATATTTAGGGATGAAGATGATGCCGCAGATGTAACCGATCACAATGCCTATCGGAGCAATCCAGGCATACATTGCTGCATTTTCCAAATGAAGGCTGGTGGCATAATCTACTAATGTACCCAGTGATACGGTTTCTACACCTACATATAAGAAGAGGGCAAGACAGCCTAATAATAAATGCGGGAATTGCCAGATGGAAGTTTTCTTTGCAGCGTAAGGACAGGCTTCGGCTGCCTCTTCGCTGTCATCTTCGCCGACGGCTTTGACTTCCGGTAGGGGAGCCATGTATGCGATAATACCTAGTGCGATGAATGCGGCGATAATAACGTAGAACGGCAGAAACAGGTCAGCTACCGTAATGTCGGTCACTTCTTTTCCGATAAGGAAAGCCAGGAATAAAGGTGGAATCGGCCATGCGAGTTTATTGCATATACCCATAATGCTGATACGTTTGGCGGCGCTGTCTATCGGTCCCAGAATCGTGATATACGGGTTTACGGCAGCTTGCAGATAAGCGTTGGCAGTTCCGCTGATAAAGGAAGCCAATAAAAACAGAGGAAAACTTTCATAGCTTGCCGATGGTATGAAAAGTCCGAAGGCTATGGCAAACATAAGGAATGACAGAACCATCGTCCGTTTGTATCCGATCTTTTTAATCGTAAGTCCTGCCGGATAACCAAAAATAAGAAACGGGATGAAAGTGGCAGCGATAATCAGATATGATTCCGCCGAACTGATTTCCAGCGATCCCTTCAATACGGGGACTAATACTGAGTTGATACCAAGGGCGAAGCCCAGTGAAAAGAACATGACGCCAATGAATGCCAATGGCAATGCAAAACTTTTTGTGTTTTTTGTCATGGGGGTAAATGTGTTAAAGGTTAATAAAGGAAACTCCTGTAAGGGGCAGAGATGTCTCATTCTTACAGGAGTAGAAAGTTTCTTAGTCTATCATTTCGAAACCGCAGTATGGAACCAATGCTTTAGGAATTCTAATTCCTTCGGGGGTTTGATTGTTTTCCAATAAAGCGGCGACGATACGTGGTAGTGCCAGTGCTGATCCATTTAATGTATGGCAGAGTTCTGTTTTCTTTTCTGCGCTACGGTAACGGCATTTTAGTCGGTTGGCCTGGTAAGTGTCAAAGTTGGATACGGAACTTACTTCCAGCCAGCGTTTCTGTGCTTCGGAGTATACTTCGAAGTCGAAACAAAGTGCAGCGGTAAAGCTCATATCACCACCACACAGGCGGAGTATGCGGTATGGAAGTTCCAGTTTCTGCAACAGGCCTTCTACGTGGTCAAGCATTTGCTGGTGAGATTCTTTGGAATGTTCCGGTTTGTCGATACGTACCAATTCTACTTTGGAGAATTCATGCAGGCGGTTCAGGCCGCGTACGTCTTTACCATAAGAACCGGCTTCGCGACGGAAACATTGTGTGTATGCGCAGTTCATGATCGGCAACTGCTTCTCTTCCAGGATAACATCACGGTAGATGTTAGTGACAGGTACTTCGGCTGTCGGGATCAGGTAGAGATCATCTACTTCGCAATGATACATCTGTCCTTCTTTGTCGGGAAGCTGTCCTGTGCCATAACCGGAAGCGGCATTGACTACTGTCGGCGGCATGATTTCTGTGTATCCGGATTTGCGTGCTTCGTCCAGGAAGAAGTTGATCAGGGCACGTTGCAGTTGGGCACCTTTTCCTTTGTATACGGGGAAACCTGCACCTGTAATCTTTACACCAAGATCGAAATCGATTAAATCGTATTTTTTAGCCAGTTCCCAGTGAGGCAGTGCATCTTTGGGAAGTTCTGTTTCCATGCCTCCCATCTTTTCTACGACATTGTCTTCGGCACCTACGCCTTCGGGTACGCTGTCATAAGGAATGTTAGGGATCGTATAAAGTACATTCTGCATGTCTGTAGCAGCCTGTGTCATGGTAGCGTCCAGTGCTTTGTTGCTTTCTTTCAGTTCGGCAACACGTGCACGTGCAGCTTCGGCTTCTTCTTTCTTTCCTTCTTTCATCAGCTGACCGATCGTGCGGGAAAGTGAATTAACCTCTGCCAGGTTCTTATCTAATAGGTTTTGCGTAGTACGTCTCTTGTCGTTGAGGGCGATGACTTCGTCAATCGTCTCTTTTGCATTCTTGAAATGCTTCTTTTCCAGTCCGCGGAGCACCGCCTCTGTATTTTCTGTAATTTGTTTAATGGTAAGCATATCTATACTTTTTATGAACTTTCTTTATTAAGGCTACAAAGATAAAGAAAAAACGAATAAGCGAGCAATGAAAATCTGCATAAAAAAAGAAAGGAGATGCAATCGTTTGGATTACATCTCCTTTTCTTGAATATTTTCAGTTGTGCAGGTTATGCTTCTGTTGCTTCAGCAGGGATGATAGAAACATATCTTCTGTCTTCTCTACCTACTTTAAAGCTAACTGTACCATCTACTAAAGCGAAAAGAGTGTGGTCTTTACCCATTCCGATGTTTTCACCCGGGTGGAATTCAGTACCTCTTTGACGAATGATAATATTACCTGCTTTGCAAGCTTCGCCACCAAATATCTTAACGCCTAATCTTTTGCTATGTGATTCGCGGCCGTTCTTAGAACTACCGACACCTTTTTTATGTGCCATTTCTTCTTACTTTTTAAATGATTAAGCTACTACTTCTGTGATTGTTAACTCTGTGAACTGCTGACGGTGACCGTTCAGTTTTCTGTAACCTTTTCTTCTTTTCTTGTGGAATACAAGCACTTTGTCACCTTTAACCAAGTTTGAAATAACCTGGCAAACAACTTTAGCACCCTCTACAGTCGGAGCACCTACAGTTACGTTTCCGTCTTTGTCTACCAAAAGAACTTTTTCAAATTCTACAGTTGAACCGTTTTCTGCACCTTCAATGTGGTGAACGAACAGTTTCTGACCAGCTTCTGCTTTAAATTGCTGACCGTTAATTTCTACAATTGCGTACATCTTATATATAATGTATAAGTTAGCTCCGGCGGGTGGTCTTTAATCACTTAAAGAGCTCTTTGTCGAACCCGTTGCGGAATAATCGGGCACAAAAGTACTTCTTTTATTTGTTTCAGACAAATATTTCCTTTATTTTTTTGCTGTTGTAGCAGAAGATAATCAGATATATAGCAAACCGGATAAGTTCTCCATAATAAACCGGTGCGGATATGCTCTGAGTTCGTCAACAGTAGTCATTCCATTAAGGACACCTGCAAAATCTACTCCCGCATTTTGTGCTGTTTCGGCATCTACAGTACTGTCTCCGATGTATAAGGTTTCTTGCGGAGTACTGCCCAGGTGTTCGAGAGCGAATTTTACTCCTTCCGGTGAAGGCTTGGCAGTTTGTACATCTTCTCCGCCTACCACTATGTCGAGAAAGTTTTCCGGCAGATACTCATCCAGAAAACTAAGTATACGGAAACGGTATTTAGTAGAGATAATGCCGATGCGGGCACCTCGCTCTTTTAGTTCTTTCAGAGTAGAGAGTGTATCAGGAAAAAGGCGGGTATTCACGTTCATGTGAACATCCGCTTCCTGTCTGTACTCTTGTCGAAAAGCGGTGAGCTGTTCCCAGTCGGTGACTCCGGTCAGTATGCTGAAAGATTCTTCCAGTGTTTTACCAATGGTACGTTTGATCGCTTCGTCGGTGACATTCGTATATTGGTGACGATTAAGTACATTTCTGAAACAAGTAACGATACCCCGTGATGAATCGGCTAGTGTATAGTCGAAATCGAATAAATAAGTTTTATAATTCATCATTTTACTGCTTCTACTGTATATCCCTGTTTTTTCAGTAAATTTAATAAGCCTTTATCACCCGGCAGGTGCAAAGCGCCGACTGCAACAAAGGTAGGAGCGGCTTTCATGATAGCCGCTAGTTTCTGTACCCATGTTTTATTGCGGTCGTAAATTAGGGCGTTTTCTTCTGCGGGAAGTGCATCACATTGATTTCCTTTGCGCTCTTCGTTGATTTTCAGCATGGTTTCCAAATCCTGTTTCATATAGGCATCTGTCAGTCTTTTGAGGCTTTCCACCTCTTTGTCGATGTTATTGAGGGTACACATGAGCAGTTGGGCCTGACGTTGCAGGGAAATTCCATTGTATAGCAGGTTAAACTGGAAATCCGGAGTTTCCAGTCCATCCACTCTTTTCCCTTTCTGCGTTGCCTGAGTCTGGAAATAAGTATCGAGCTGTTCTTGTGGATTATAGTTTCCGATGTGCTTGATGTACGCCACTACTGCTATGTTGTTCAGTAAGAAAGCCGGTTTGATTTTGGGTGCCATGTTGAGGTCCATCATCAGGTTCTCCTTGCAGAATTTATTAGCGGTTTCGTAATCTTCCGGTGAGAGGAGGGTAGTCAGAGTCGTATCGCTTTCGATCATCATCATTTTCTGCATCTTCTGGATGGTGGCCGGAGACTGGATATCCGACATTTTCAGTTCTCCATATACCTGTTGTGTTTCATCCATCGCTTTCTGTAGTCCGGCGATGCCGTCTTTGACACTCAACGGAGCGAGATGGTGAGTCCCCATAATGTATGAAGGGCTGCTAAGTCCGTTACCAGATACTTTCCATAAAAGCTGTGCGTTTGCGCTTAAAGCTACGCAGATAAATATGACTGCTCCAATAAACGATTTCATGATTCTATATGTTTTTAAGTTGATAATCAGCGAATTCTTCCTCCGGATATCCAGTGTCTGGTGTAATAGTCTTCGCTCAGTCGACTGACAATCACTCCTTTGCTGGTACTGGCATGAATGAATTTCCCATTTTTGAGATAGATACCTACGTGAGCTACCTTTTTTCGGGAACGGCTACTGCTGAAGAATACCAGATCGCCTTCTCGCAAATTCCGTTTGGCGACTTTGGTACTTTCTTTTCTCAGGTCTTCGGTATTTCGCGGAACCTGAGTACGGTATACTTTCCGGTATATCTGGTAGGTGAGTCCCGAACAGTCGGTACCGCGTTTTGAATCGCCGCCTCCACGATAAGGAACACCAATCCATTCGGCCGATTCCAGATAGAGCTTGTGGTTATCTTCCATATTGATGTCCACGCCCAGCAGGATGGAGGCGCGTGCCAGTGCCTGGTAATCCAGACGGGGAGCAGACGTGCGGCAGGAACTAAGGATAAGGATCAGTCCTGTCAGTATGAAGATTAGTTTGAAGTTCACTCTCATCGGCTATCTTTCTTTTCGTATATCGTAAAATTATAAGTAACTTTATTCTTCTACATTGAAGTAGTCTTCCAGTTCTTTTTCAGCAGAATTATTCTCATTCATAATATCCCGGATGATGACGCCATTCTCCAGCAGGGCAATACGCGGACATACATCTATCGTATGATTCAGATTGTGGCTGGAAATGATTACAGTTGCATTATGCTCTTCGCTATACTTTTTGAGCATATGTTTGATAATGGATTGCGAACTGGGATCGAGGAAATTGAACGGTTCGTCGAGTATCAGCAACTGAGGATAATGAAGCATAGCGGAGATGATGCCGATTTTCTGTTTATTACCGGCTGAGTAGTTACGGATCAGTTTCTTTTGTCCGATCACTTCTCCGCTCATCAGACGTTCGAACGGCAGAAGGCGTTCGTCCACCTCTTCTTTTTTCAGTCCGTACATTTTCCCGATAAAGTAGAAATACTCTTCCGGGGTAAGGTAGTCTATCAGAAATCCATCGTCAATGAAAGCACCTGTGAAGTTTTTCCAGTCTTCACTTTGACTGACGTCAATGTCATTGATGACAACATTCCCATTATCCGCTTTCAGTAAGTCGAGCATCAACCGGAAAAGTGTTGTTTTACCGGCACCGTTGTTTCCTACCAATCCGAGCATATCGCCTTGATTGATTTCATAGTGATCTATGTTTACGGCTATCTTTTCGCCGAATTTCTTTTGAAGATTATTGATGCTTATCATTGTCTTGGTATTTTTATCGTAAATGACTAATCGGTTCAATCGTAAATCTCTTATTGGCGGCTGTCTCTGAAGCCTTCCATATTCTCGTATCTCCGTTTCATGAAACGATTATAGACGTTTCTGATCCAAAGCGGAGAAGTCAGTGTGAATCCAAGCCCGATGGCGAGCAGGATAGAGTAGGCGACCGTTTCACCCAGAAATGCATTCAACACAGAATACAGGATCAATGGGATACCGAAAGCTCCGAAGTTGACAACCATTTGTATGGCACTGTTGGTCTGGCGGCTTGTCACTTTCTCGTTCAGTGCTACGGTCTGCTTATTGTAAACAGCCAGTTGGAAGAAACAAAAATAGATAAAACCGGTGGTATAGAAGAACCAGGCAAAGATACCCAGTAAGGGAACTTTATCCATTATAATGGCGGGAATCATCAAGACAAATGGGACGATCTCGCCGATAGTATAGATATAATATTTTGCTTTCAGCAGACTCATGATGGATTCTTTGCGGGACATTAGTCCGTCAATGTAATTGCCTTCGAAAGACATGAGCTGCGAAAGGATGATCATGCCGAATACGGCAAAGTTGTAAACACAGATAAAGGTAGTCATGGTGCTCGTGTCATAGAGGCTTGAAAAGCTAAGTATGCAGGAGAAGGCGATGACTACAAGGAGAACATTGCGCAATGCACCTTTGCAACGCCGGTTGCGCAAAAGCATTTTTAATTCCAACCGCATATATTCACCAACTTCTCCGTATCGCTCGAAGAATTTGTATTCTGAAACATGCTTGATGCGGGTGTCATCTACTTTTGCCAATTCAGCGTAGATGAGGCCGGACATGATTTTGCGGTTAATCAGCCATAAAATGGCTATGACAAGGATGGTACCGAGGAAACAGAGAATATTCCCGTTGATATATCCGTCTCCCAGGTCCATAAAGAAGTAGAACAGGGGACTGTCTTCGGGAATAAAGGCAAGGCAGCCCAGCCCACCGTAGAAAGCGACAGGGAGCAGCACCCACCAAATACGTTCATTGATTAGTGTGCGACATAACAGGTACCAGTAATTGTTGGCAACGATCAAAAGCCAGATTCCTATGAGATAGGTGAGTACACCTGAAATACCGAAATATTTGGTAATGGTAATGAAGGAAAAGGGGACGAACATAAACAACCAGAACAGGTTGAACAGACTAAGTCCCGAACGGATAAGCAGGAAATCGATGATCCGATTTCGTTTAACCGGCAACAGGAGGTAAGGTTTTACCTCCTGCGTCGGTGTTTTTTGGAACGGAATACGCAAGAGGAAGTCAAGTGCCAGAATAAATATCAGGGCAACGGCATTCATTACATGATATGGTTCCCGGTTGGGAACCATATCTGCAAAACCGAATGCAAACGTTGTACCGAAGAATATCAGGTATCCTGCCCAGAAAGCAACCCCGATATATCCGAATATTTTGGCAACTTTGTTCTTTTCATACATCGGATGCCGTTTGGAGGCGAGCCGTCCATGTTTGCGTAATTCGTTAAATATCATCATACTGTTGGTATGCTATAAAAGTTTATTTAGCTTCTTCTTCAGGTACGGTCATGATGACTTGGATTTCGTTGTTCTGTTTCATCAGCTTGGCAAGGAATTCCTGTACATCTTTTGCTGTGATGCTGTTGACCAACGTTTCATAGTCTTTTGTATAATCAATACCTGTGTAGAAATACTCATCCAGATTGCCCAGCCAGTAGCCGTTTTCCTTTTGAGCGTCTTTGTATTTTTTCAGCATATACTCTTTGATCTTCTGCATGTGTTCGGCAGACGGACCTTCTTTGGCCATTTTTTCCAACTGTTCGATGACGATGCCCGACAGTTTGTCTTTCTTGGCCGGATCGGTCTGGAATACAATCTGAAGCACGAGTTGTTCTTTCGGATATTTGGTGAGGCTTCCGCTGCAGCTTACGCCATAAGTACCGCCTTCTTTTTCACGGATTTCTGCGGTGTAAACCATATCCAATGCCTGATCGAGGATGCTGAGAGTAAGGTTGTTGCGTAAATCATATTTGCAAGTACCGTTGAACAGGAACATGATGGTTGCCATCGGTGTTTCTTGTTTCTTGGCAAACTCGTTCTTGTATTGACCCTTACGGATTTCCATCTTCGTATCTTTGAAAGTCTCTTTGCGATTGATAGATGGCAGACCACCCAGATATTTGGCGATCATCGGTTTCATTTTCTCAACATCAATGTTTCCTACAAAGTAGAATGTAAAGTCGCTCGCATCTTTGAAACGGTCTTTGTACATTTCCATTACACGGTCATAGTCGATCTTGTCCACCATGTTTTCTTTCATGCTGAAAGAACGTGGGTGATTGCCATACAATGCATAAGAGACTGTATCACTGAATGCGGTCATCGGATTAGCGTCAGCATTTTGCAATTCGGCTTTCATGCGGTTCTTGTATGATTCGAATGCTTCGTTGTCTTTGCGGGGAGCAGTGAAAGTCAGATAAGTCAGCTGCATCATTGTTTCAAAGTCCTTCGGAGAACAACTGCCGGAAACCGTTTCTGTTGTCGCGCTCACACCGGCTCCTACAGAAGCACGTTTGCCTGCAAGTGCTTTACTCAGGTCTACTTTGCTGAAGTTACCGATACCACCAACCATTGCTACGCTGTTGATTTGAGAGATATTCAGAATCTCTTTGTCGGGGAACTGGCTGCTACCACCAAGGCTGGTACCTTTCATCAGAATCTGGTCAGCTTTGTAGTCAGTTGTTTTGATATATACTTTCACACCGTTGGACAGAACAAGTTTTGTTGTTCCGTAAATATCTCCGGTTTTTTCAGAAACTATCTTTCCGCCTTTCGGCTCTTCTTTCAGCAATGGTTCGTTAGAAACCTTGTCTTCGTAAGGCTTCAGATCGAAAGATTTCATTTGTTTCAGCAAAGCAGCGATTTCTTCTTTCGTCGGGTATTTTACACCTTCCTTCTCCGGACCTGCCAACAGTACTACCTGATTGTTGTCAGTGATCAGCTGTTGCATCACTTGATTGATAGCCGCTACCGGAATGTTCGGAGCCAGCTGATTCATCATAGCGTATTCGTATTCAATGCCCGGCATCGGTTCGTTGTCAAGGAAGTTGCTGATGTATTCGTTGACATAAGTGTCGTTTTTCATCTTTTCGCGTTCATTGTAAGCAGATTCTACGCGTTGAAGATAGTTGGCACGGGCACGGTCATATTCAGTTTCGGTGAATCCGAAGCGGCGTGCGCGTTCAGTTTCTTCGAGAATCGTTTTCATGGCCAGTTCGATACCATCGATTTTGCTGCTGGCGTCTACTCCGAAAGCATTTTTGGTCTTGGCTACGAAGAAGTCGCCATAACCTGCACTTGCACCTGTAAAAGGAGGATTCGCTTGCTGACGGATTTCTGCCAAACGGCTGTTCAGCATTGTAACTCCCATGCTAATCATGTATTGAATGCCGTAATAGTTGATTGTATTCTTCAGCGAATCCGGGAAGGCTTCGCTCTTGAAGAAGAAGCTGATGGAAGGAGTTTCGATTTCTTTGTCCGTACCGATGAAGATTTGCGGTTCCTGATTGTTTGCTACCGGATAGTAGATACGTTCAGCCGGATTCACCGGAGCTTTTACGTCTGCAAATACCTTTTTCAGCTTTGCTTCCATTTCATCTACATTGATGTCGCCGACAATCATGATACCTTGCAGGTCCGGACGGTACCATTTCGCATAGTAGTCACGGATGTCCTGATAAGGGAAATTGTTGATTACATGGAGGCTTCCGATTGGCATACAGTCTGCATATTTGGAATCCGGATACATGACAGGCAGGGCATTGGTCATGATGCGCTGCATACCACTGTTGCGGCTTCTCCATTCTTCACGGATCACACCACGTTCTTTGTCGATTTCCTTGTCGGCAAGGTTGATGGCGCTTGACCAGTCATGCAGGATCAGCAGACAAGAGTCTACTACACTGACGTTGTCGGTAGGTACGTTGCTGATTCGGTATACTGTTTTGTCGATACTGGTGTATGCATTCAGGTTTGTTCCGAACTTGATACCTTTAGTCTCACACCAAGGCACGATGCCCAGTCCGGTTTCATCACCCGGGAAGTTTTTTGTTCCGTTGAAAGCCATGTGTTCAAGGAAGTGAGCCAGACCGCGCTGTTGCGGTTCTTCAAGGATGGAACCCACTTTCTGTGCAATGTGAAATTCGACGCGTTTTTCTGGGAGTGCGTTGTGTCGGATGTAATAAGTAAGCCCGTTGTCAAGTTTACCTATGCGGACATTTTTGTCCACGGGCAATGTTTGCATAGGTTGTGCAAGCACGAGTTGGAAGTTGCAGCATATAAAGAGAACTGCAATAAAAAATCCACGTAATAAATGTTTCATGTTCTATTTAGTTTATAAAAAAGTTGTCTGAAATATCTGTCGTATTCTTTTGTGTATAATCACAAACGGGCAGAAAAAAGAGTTATTTGATAGCTTCCCGTATTCTGACTAATTTCGTTAATAGTCCTTCCAGAAGGTCCAGCTTCAACATGTTTGCTCCGTCGCTCTTGGCTACGGCGGGGTTTTCGTGTGTTTCGATAAAGATACCGTCGGCTCCTACGGCGATGCCGGCTTTGGCTACGGTTTCGATCAGTTGGGGCATACCACCGGTCACTCCGCTGGTCTGGTTGGGTTGCTGCAATGAATGGGTGACATCCAGTATGACCGGATAACCGAACGTTTGCATTTCAGGAATCCCCCGGTAGTCTACTACAAGGTCCTGATAACCGAAGGTTGTTCCGCGTTCGGTCAGCATCACGTTCTTGTTGCCTGCTTCCACCACTTTGTCAGCGGCAAACTGCATGGCGAGCGGAGAGAGGAACTGTCCTTTCTTGATGTTAATCGTCTTGCCCGTTTTTGCAGCGGCAACCAGCAAATCCGTTTGACGGCAAAGGAAAGCCGGAATCTGGAGAATGTCTACGTATTCGGCAGCCATCTCAGCCTCGTTGGCCGAATGGATATCCGTCACTGTGGGGACTCCGAAAGTATCATGTACCTTTTTCAGCACTTTGAGTGCCTTCTCGTCACCGATACCTGTGAATGAATCAAGACGCGAACGGTTTGCCTTGCGGTAAGAACCTTTGAATACATAAGGAATCTGTAATTTTTCAGTGATTCCGACCACGCGCTCAGCGATGCGCATTGCCATCTCTTCACCTTCTATTACACATGGACCGGCCAGCAGAAAGAAATTACCAGCAGGATTGTTCTTAAGTTCGATCATTTTATTAATTACAAGTTACTAATTACTTATTTATAGTTTCATGAGTGAGGGGCTGCTTTTCGTTAGAAGCCCGGTTCTATCGGCTAATTCGGAATGATTAAAGTAGTCTTTTCTGATAATACACCTATCTCCAACGGGAAATGTCTTGCCAGCAAACGACCGTCCAAATCGACGGAAGCATTTTGTGCGCGGAGCACTTTCACTTTTCTTGTCCGATAGCTTTTCACCATCTTATGGTTCAGGATTCTTCCCTGAATCAGCATCCACAATCCCGAAATGATTTGCAGGAATTCCGGACGGTAGATGACGGATACATCCAGCCAGCCGTTGTATGGTACGGCACTCGGAGTCTGTCCCCAGCCCCAGGCGCTTCCTACACATACGGTCATGATGCGCCCGCGGATGTGCTCGTCATTGATACGAAGGTGCATCCGGTATAGTTTGCGTTCGAATATCAGCGAGAAGAGGGCGGCGACGTACGACAGGAATTTCACCCCCCAGAAGCGTTTGGTCTGGTCGGTGATTTTCACAATCCTTGCGCCTAGGCCGATGTTGACTGCGTTGAGGAAATAACGGCGTTGGTGTTCCTTGCCGTCGTAGAAGTTGCAAAAGCCTACGTCTATTTTCTTGAGACGGTGGTTGATGATACAGTCTACGGCAGGTTTGTATTCGGTACTGAGTCCCCAGTATTTGGCAAAGTCATTTCCGATACCGTTCGGGATCATGCCGAGGGCGATGTTCTCTTTGTCTTCGGCATCAGAGAGCATGATACCGTTGATGGCATCGTTCAGCGCACCGTCGCCACCTACGATGACAATGGTGCGATAGCCGTTGTTCGCCAGAATTTTGGCAAGACGTTCTACCGAACCGAAACCTTCGGATTGTACATAGTCATAGTTGACACCTTTGCTGTCCATGTACTCCTTGATTTCTTTCCATCGTTTCTGTACCTTTCGGGTACCTGCTTTGGGGTTGTAGATCACTCCCCATTTTCCAGGTTCTACACTCATAACCGTATTTCTATCCTAACTGTATTAACAATCGCATTCTTTATCTTTCACAGACCATTCGTAAATGACTGGCAAAGATACTAATTCCCTCGCAGTTTTTCTATCACAAAGGCTATCTTTTCTTCCATAGGCAGCTCTGCACTGACCCAGTGGATGGTAAATCCCCGACGTTCCATGCCGCGGAACCAAGTCATCTGACGTTTGGCGAACTGATGGATGGCCGTCTCCAGCTCAGTGAACATCTCTTCGTAAGTCAGTTTGCCTATGACGTATAACGTCAGGAATTTGTATTCCAGTCCGTAATAAATCAAGTCGTCCGGTGAAATACCTTGTTCTGTCAATCGCCTTACTTCGTCCACCATTCCTTCGTCCAACCGTTGTTTCAACCGTCGGGTAATCTTTTCGCGACGCAGTTCCCGATCGATATCTACTCCGATGATGAGGCTGTTCAATTTCGGAAACTCCCGTTCGGGAACCGGATGCACGGCATAATACTCCTCAATTTCTATCGCACGGATCGCACGTTTCACGGTATCCACATCCGTAGAGTTGTGCAATGTTTTATATTGCTTCAGGATTTCGGTCAGTTCTTCGAGAGAGTGATTAGCCAGACGGGCACGTAACTCCGGATTTTCCGGTACCGGCATCAGCTTATAGCCTTTCAGTACCGATTCCAGATACATACCTGTCCCTCCACATAAAACGGGCAGACAGCCTTTTTGTTTGATGGATTCGTAAGAAATCAGGAAATCTCGCTGATATTCGAAAACATTGTATTTATATCCGGGATCGGCGATATCAATCAAGTGATAAGGAATTGGATGTCCGTCGACTGTATAATCTGCCAAGTCCTTGCCCGTACCGAGGTCCATTCCCCGATAGATCTGACGAGAGTCGGCACTGATAATTTCTGTATTCAGTTCATGGGCTAATGCTGCAGCAAAAGGAGTTTTCCCTGAGGCTGTTGGCCCTAATATGGTGATTAAATCATAGTCCGGCATAGCTTTATTCTTTAATGACGGCAAAAATACAAAATAATTTTGACTCAATGGGTTGTTCGGATGTTTTTATCTGATTATTTAATAGGAAGCAGAACTCAAATTTGAACTACACAAAAGTTTGAAGAAGCATTGAGAAAAGCTACTTATTAATGGTCTGTAGGATGCGACATACCTTTCCATTCTTGTCCACGCCCTCGATAATGATATCTTCGGGAGCTGTGCTGTCTGGTGTATAGTATTCGATGGTCGCTTTGCCTTCGGCGTCTAACCGTAATTCCGGATTCCAGTAAACGGTACTCCGGAAGTCCGAACGCTGAGCGTTCTTCTTCTCGGGAGTATCATAAGTGGGGTGATAGAATTCTACGGACTCACTGTATCCCAGCGGCGTATAAGTGATAATTCCCTGCGCTGGTCTGGCCGGAAGATTTCTAGGGTCTTTCAGAGTGATGACAACGGCACCTCCGGAAGCACGGGGACCCAGTATGACGGCATCTGCTCCTCGAAGCAAACTGATACTGGACATATCACTGACTTGGATATCCTTCAAAATATCGGAAGCATCTTCATACACAATATCATCGATAACAATGATTGCCGGTTCGGAATTGTTGCGGATATGTATCTCACTTCCGTTCGTGATCGTAACGCTGGGTAGTCTGCTGGCTGCATCAAAAGCTGTCTGACCGTATCCTTGCAGTCTGTCTTCTTCTACAGTATAGGTGTTGATACCTCCCGTATAGATACTTTTTGAACTCGGACGTTCCCGCTTCGCTGTAACTGTCACTTCTTTCAGATTGTACACACGCATTCCCCCTTCCATGTAATACTGGTCACGGGTATTCATCAGATAATCTTCCATAAAGGTAGCTGCTCCGTTCAAATAAGGGGCTTTATGCGTAGCGACCGGGTACTGGGGAGGGTCCATAAGAATATCTACACCGGCAAATCCTTTCTTGGTGCGTGCCTGAACAAGGAATGTCGTGCTGTCTCTGAATGAGGTATTGACGATGAACTGGCCTTTCTCGTCTGTCTCGGTGGTGGCTATGATATTGTATTTGGGAGCCAGTACACAGATGGGACCTTTCTTTACGTTTGCTCCGAAGAATCCCATGATTCGTCCGCTGATGGTTTGTCCTTTTTCTATATAATTTGTGAAATTCAGCGAAGGAGTGCGGAGAACATTTTCCATTTTATGCCTGCGCCAGCCATGTGTCATCATCAGATAGTCGATGGAACGGAGCGTCCGGGCGTCCTGATTCAGAAAATAGTATGCGGGGTCTTCCACATATCCTTTCAGATCCGAAGTCAGCAGGAGATTGGACAGGATATTGTCGGCGAGAGAGTCGGGCTGAATACTTTTCCGGTCGGTGATGCTGACAGAGAAGGTTCCTTCTACCGGGTTACCTTCGTTGTCTTTGGCAGCAATCTGCAAAGATACCTTCTCTCTTTTTCCATACGTCGGTTGGTCTGCAGTGATTTGCCATTGATTCGGCTTATGATCCGGAACGAAAATCAACCGTTCGCTAAGTGCATTTCCTTGTTCATCAATCAGCATGAAGTGAGTGATCCCTTCCGTAAACAGGCTGTCATTCATCTTTCCGAAAGTTCTTTTCGGATTGATGGGTTGTAAAATGGCCAGTTTGCCACGGGTATGTGCAAGCAGGAATAGTTTCTGAGGCCATTCGGTTGCTTCTGTCTTTTGGATTTCGTAGCGAATCTCCTGTTTATAGTGCGACATGGCGATGGAGATTCCTTTCGGTTCTATGGCAGGAAGGTCAAATCGCTTGGTAATACTGTCATTGGTTCTTACCGTAACATAATAAGTCTCATTATCGACAGGATTCATCGTAAAGATACCCATACCGTTGTGTTCCGACCGGAAATTGGTAAGCGTGTCTCCTTTGGAGTTGAACAAGAAACCTTCGACTTCTTTAGAAAAACCGTCTGCTCCCTGTGCTTTGAAAGCGACATTCTGATGGGGAATGCTGAGCAGGGCACCGCCTTCGGGGAAAAACTTCACATCGAAATCATTGGTAAATACAGGAAGATGGAAAGTCCGTTTGTAGGTATATTGCGGATCGTCAAATTCTACTTCTATTCTGCGCGCTGCCGGAGATTTTAAATCGGGCAGGGAAATGGAGATCCAGCCGTTTTCGTCCGTCTTTTTTTTGCCTTTGTTTTTTATCTTACCATTCTCAAGGTACAGGTATTTGATCGTTGTATTTTCGAAAACAGCCTGTACGTTGCTTGTAAATTTGATTTTGGCAGTGTAATGTGTATCGTCTTCTTGCTGATACTCAATGCTCGAAACGATGGTATTGTCGATAGAGTTTCCTATCTTGATATTGCGCGAAAAGAAAAAGTCGGGGTCTTCATTCAGCATCCAGTTGCTGTACCCCCGCAGGTAGTAATCGCCTGCCGGAAGGGTGGCAGGGAGGGTGAAGGCGTTGTGGAATCCGAGAGAATCTCTGCGGATTTTCTTTCGTTCCACAATGGAGTCGGAACGGTTGATCAGTTCCGTAATGATAAAATTACTTTGTGAGTTGTCCTGATGGGTGGTGGCGTTCACCAGATAGCCTTTGAACCATATCTTTTCTCCGGCTCCATAGAAAGGCTTGTCCAGATGGAGGTACAACTTTTCTTTAGGAATTCTTTCCATCAGACTGAAGTTAGCTATAATCGTATCTTGCATGGTCTGTGCAGATAGCGATGAGAAATATAGAAGGACTCCCAAGAGTACTGTAATACTTCTTTTACTTTGAAGAGTAGTGGTGTTTTTCATATATTGTGTTTTTAATTTTTATGCATCCAGATAGAAAGAACTTTTCGCTTCACAGCCAGTATATTAATGACTGATACGATGAGGAATAAAAGAATACCCATACTGACAGCTGCCCATAACGAACCGGTTTCCAGTTGCGGGAAGAGGAGTCTGATACTCTCTATGTAATAGCTGCGCAGCCAGCATACCAATCCGACAGATAAAATCAGTACGATGATGTTCAGTCCTACGGTCAGTATCTGATAAGGCAGCGCCACTCTGTTGGGGCTGTAGCCTATCAGAAGCAGGCTTTCGAGTTTGGTTGTATTCTTTTGGAGCAGTAAGAATATACTGAGCATCAGGATATAGAATGACAGGATACTGATGAATAAACCTACTCCCAGCACAATGCCTACGATAAGGCGAAGGAAATAAGTAGTCTTTCCGGCATCCAGTTTCCCGTCTTCCGTCTCGTAGCCTTTCTTTTGAAAATAGCTGGCAATCGAAGAGTCGGCGGGATTGCTGACCTCGATGATCAGTCGGGCAGGTTGTGCCTCCGCGTCGGGGGCGAAGTTCTTGTTTGCCCAGTTCATGAAAGACTGCGGAACGAGAATCGTATTCAGACGGTTGGAAAAACCGACGATGTTTCCCTTGTATTGTTCTACCCGTCCGTTGCCCCGCATCATGATGTCCATCTGAATAAGTCCCATCAATCCTTCTGATAACTTAGGCAGACTGCGGCTTTGAGCAAAACCGAAGTTATACAGATTCAGATAATTGCGTGGGATGATGATGGGGATGGTATGTGTTTCTTCGTCAAAGTGCCATTTGTCGAGTTTGATATCTACAAATTCATCGGGAACTGACTCGAAGAACATATCCGTAGAGAGATGAATACCTGCTTCCTGCATTCCTAATCCTGCTGAAACTTTGAATTGAGAAGGGGTGAAAGCTCCTATTGTTTTGGTAAACGACTGTTTTTTCAGATCGGCGATGTCATCGGGAGAGAACGTATTGCTTTTTCCGGCAAAAGACCCGAGCGCACTGATTTTCTTGGTTGCTATGATGAAGTCTTTTTTCATAAAGCTGTCTCCTTCGGTGAATACGGGGATGACATCTTTATAAAACTGTACGCTGAGCAATACAATCATCATGCCGAATAAGTTGGCTAAAAAGAAACCGGCTAACTGACCGATACTGATATGTTGGCGGAGAAGTTTCCAGACAAGGGTATTCATTATGTTGTATTTTTATATTTTTAGGCGCGGATGACGCTGATTCTGTTATAGTTGGAGCACCTTCTTGTATGGCAGTTCGATATGTTTGCCAATGGACGTGGCGATGACTCCGGCACCTTGTTTCCCGGCTTCGTCGATGATGATTTCTCCCATGATGCGGCTGTTTTCATCATCCAGATGGCTGATAGGTTCATCCAGAAACAGGAAGTCGAACGGCTGGCAGAATGCACGGATAAAAGCAACCCGTTGTTGTTGGCCGAAAGAAAGTTTTCCGGCTTTCACGTTCAGCTTATCTGAGATACCCAGCTTTTCGAACAATGCAAGAATCTCTTTTTTCTTTTTGTGTCCGGTAAGGTTATTCTTCAGTTGTACGTTTTCTAGCGCTGTGAGTTCGGTGAAGATACGCAAGTCTTGAAAAAGCATACTCAGTGAATGCTTTCTCAGGTCTACCCATTGCTTCACGGAATATGCTTTGATATTGGTTTCATCGAAATTGATAATTCCTTGATAGTCGTTGCGATAGCCGTAAAGATAGCTGCACAACGATGATTTTCCGGTGCCTGAGGCGGCTTCTATCAGATACATTTCTCCTTTTCGGAAGATAAGGTCCTGATGCCATACATCAGAGGTCACCGAATTACGGTCAGCAAACACTTGGGGAAGTGTTTGCTGTAAGTGAATACTATTCATGCCGTTCATTTACGAATTACATGCCGGCGAATTGCTTGGCAAAATCTACGATTTGTTTGAGGGCATTGACATCTTTGTCTTTCAGGCAAAGGTCTGTTTCGCTTGTTTCTCCTTCCGAACTTACGGATAAATAAGAAACTTTGGAAGCGAGATCAGAATAAGTCTTGAACTCCTTGCCTCCGAAACCTACCAGCATCTTTACGACCGGTAAATCCAGTATGGCTTCAGCATTGATGGCCATAAATACGGTCTTGCCTTTCATATCTGCTGCGTAAGGAGCGTCTTTGATCGATTTGTCAACCGCTTTGCCAATGCTCTTGTAGAGCAGTTCGTCATTGGTGGCGTACATCTGGTTGTCCTTGATGCCGAAAAATATATTCATGCCTCTTGTTTTGTAGACATACTCGTCTTTGCCCAGTTCCATGATGTCTTCTCCTTTTCTCATGCCCAGTGCCTGTTTGTTCTTGTAAAGAGCTTCAAGAGCATTTCCATTCTTTACATCGGCATAAGCAAGGAAAGTAGGGGCGCTGTTCATGGTTACATTGATCAGTCCGGCAGAGATATCGCCGTTGAATGAGCTGAACAGTTCTTTTACTTCATCCGCTTTGGCGATAGACACGGTGCTGCGGAATTCTTTATTCTCACTCAGCAGATTGTAAAGTCCGTCTCCTTTTACGCCCATATTGATGAACATCAGCGTAGATGCCGGAAAGTATTTCACGAATGTGCCGTTTGTCTTTCCGAATGATTCCATTTGTTTTTTCAGAAGCGCTTTGACGGCGTCGTTCTCCGTGTAGTTTTCTGTTTTAAGGGCGATCTTGCCTTTTTCGAAGTTCAGTTCACCTAGGATGGTAATGTCTTCCGGTTTGATTTCAGCGGGAAGTCCCATGCTAATCTGGCTTCTGTAAGTAGAAGGGATTGCTGACATGGAGGCGAAGAAGTTGATATCACTCTTTTGCTTGGCTATTTTCTGGAAAGCTCCGGATTTCGCAATGCTGTTGTCGGCCGTCTGTTTCATCAGTTTGGTGATGGCTTCTTTGGCTGCTTCTGTCTGAGAAGTTCTGCTGGCAGAGATAATGATTGCAGTGGTTTCATTGAAAGCAAGCAAGTTGCCGCTCAGGGTAGTAAAGCTATATCCGTCCGCTTCGCTAACCGGCTGGCAGATTTGTTCTTTTGCCATCACATCAAGGGAGGCGTGCAAGTCATCTTCATTGCTGACTTTGGCAACGAATGCACCACCGGAAATCTGCGGAGAGCTAAAGATATAGATCGGCGCTTCCGGATCCAGACCGGATGCTCCCGGGTTGTTGATCACCTTCTCCAACTGTTGGAAAGTGGCGGCATTCATCCCACTCTTCATTGCTTCCAGCAGTTTCTGTTTAGCAGCTTCATTCTCTTTGTCATTCATTCCGGCTTTGTTGGCCAGTGATTTCAAATCAATAGAGGCAACAGCCGTAGCGTCTGCCGGTATTACGTTCGTATATTCCGTTTGTTTGGAACATGCTGCCAGAAACACAATCAGTACTGCCAGTACCGAGAGCCGTGAGATCATTTTCTTTGCCATACTCATACTATTTAAAAGTTATTATTGATTCAATAAGTTCATTGTGTGGCAAGCCACGAGTGCCGCTGTCTCTGTCCGAAGCCGTGATTTACCCAGGCTGATGGGAGTGAATCCGCGTTCGATGGCTTTCTTCACTTCCTCTTCGCTGAAGTCTCCTTCGGGACCGATCAGAACGAGAGCATCTTCTCCGGCTTTCAACACATTTTTCAGCTGAGGCTTTTCACCTTCGTAACAGTGAGCAATAAATTTCTGTCCTTGAAACTCTTGTGCGATGAACTTGTCGAAGTCCGTCATTTCGTTGAGTTTCGGCAGGCGAGCCTTAAGAGATTGCTTGATGGCTGATATCAGAATCTTTTCGATCCGTTCGGCTTTAATCACCTTGCGTTCGGAAAAACGGCAGTTGAGAAAAGTCAGTTCGTCAAATCCGATTTCCGTAGCTTTCTCGGCAAACCATTCATTGCGGTCCATATTTTTGGTCGGCGCCATGGCAATGTGCAGATGACACGGCCAGAGCGGTTCCTGAAAGATTGTTTCTTTGATGGCTACAAGGCAACGCTTGTTGGTTGCAACCGTGATTTCTGCTTTATAGAAATGTCCCTTACCGTCCGTAAGAGTGATTTCGTCTCCGATACCCAACCGCAGGACGCGGGTACAGTGTTGTGCTTCCTCTTCCGGAAGTTCGTTGTTTTTCTGTATATCGGGAGTATAAAATACGTGCATAATTGGTTACTGGTTTTGATTTCTTGAATTGATCCGGTCGCGTATCTTGGCAGCCAGTTCGTAATTCTCGTCTTTGATTGCTTGCTCCAATGCTTCTTCGAGTGACATCGAAGTAACGTTGCGAGGCAGATCCCGTTTCTTTTCGTCTTCCGATTCTTCATCAGACTCTTCAGGATGTCTTCTTTCCTCGTTCGATATCCGAAGGCATTCCTGTTCCAGAATGGATTCATAAATGAGGATCGGACATTCAGCACGGATTGCCATACCGACAGCATCCGAGGTACGTGTATCGATACGTATAATTTCTTCGTCTTTTTTAAGGTAAATGTAGGAATAGAAAATACCGTCCTTCGCCTTGTAGATCAATACGCGGAGCAAACTAGCTCCTAATACGCCGATAATGGTCATGAACAGGTCGTGTGTCAGAGGGCGGGGAGTTTTGACCCCCTTCATATACAGGGCGGTTGCCTGAGCTTCAGCGGGACCTATGATGATAGGCAGTTGCCGTTCACCGTTCACTTCACCCAACAGTAGGGCAAAAGCGCCTACTTGCGCTTGGCTATTTGTGATATTTAAAACTTGTAATTCTACTTTTTTGTCCATTGTTCTTTTTTACTTAATTTACTTTATTCTCTCGTTGGTGTTTGTACTTGAATACCAGAGCAAACAGGATGCCGATCACCAGTGCATACGCCGCAAAGATAAACCAGATGTCCGGCCATTCACGGCTCACTAGTTTGCCATCAGCATATACTGAGAATGCGTCTACGACAGCACCGCTGGCATATCCTCCGATGATGGCACCCAACCCGTTGGTCATCATAAAGAACAACCCCTGGGCACTGGCACGGATGGAGGAACTGGTTTCTTGTTCAACAAACAACGAACCTGAAATGTTGAAGAAGTCGAACGCCATACCATACACGATCATGGAAAGAATCAGCATCCACAGACCGGAACCCGGATCTCCGAAGCCAAACAGCCCGAACCGGAATACCCAGGCGAACATACTGATCAGCATCACTTGCTTGATGCCGAAATGTCTCAGGAAGAATGGTATAGCGAGAATAAATAATGTTTCAGACATTTGAGAAATAGACAGCAGGATCACCGAATGTTTTACTCCGAAAGAATCTGCAAACTCCGGAATACTGGCGAAGCTCCCGAGGAAAAGGTCACCATACGTGTTGGTGATCTGCAATGCTGCTCCTAAAAGCATGGAGAACAGGAAGAAAATAGCCATTTTCTTTCTTTTGAATAATACGAATGCATCCAGTCCGAAGGAAGAAAGTAATGTTTTCTTTTCTGTCTTGGCCGGTTTGCATGCCGGCAGGGTGAAAGAGTATAAACCCAGCAAGAGTGCGGATGCACCGCCTACATAAAGTTGTGCGCTGGAATTCTTGAATCCGGTAAGGTCTACTGCCCACATGGCGCAGATAAAACCAATCGTTCCCCATACACGGATAGGAGGGAAGTCCTTGATCAGGTCGCATTTATATTGTTCCAGTGCATTGTATGAAACGGTATTGGCCAGTGACAGGGTAGGCATATATACCAATAAATTGAGTAGCATAGCCCAATACATCTGGTCATAATTCGTAACGGTAGAGGCATAGAAAAGACAAGCTGCCCCTGCGATGTGGCAAAGTCCGTATAAACGTTCGGCATTGAACCATTTATCGGCGATAATACCAATGATGCCGGGCATGACTAAAGAGGCAATACCCATGGTGGCGAAGATGGCACCGATCTGTCCTCCTTCGAAGTGGAGTTCTCTGCCCATGTAACCCCCTAGTGAAATTAACCATGACCCCCATACAAAGAATTGCAGGAAGTTCATAATGATCAAACGAACTTTTATACTCATGACTTTTCTAATTTGTGTTTCTCTTTTTACGTTAATAATAGATGCAAATATAATATTTTCGTTGATTGGGTGGACAAGTTAATCGATAAAAAGGGGATAAAAAAGCCATAAATGCGAAGAATAGTGAAGAATTACTGTTAAAAAGAGGGTGGATAGGCATATAAAAAAAGAAGGCTATCTATCCCAGACAGCCAATCTTTATTAACCTTAAATCTAATACCATGAAAAACACAGTGCAAATATAAAGGGTTTTATGTTATAGAACATAATGATTTGCCGAAAAACTTCTATTTGTTAACTCTAATTAACTTTGAAACTATTATTTTTCTTTTATTCACCCCTTGTTTATGCAAGTTCATGGTGTTTATGACATATATTACTCTACATAGAGTACCAGCCCTTTCAGGTATTCTCCTTCGGGATGGTATATATTTACCGGGTGGTCGGCAGGCTGGGTTAGTTGGTGTAGGATACGTACACTACGTCCTGACATAGCAGCAGCGGTAAACACAGCTGTGCGGAAATTATCCTTGGTTACCACCTGAGAGCAGGAGAAAGTAAACAGGATGCCGCCCGGTTTGATCTTTTCGAATGCTTTGGCATTCAGTTTCCGGTAACCTTGCAAGGCATTCCGCAAAGCATCCTTATGCTTGGCAAATGCAGGCGGGTCGAGGATTATCAAATCGTATTGGTCGCCCATGCGGTCAAGGTATTTGAAAGCATCTTCGGCGAAAGCTTCGTGACGCGCATCGCCGGGGAAATTCAGTTCTACGTTTTTGTTAGTCAGATCGATTGCTTTGGCAGAACTGTCAACGGAATGTACCAGCTTTGCACCTCCACGCATAGCGTAGAAGGAGAAACCGCCGGTGTAGCAGAACATATTCAGTACCGAACGGTCTTTAGAATAATGCTCCAGCAGTGAACGGTTTTCGCGTTGGTCTACGAAGAATCCTGTCTTTTGGCCTTTCAGCCAGTCTACATGGAACTTCAGGCCGTATTCCCGTGCGATATTATCGCTGCTTCCTCCTTTAAGGAAACCGTTTTCGGGAAAAAGATCTGCCTTAAAAGGCAGTGTAGTCTCCGATTTATAATAGATATTTTCGATCTTGTCACCCATTACTTCCGACAGGGCTTCGGCGATAGTCATGCGGTCTACATGCATTCCTGCGGAGTGCGCCTGCATGACGGCAGTCCGGGCATAAATGTCAATGACCAGCCCAGGCAGATTGTCTCCCTCACCGTGTACAAGACGGTAGGTGTCATTGGTGGGATTGACTGCGATACCGATTCCACAACGCATATCATAGGCAATTTGCAGTTTACGTTTCCAGAAATCGTGGTCGATGGGTTCCTGACGGAAAGAGAGCACACGTACGGCGATACTTCCGATCTGGAAATGTCCTTCGGCTATAAATTCCTTCTTCGAAGTGTATACTTCTACAACTTCACCTTCTTCGGGTTCTCCATCGAAACGAGCGATTGCTCCGGAGAAAATCCAGGGATGAAATCTTTTTAAAGACTCTTCTTTGCCGGGTTTGAGGTATACTTTATGCATGTTGTTTAAAATGCTATTTTATCAGTTATTAATTAGTCTTTTATCGGTCATTTGTCAGCGATTGGCGGGAGCATTTGCGTCAACCTCTTCTTCTACAGGGAGGCTTTCGACCTCGTAGTTGCCGGTTCGTTTCAGTTCCTGCAACAGGTTGTAGATGTTGAGGCAAGCCCAGGCATCGGTAGCGGCATATTGTTTCTGTCCGTCGCTCAGTACGTCCGCTTCCCAGTTGGACAGCCGTTGTGATTTGGAAATCTTTTCTTTGAACAGGATTGCATAAATCTTTTGCAGACTTTTGTCCTGTATGCCGAACTGGCGTACATAGTCTTGCAGTTCGATGCAGCTCTGTTGGGTAAAAGGTGCACGTTTGTGCAGCATCATAAAGTCGTCTTTGAGCGACAGTCCTACTTTGATAACAGCCGGATTTTCCAGCAGGTCGACCAAAGGTTGGGTGAGTCCGGTCATATTGAGGCGGAACAGGAAACAGCATTCGTCTGAAGAAATCTGCAGAAGTGCTACTTTATGACTTTGTCCTTTGGTGAAGGATGGGCGCGTTTCGCTATCGATACCCAGTATCGGCTGAGATTGCAGGTAAGCTACTGCTTTTTCTGTTTCCGCTTCCGACTGGATCACATGGATTCGTCCCGGAAATACAGTTTTCGGGAGTTCCTTTAGTTCGTCTTTATTTATACTTCTTCTTACTATCATTTTTGTTTATTCGTCATTACGACAATGGCAACCGTCCTCATGACAATGACATTCGTCGTCGTGGCAGTGACAACCGTCTTCTTCACAACAATAGTCGTCATCGCTTAGTTCGTTATTCTCTTCCTCGTTGTCTTCTTCGTCATTCTCATTCTGCTGGTTATACTTCACATCGTGAAGGGCACGCAGAGTGTTTACCAACTTCTGTCCCCACAGCAGACCGAAGTTTTCCTGACAGATGGCCAGCGAGTCGTTCATGGTTTCGTTCAGTCCCAGCTGGAAAACGAAAATAAAATCTTTGATATCCTGATAGATATCTGCCAAATCTTCCGAGATGGACTTCTTGATAGGCTGGTCACTGTACACCATATCCTGTACGAAAACGTCCAGATAATCATCCTTTTCACCCATCAGCCCTGCCAGATTGATGCGCAGAATCTCGTAGATTTCCTCTGTTACATACGTTTCGGGTGCCTCGTCTCCAATCGTTTCACACTTCGGAAGCAAGGATGCTTTGAGATAGAGCAGGGGAAGTATTTTTAAGGACGTGTCGACAAAAGCTTTGCGCTTCATGTGTTCAGCACGTTCGAGGAATGCGCAAAATTCGGCGGCTACCGTTACGAACTCGATCACATTCTTTTCAAATATCGTTTGGCTTTCTTTTTCCATAATCAGATTGATTTGAATCGCAAAGGTAAGAAAAAGGATTGAATGAGAGTACTGCTCGTTATTTTTTTATTATTTTTGCGGCTTATAATACGGATTCCAATTTATTTAAAGAATAAAGACTCATGGCAAAAAAGAAAATAGATAAGGAGGCTGAACGCACTCCGTCTTCTCCTGGAAGGATTGTATCAATTTTTAAGAATGAAACCGTTCATTTTGTGATCGGATTGATGCTGGTAATCTTTTCTGTTTATCTTTTGTTGGCTTTTTCTTCCTTCTTCTTTACGGGGGCAGCCGACCAAAGTATTATCGACAGCGGCAACTCGGCAGACCTTGCGGCGGTTAATAACAATGTAAAAAACTATGCTGGATCTCGCGGAGCACAGTTGGCTAGTTATCTGATAAATGACTGTTTTGGAATATCTTCTTTCTTTATCCTTGTCTTTTTGGCGGTGGCAGGATTGAAGCTGATGCGGGTGCGCATTGTCCGTCTGTGGAAATGGTTTATCGGTTGTACATTATTATTGATTTGGTTCTCCGTATTCTTCGGTTTCGCTTTGATGGATCATTATCAGGATTCTTTCATTTATCTGGGAGGTATGCACGGTTACAATGTAAGCCGCTGGCTGGTTTCGCAGGTGGGAGTTCCCGGAGTATGGATGATCCTGCTGATAACGGCAGTCTGTTTCTTTATCTACATAAGTGCACGGACGATAATCTGGTTGCGCAAACTTTTTGCTCTGAGTTTCCTCAAACGTCAGAAGAAAGAAGAGGAAAAAGAGACAGCAGAAGAAGGAACACAGGAGTTCACGACCTCGCAACCGCAGGAAGTGGAGTTTAATCTGAAACGTACTTATAAGCAAACACCTCCTCCTGCTCCCGTGATGGATATACAGGCAGAAGAACCGAAAGAAGAATCTCCGGTCAACACACCGGAACCGGACGACGAACTTCCTTCTGCTGATGAGGCGGAAGGGGTGACTATGGTCTTTGAACCGACCGTAAGCGATGTGGTTCCTCCTGCTGCTCAGGATGAATTGCCGGGTGAGGATGAACCCGGGTTCCAGGTAGAGACAGCTACGTCCGAAGAAGAATATCAGGGTCCGGAGCAAGAACCTTATAATCCGATGAAGGATCTGGAAAATTACCGTTTCCCGACAATCGACTTGATGAAGCATTTTGAGAATGACGATCCGACGATTGACATGGACGAGCAGAATGCGAATAAAGACCGTATCATTAATACATTGCGCAGCTTTGGCATTGAAATCAGTACGATCAAAGCTACGGTAGGTCCTACGGTGACTCTTTATGAAATTACCCCTGAACAGGGTGTGCGTATCTCGAAGATCCGGGGCCTGGAGGATGATATCGCCCTGAGTTTGTCAGCGGATGGTATCCGTATTATTGCTCCGATACCGGGTAAGGGAACCATCGGTATTGAAGTTCCGAATAAGAATCCGAAGATTGTATCCGGTCAGAGCGTGATTGGAAGTAAGAAGTTCCAGGAGTCCAAGTTTGACTTACCGATTGTACTGGGTAAGACGATCACGAACGAAGTGTTCATGTTCGACCTTTGCAAGATGCCGCACGTGTTGGTGGCAGGTGCTACCGGGCAGGGTAAGTCTGTCGGCTTGAATGCAATCATTACTTCCTTATTATATAAGAAGCATCCGGCTGAATTGAAATTTGTACTGGTTGACCCGAAGAAGGTGGAGTTCAGCATTTACTCCGTCATTGAAAACCATTTTCTGGCCAAACTTCCCGACGGAGGCGAACCGATTATTACGGACGTGACCAAGGTAGTGCAAACGCTGAATTCTGTTTGTGTGGAAATGGATACACGCTATGACCTCTTGAAGATGGCTCATGTACGTAATGTCAAGGAGTATAATGAGAAGTTTATCAACCGCCGCCTCAATCCGGAGAAAGGACATAAGTTTATGCCGTATATTGTGGTGGTAATCGACGAGTTCGGAGATTTGATCATGACTGCCGGTAAGGAAGTGGAACTTCCTATTGCCCGTATTGCGCAGTTGGCACGTGCGGTCGGTATTCACATGATTATCGCTACGCAGCGTCCGACAACGAATATCATTACAGGTACGATCAAGGCGAACTTCCCGGCACGTATTGCGTTCCGTGTATCTGCTATGATGGACTCCCGTACGATTCTTGACCGTCCGGGGGCAAACCGCCTGATTGGTAAGGGAGATATGCTCTTCCTGCAAGGTGCTGATCCGGTACGTGTGCAGTGTGCCTTTATCGATACGCCGGAAGTGGAGGAAATCACGAAGTTTATTGCCCGTCAGCAGAGTTATCCAACTCCGTTCTTCCTGCCCGAGTATGTGAGCGAAGACAGCGGTAGTGAAGTGGGCGACATTGATATGGGACGTCTCGACCCGTTATTTGAAGATGCGGCACGCTTGGTGGTCATCCATCAGCAAGGTTCCACTTCGTTAATTCAACGTAAATTTGCTATTGGTTACAATCGTGCCGGACGTATCATGGATCAGCTTGAAAAGGCGGGAATCGTCGGACCCACACAGGGAAGCAAGGCTCGTGATGTACTCTGCATCGACGATAATGATCTTGAAATGCGTTTGAACAATTTACAATAACAGATCGTTTATTAATCAAATGAGAAAATACATTTTTAGTGTTTTAATAGCTTTACTGTCACTGCCTGTGATTGCTCAACAACAGCAGTCGCAGGCTAAAGTTGTTCTGGAGAAGACAGCCGAAGCATTTAAGAAGGCAGGTGGTGTAAGGGCTGATTTTACCTTGAAGGCTGTCAATGACGGTCATCTGGAAGGACGTGAGAATGGTATCATCCAGTTGAAAGGCGAGAAGTTTATGCTGAAGACCTCCGAGACAACCACTTGGTTTGACGGGAAAACACAGTGGAGTTACATGGTGAGAAATGATGAAGTGAATGTCAGCAATCCTACTCAGGAAGAGTTGCAGCAAATCAATCCGTATACCTTTCTTTATATGTATCAGAAAGGATTCTCTTATAAGCTGGGAACTGTGAAGGTATATCAGGGTAAAGCTGTTTGGGAAGTGATTCTGACTGCTAATGATAAAAAGCAAGAGTTGGAAAGTATTACGCTTTATGTGACAAAGAGTACGTATGAACCGGTTTACATTCAGCTTCAGCAACGTGGTCAGAAAACGCGTAATGAGATTACCGTGACAGCTTATCAGATCGGACTGGATTATGCGGATCATGTTTTCACTTTCGACCGGAAGGCATACCCCACTGCGGAAGTGATAGACTTACGATAGGATGTTCTTTTGAGTAAGAGATGAGATAGTTGGAATATAAAACAATAATATAACAATAAAATGGCAGAAATAGAAAAAGTAAAATGCCTGATTATAGGCTCAGGGCCTGCCGGATATACGGCAGCGATCTATGCAGGACGTGCTAACCTTTGTCCGGTGCTTTATGAAGGATTGCAACCCGGTGGTCAGTTGACGACTACTACGGATGTGGAGAACTTCCCCGGTTATCCGGAAGGAATCAGTGGTCCGCAGTTGATGGAAGATTTGCGTGCGCAAGCCAGCCGTTTCGGAACAGACGTCCGTTTCGGTATTGCTACAGCGGCAGATTTGAGCAAAGCTCCTTATAAAATAACGATTGACGGTGATAAGGTGATTGAAACGGAAGCATTGATCATTTCTACCGGTGCTACGGCCAAATACCTGGGACTGGAAGACGAAAAGAAATACGCCGGAATGGGAGTTAGCGCTTGTGCTACTTGTGACGGTTTCTTCTACCGGAAGAAAGTCGTTGCAGTGGTGGGCGGTGGAGATACAGCCTGTGAGGAAGCGATCTATCTGGCTGGTCTGGCATCCAAAGTATATCTGGTGGTTCGCAAACCTTACCTGCGTGCATCGAAGATTATGCAGGAGCGTGTGCAGAAGCATGAGAAGATTGAAGTTCTTTTTGAACACAATGTAGTCGGCTTGTTTGGCGACAACGGCGTAGAAGGTATGAATGTCGTGAAGCGTTGGGGCGAATCGGACGAAGAACGTTACAGCCTGCCGATCGACGGCTTCTTCCTGGCTATCGGTCACAAACCGAATTCGGATATCTTCAAGGAGTATATCGATACTGACGAAGTGGGTTACATTATTACAGATGGTGACAGCCCCCGTACGAAAATTCCCGGAGTATTCGCAGCGGGAGATGTGGCTGATCCGCATTATCGTCAGGCTATTACAGCAGCGGGAAGTGGCTGTAAGGCTGCTATCGAAGCGGAACGTTATCTCTCTGCAAAGGGAATTATTTAAAGATGAAGTAAGGCGGAATGCTTTGCATGGAATAAATAAGAACTGAATCGATAAAAAAACGGTGGACATGAGCAACAAGCTGAATGTCCACCGTTTTTTGTTATCTCACAGGCATTAATATGCTTCGATTTCGTCTATCCACAATTCGGCAGGAATGACTTCCGGGCCGTTGTTCTTTTCGAAATTGACGCCATTACGCAAGGTACCGCCATTCTTGATTTTTACTTTCAGGAAAGTGGCTTGTGTCGGTTCGAATTCGATAGAGTCGGTGAATGCGATTCTTCCCGTTTCCGGACAATCATGCTTCAAGGCCTTTTCGGCTATCTGAGTATATTGCTGACCGTCGGCAGATACTTCTACGGCAACTCCTCCGGCGGGGAGCATTCTCATGGCAGGATTAAACAAGGAGCCGAAGACCACTTTTCTTACTTCCGTCGGTTTGTCCAGATGGACGATGAATTCCAGGTCTTTACCTTCTACGATTGCGAAACTGGACCACGGAGTGTAAGAAGCATTGTTACCTCTCTTTCCATTTGTCAGACCAAAAGTTGTTTTGTCAGCTCCCAGTACATCATTGTCGCCGAAAATATCCCCTGTCCATCCCATTGTATAATTGACGGTAAATGGTTTTCCCGCCAGCAGATTGCCATACAATGGCTTGTTGGTGACTTTGCCCAGTATCTTGCCGTCTTTGAAGGCGGCAGCTTTCAGGTCGATATTTCCTTCAAGTGCGAAAGGCTGTTCATATAGCGTAGAACCGTAAGTCGGTTCGCTGCCGTCTGTGGTGTATCTGATTTCCGCATTCGGGTAGAATGTTTCCAGCAATACCATCAACGGACCGTTTTCATCCGCATGAGTATTGATGTTTACGTCGAAGAAGTTGAGGCAGGGTTTGGTATCCATGACTTCCAGGCGCTCAAATTCCGTAACCATGCGTTCGCAGAAACTCTTCCAGTTTTTGTTGGCATCCAGCGTCCATCCCGTTTCCGCGATTGCCATTGCACGTGGGAAGGCCTGATAATCTACCCGGTCGGAAGTTTTCATATATTCTCTCCAGAGGTTGCCTTGCATACCGATAATATGCTTTTTCACTAGTTCATCGGCATCATCCGGAACAGGATTGTAGCTATAAGTCTTCTTCAGCGTTGTGTATCCGCCGATGGTAGTCGGGGCGATTTCCGGATCTTCCTGATAGAAGTCCAGATAAGCATAAGGCATGGGAGCCATGATTGCGTTGTGTCCTGCTTTAGCTGCATTCAATCCGCCTTCAACGCCACGCCATGATAAGACAGTAGCGTTCGGAGCCAGACCGCCTTCCAAAATCTCGTCCCAGCCGATGATATTGCGTCCTTTGCCGTTCAGGTATTTTTCCATGCGGGTAACGAAGTAACTTTGCAGTTTATCTTCCTTGCTATGCTTCATTCCGTCCACTTTGCTGGGAGTCACGTCATCCTTCAAGCCTAACTGACGAATCAACTGCTGACAGAAAGCACTGTTCTTCCAAGCTGTTTTGGGGCATTCGTCCCCTCCGATATGAATGTATTCGCTGGGAAATAATTCGACTACCTCATCCATGACTCCTTCAAAGAACTTGAAAGTGGTCTCGCTCGGGCAGAATACCTGTTCGAATACGCCCCACGTAGGTGATACTTTATATGTCTGTGTAGAATCACAAGACAATTCGGGGTAAGCAGCCAGAGCCGCCAATGCATGCCCCGGCATTTCTATTTCGGGGATTACATTGATATATTTGCTTGCAGCATAAGCTACTACTTCTTTTATCTGTTCCTGTGTGTAATATCCTCCGTGTTCTATTCCGTCGAATACTTGCGGATAGTTCACATAATAATAATCTACCAGCGTCTTTTCACGTTTGGAACCTATCTCTGTCAGTTTCGGATATTTCTTGATTTCGATTCTCCATCCCTGATCGTCCGTCAGATGCCAGTGGAAAACGTTCATCTTGTTCATTGCCAACAGGTCGATAAACTTGTAGATATACTCTATCGGGGCGTAATGGCGGCAAACGTCCAGCATCAGTCCGCGATGTACAAAGCGGGGAGCGTCTTCGATCTCTACAGCCGGAACAGACCAGTCGGCTTTCTTCTTCAGTTCTTTTCCGTAAACAGCGGGAGGAAGAAGTTGATAAATAGTCTGTACACCATAGAAAAATCCGTTCGGCTGGGAAGCTGTAACTGTAATAAGGGTAGGGGTGACAGACAGTTTGTAGCCTTCTTTAGGCATACCTTCTTGTAGTACGAAACTGATAGCAGGCTTTCCATCCACGCTTTCGGCTTCTTTCAGAGAGATTCCGGCAGTCTGTTTCAGTTGTTCGGCAAAGCCGTCGGCTACCTTTTTAACTTCCGGAGCATCGGACGGAACTACCAGCCGGACTTTGTTACTCAGTTCGAAGCGGCCTTCTTTGGGAACAAGCTGGTTGGGTTGCGGAACGATATTGTACTCGTTCGTCACTTCTTTTGGCTTCTGACAACTGGGGGTAATCATAAGTAAGGACAAAAGAAGAAGGGAAATACTTTTCTTCATGGTCTGAAATTGTGTTAAGTTATTAATATATTGACAGGACAAATGTACTTGTTTAATTGATAAGTTCCAATAGTATAGAAATAAAAAAGCCGATGTGACGAACATCGGCTTCCAGTTAAAGTTTCAGATCACTTTTTATGATCGTATAAGGTCTGTATTATCCTATCTTGCTTATTTTCTTGAGTTTTTCTTCTTCAATGATTTTGATCTTTCTTCCGTCGATGGTGATCAGGCGTTCCGTAGCGAACTGTGATAAGGTACGGATGGCGTTCGAGGTGGTCATGTTCGACAGATTTGCCAGGTCTTCACGGGAAAGATAAATACTCAATGTCGACCCGTCTTCTTCCAGACCGTAGCTTTCTTTGAGGAAAATTAGCGATTCTGCCAGACGTCCGCGGATATGTTTCTGTGTCAGGCTGACGGTACGTTCGTCGGAAATGCCGAGATCGATAGAAAGCTGGCGGATGAAGAACATGGCTAAATCATTGTTTTGAGCAATAAGCGTGGTAATGGCAGTCATGGGGATGAGACAGATAACAGAAGGTTCAAAAGCAGCGGCAGCAGTTACGAAGTCTTCCTTTGCGAAGTATGCACGGTACGCAAAGTATTCCCGCTGTTTAATCATGCGGATAATCTGACTTCTACCTCCTACACCATCTTTGAAGATTTTGACCTTGCCGGTAATGAGACACATCAAATGAGAGGGAGTCTCCCCTTCGCAGTAGATGGTTTCGTTTTTTTTGTAGGTCTGTATTGTATAATTGTTCATCAGAAACTCCCTTTGTTCGTTATTCAAAGGAGCTAACAAATCGGATAATGGTTCCGAAATATCGATGTCTGACATGTTCATTTTTACCATGGGTGCTACAAAACTGTGTTATACAGCACAAAAGTAGAAAGAAAAAATGAGAAAATGAACGAATCTATAAAAAGATTGCACAAAAGCAGGTTCTTTCGTGCAATCTTCAGGAGCTTTTTATTTGGTGAACAAGAGTTCCCTGTACTTGGGTAGCGGCCATATTTCGTCGTCTACCTCCATCTCCAGATGATCGATATGATCGCGGATTTTATCAAGATAAGGACGTACTTTTTCTTCGTATTCGAATGCTCTCTCTTTGTAGTTGTCTTTGTGATTGGCAACTTTTCGGGCTTCGGTCATTTCGCGTACCAATACTTTGATGGAAGTCACTCGGTGTGAGATTTCGCGAATCAGCTCTTTGCGGTCGGCGCTCAATACTTCGTATTCTTCGGGAGAGAAGATTTCTTTCATTTTGCAAAGATTCTCCAATAGCCGGTTCTGGTAGGTGACAGCCGTCGGCACGATGTGGTTGATGGCAAGGTCGCCCAATACGCGTCCCTCGATCTGTACCTTCATGGTGTATTTTTCCAGTTCTACTTCGAGACGGCTGTTCAGTTCGGTTTCGTTGAAGATGCGCTCACCGATCAGTACCGATTTCGACTGGTTGTCTACGTAGTGCATCAGTGCTTCCGGCACGTGGCAGATGTTGGTCAGTCCGCGGCGGGCAGCTTCCTGTCTCCATTCTTCTGAGTAACCGTCGCCTTCAAAGCGGATGGCTTCGGAAGCGATGATGGTTTCTTTCAGCAGGCGGAAGATAGCTTCGTCTTTGCCCACTCCTTCTTCCATCAGTTTCTCCACAGATGCGCGGAATTCGTTCAACTGGTTGGCCATGGCGGCGTTGATGGCGATCATGGCGGCGGCACAGTTGGAAGAAGAACCGGCGGCACGGAACTCAAAGCGGTTTCCGGTGAAGGCGAAAGGAGAAGTACGGTTGCGGTCGGTGGTATCGAGCAAGATTTCCGGGATACGTCCGATTCCCAGTTTCAGCGTAGTCTTTTCTTCCGGTGTCATCTTTTCGTTTCCTACTTGGCGTACGATTTCGTCGAGGGTTGCCGAGAGTTGTGAACCGAGGAAGCAGGAGAGGATGGCGGGAGGAGCTTCGTTCGCTCCCAGGCGGTAGCTGTTGCTGGCACTCATGATGGAGGCACGCAGCAGGTCCTGGTTCTTGTATACCATCATCAGTACGTTTACCAGGAAAGTAAGGAACAGCATATTGCCTTTCGGGTTCTTTCCGGGGGCAAACAGGTTGATGCCGGTGTCGGTGCACAGCGACCAGTTATTGTGTTTGCCGGAGCCGTTAACGCTGCTATATGGTTTTTCGTGCAGCAATACATTGAAGTGATGCTTGCGTGCGATACGCTTCATCAAGTCCATGACAAGCTGGTTGTGGTCGTTTGCCAGGTTGCAGTTTTCGAAGATGGGAGCCAGCTCGAACTGGTTGGGAGCTACTTCGTTGTGACGGGTCTTGGCAGGGATGCCCAGTTTGTGACATTCGATTTCGAGTTCCTTCATAAATGCGGTGACACGTGGAGGAATGGAGCCGAAATAGTGGTCTTCCAACTGTTGGTCTTTGGCGGAAGAGTGTCCCATCAAGGTACGTCCGGTCAGACAAAGGTCGGGACGTGCATTATATAAGGAGGAGTCTACGAGGAAATATTCCTGTTCCCATCCTAAGTTGGTAAAGACGCGTGTTACGTTCTTGTCGAATAGCTGGCAAACATCCGTGGCAGCTTTGTCTACGGCGGCAAGTGCTTTCAGAAGCGGAGTCTTGTAATCCAGCGCTTCGCCTGTGTAAGAGATAAAAATCGTAGGGATACAGAGCGTGGTATCTACTACGAATGCCGGAGAAGAAACGTCCCATGCGGTATATCCGCGAGCTTCGAATGTATTACGGATACCGCCATTGGGGAAAGAAGAAGCGTCCGGTTCTTGCTGAATCAGCAGTTTTCCGGAGAATCGTTCAATGACTCCGCCGTCTTCGCCGAATTCGATAAAGCCGTCATGCTTTTCGGCGGTTCCGTCTGTCAGAGGCTGAAACCAGTGTGTGTAGTGGGTGACGTTGAGCGACTTGGCCCAGCTCTTCATGCCGTTGGCAATCAGGTCGGCTATTTCACGGCTGATCGGTGTACCTTTTTCGATTGCATCGGTAACAGCCTTATAGGCTTCCTTCGGAAGATACTCCTGCATCTTCTTGCGGTCGAATACGTGGCTACCATAATAATCAGAGAGTTTGTTGGAAGGGGCAGTAACTTCCAGCGGCTTCCGGTTGGAAAGTTCTTGTAATGCGTAAAATCTCATTTTTGACATAAATCGTCTTCTTTTTATCGGTTGATGGCGCAAAAATATATGTTTTTTCTGAAAGTACCCCTATTTTAAAGGGGGTATTTTCGGAAAATGATATATTTTTCTGAAGAATACCCCCTCCTTATAGGATTGATTCGTCTCTGAATCACCTTTTGTCCATCACGGCACTTTTTGATTATAACCGATTAAGAGATGGATTCCAGTATTTCCTGCTGTCCGTCCTTGTTTTTCTGTCGGTCGATTTCTGCAGCCATCTGTTTGACTAGTATTTCTACCTGCATATAATGCTTGTTTATGTTTCTGTATAGCAGCTTCATTGTAGTACTGTCCATAGCCATTTGGGTGAGGAACTGTAAATGTTTTCCCATCGAGGCGTTCATTTGCATATGCGTTTTTTTATCCTATACTAAATTTAGTCCCGGCTTGTGCAATAAATAATACTTTGGAGTGCATAAATTAATTCGTCCGCCTATAGCCGGATGCAAGTTTGCCTATAGTCGACGTTGCGTTTGCCTATAGGCGGACGAAA
This sequence comes from Bacteroides sp. MSK.20.82, assembly GCF_019052485.1. Lineage (NCBI taxonomy): Bacteria > Pseudomonadati > Bacteroidota > Bacteroidia > Bacteroidales > Bacteroidaceae > Bacteroides > Bacteroides sp. MSK.20.82. The sequence continues at coordinate 77,961 of NZ_JAHQUN010000002.1, forward strand.
CGTTGCCTATAGCCGGACGAATTAATTCATGCACTCGAAGATATTATTTTTTATAGAGAAAATGTTTATTGTATTCTACTGTAATGATTGAAGAAATTGGGAAGTGGATTTAATAAGTAGAAAAATGTCCATGAAAACTGATATGATGCGTGGCATTGAGAAAGGATTTTCCTTGCTAACGCTTTTTTGCAGCTTAATTCCCTTGCTTTTCGATATTCTTTTTTATATTTGCCTACAATAAACAAGGAGATACGACGATTGAAATATAAGATATTGATAGGATGTATGTTGTGCTTGTTCTCTTTTATTCCGAAGGGGGCAGCCAATCTTGTTCTTAATCCTTATACAAGTCAGGAGATATCTGCTGATTCCATCATTGAGCGTGTCATGACTTTTGCTCCCTCTTATGAAAGTATAGTGAGCGACTATCGCGCGAACCTATATATAAAGGGTAAGATGAATATTCAGAAGAAGAATTTTATCCTCCGGTACGTTCCTTCGATGTTTCGCTTGCAGAAGGGGGTACGTGAATACTTGCTCGAAACGTATAGTGACCTGCATTATACAGCTCCCAATATCTATGACCAGAAAGTTAAGGCATCACAAGGCACTGTGAGAGGAAACAGGGGACTGCCGGGATTACTTGAATATTTTAGTGTCAATATCTACTCATCTTCTCTTCTGAATGACGAACGCTTGCTGTCTCCGCTTGCCAAGAACGGGCAGAAATACTACAAATACCGGATAGACAGTGTGATGGGCGATCCCAATAATCTCGACTACCGGATACGTTTCATTCCCCGTACCAAGAGCGACCAGTTGGTGGGTGGCTATATGATTGTCAGCAGCAATGTATGGAGCGTGCGTGAAATCCGTTTTTCGGGACGGTCGGAACTGATTACGTTTACTTGCTGGATCAAGATGGGGGAAGTAGGAAAGAAAGATGAATTTCTCCCGATACGTTATGACGTGGAGGCCCTTTTTAAGTTCCTGGGCAATAAGGTGGACGGCAATTATACCGCCTCGCTGGACTATAAATCGATAGAACTGAAAGAAAGAAAGGTTCGGAAGAAAGAGAAGAAAAAGTATAATCTGTCGGAATCATTCTCCTTGCAGTGCGATACGAATGCCTATAAAACAGATGCGTCCACGTTCGGCGTGCTACGCCCCATCCCTTTGAGTGAAGGAGAAAAGCAACTTTACAAAGATTATACATACAGGCGGGATACCGTGTCGGTGCAACAGAAAACCAAGAGTCAGGCTTTCTGGGGAACGATGGGCGACCTGATGTTGGAAGATTATAAATTCAATCTGTCCAATATCGGAAGTGTCCGCTTCTCGCCGTTTATCAATCCGCTTTTGTTCAGTTATAGCGGAAGCAACGGATTATCATACCGACAGGATTTCCGTTACAACCGGATTTTCAGAGGCGACAAGTGGCTCCGCATCGTACCCAAACTGGGTTATAACTTTACACGGAAAGAGTTCTACTGGTCGCTGAATGCCGACTTTGAGTACTGGCCGCAGAAACGGGGCTTTTTCCGGTTGAGTGTGGGTAATGGTAACCGTATCTATAGCAGCAAGATGCTGGACGAACTGAAAGCGATGCCGGACAGTATCTTTAATTTCGACCTCATCCATCTGGATTATTTCAAGGACTTGTATTTCAACTTCCGTCATAGTTTTGAAATTACCAACGGACTGGATATCAGCCTCGGTTTCTCGGCACACAAGAGAACAGCTGTCGAGAAATCCCGTTTTGTGATTACGGGTGACTATCCGATGCCTCCGCCGGAATTTATGGAACGCTTCAGAAATACCTATATCAGCTTTGCCCCGCGCATCCGGGTGGAATGGACTCCAGCGCTTTATTATTATATGAACGGAAAGCGTAAGATCAATCTCCGCTCTGACTATCCGACATTTTCGGTGGACTATGAACGGGGAATAGAAGGAGTATTTAAAAGTACTGGAGAATATGAACGGATAGAATTCGACCTTCAACATAAGATTCAGCTGGGGCTGATGCGAAATATTTATTATCGTTTCGGCTTCGGGGCGTTTACCAATCAGGATGAACTGTACTTTGTGGACTTTGCCAATTTTGCCCGTCATAATCTGCCGGTAGGGTGGAATGATGAAATCGGTGGTGTGTTTCAGGTGCTCGACGGACGTTGGTACAACTCCTCCCGCCGCTATGTACGCGGACATTTCACTTACGAGGCTCCTTTCCTTATTCTCCGGCATTTGATGAAATATACCCGCTATGTGCAGAACGAACGTCTTTATATCAGTGCGCTCTCTATGCCGCATCTCCAGCCATATCTGGAAGTGGGTTATGGTATCGGTACGCATGTCTTTGATGTGGGAGTATTCGTCAGCAGTGAGAACTGGAAGTTCAGCGGGATCGGATGTAAATTTACTTTCGAGTTGTTTAACCGATAGTTTTTCTTCATAACAGTTGCATAATGTATAGAAAATACATATCTTTGTGAGGAAGAGGATGAGGAAAAATTTAGCAGAAAAGAGGTGTAGTCGCCTCGCAGGCACAGGTATTTTCCTGGAAAATAAATCTCTGGTATAAATACCTCTATTTATTTTAGTAAAATCTCATCCTCTTCTTCTCCTTTTTATATATGTAACAACAAGATGGACGGAATTTTAATTACGATACTTATTGTTACCGGTTTTCTGATTTATAAATTGATTTCTTCGAGCCGGAAACAGGAAGGATATAAGAGATGGAAAGCAACAGGCAGCGGTAATACTACTAACGAAGAGACTTCCAAAAACAAATGGGAACATGGAGCCTGGCTCAGGCATGCTTTAGGAGTAGTCACTCCTAAAATGAGAACATGTCCTGTATTTGATGAAGAGGCGGTGGTGTGGTGTGCCAATCTGTTGGGAATAGAGGTGATGAGGTTGAAAGAGATACTGCAGGATGTCTCTTCGCATTATCGGGAGTTCTGGATCAGAAAGCGGAGAGGAGGATACCGTATGATCTCTGCTCCGGACAAGGAACTGAAAGCCATTCAGGATACTATTTATCATCGTATATTACTGTCTGTAAATGTGCATCCTGCCGCTACGGGATTCCGGCGTCAGCATTCCATCGTCGATAACGTCCGTCCTCATCTGGGAAAACGCTGTGTCTTGAAGACGGATATCCATGATTTCTTTATTTCCATACGTAGTCCGAGGGTGAAAAAGACTTTCGAAAAGATCGGCTATCCGAAGAATATATCGAAAGTGCTGGGCGAGTTGTGTTGTATGCGTCGGCATTTGCCGCAAGGAGCGTCTACCAGTCCGGTACTGAGTAACATCATCGCTTATGAGATGGACCGGAAACTGGCGGTGATGGCGGAAGAATTCGGGCTGACTTATAGTCGTTATGCCGACGACCTCACCTTTTCGGGCGATGTCTTTCCGAAAGAGGAGGTGCTTGCCCGGGTCAAGGAAATCATCAGGGAAGAGAAGTTTGAACCGAATCATCAGAAAACTCGTTTTCTGAATGAGAATGACAGGAAGATAATCACGGGCGTATCCGTCAGCTCCGGTGTGAAGCTGACCATTCCTAAAGCCCGAAAGAGAGAGATTCGCAAGAATGTCTATTTCATTTTGACAAAGGGGCTGGCGGAACATCAACGCAGAATCGGCTCCCATGATCCTGCCTATCTGAAACGGTTGATAGGGTCGCTTTGTTATTGGCGTTCCATAGAACCGGATAATACGTATGTAGCTGATTCTATTGCTGCTCTGAAACGTTTGCAGAAGGGGTATTGACGGGTGGCGGCTGTTTGTGTCTGCCTTACCGTGTTAATCGATGATCGTTGCCCTTCCGTTTTCAACTTTGGCATAATTCCTTTTTACCGCTTCCTGAATCCCTCTGAGCATGGATGCTTCGATGTTTGACCCCATGTGTGTGAAGCCGAATACTTGTGCGCATGCTTTTGCCAAATCGGGTAAAGGCAGGCTGATGGAATTGATTAATATTTGTTGGATGGCATTGGCTATTTCTTCGGGTGGCAGATCCGCTGCATCTCGGTCGGAATCGGGACGGTACTCTGAATAAGAACGGTATTGCGCTTCATCTTTCCAGCAGAAGATAAGCCCGTCATGTTCTATGCGGTAAAGATGTAATGTGTCGAATATTATTTCCAATTGAGCATCTATTCGTGGTCCTACACGGTTGACTCCCCATTCGGATATGATTTTCTTTCCAAGTAAGGTTTTGCTGATCGGGGCTTCATTTTCTATTATCTTTTGGACTTGGGAGACAATAATAGGATTATTTCTTTTAGCGAAGATGTCGTCGGCAGCGTACAGGAACGGACGTATTTTAGTACTATTATAATTTTGTACGGAGATAAAGGAAAAGTTTGTGTATGCGCATGCAGATTTTAGCTGCATCGGCGTTTCCTGCACATTCTTTTCTCTTTTTTCTTGTTCCTTTTTTACTATAACCGGTTTCTCCGCTTTCATATCCTGAGCAATCGCTGCTTGTATAGACGCCATCACTTCATCCGGCTTTTCCCACCAGTCCATCGTCCATATACGGCAGATATTCCATCCCAGTGCTTTGAGTACATTGTTTTGAACAATTTCCCGGTCACGGACAGTCTTGGTACGTCTGTAGTTCTTTCCGTCACAGATAATACCTAATTGGTAGTTGGACGGGGTTTGAGTATCGACAATGCCAATATCGATCTTATATCCGGAACAGCCTATATCAGTATGTACGGTATATCCCGAAGAACGTAACTTGTCGGCAATAATCTTTTCGATAGAAGTTTCTTCTTCCGAGGTCCGAATATTAGTCGAGGTATTCAGTATGCGCTTGGTTCCTTTCTCCGCATATTCAAGGAAGCGTTTCAGCCCGGCTACTCCGATAGAAGAAGTTCGGTTCAGATCAATCATGTCCGATCTCAGCGTAGAAAAGATGATCATTTCGTATCGGGCACGGGAGACGGCTACGTTTAACCGTCTTTCACCTCCCGCACGGTTCAACGGACCGAAGTTCATGCTGACGCGCCCTTCGGCATCGGGACCATAGCCGACGGAGAACAGTATCACATCCCGTTCGTCTCCTTGCACATTTTCAAGGTTCTTGATGAACAGGGGTTCTTCACATTCCAGCGCAAAGGTTTCCAGTTCAGGATGAAAGGCGAAGAGATCGGATAGCAAATCTTCTATCAACGCCTGCTGAACCACGTTGAAAGTAACTACCCCCATACTTTTTCTCCTTAATTTTTCGCTCCTCAGCCTTCTCGCTATTTCGTCTACTATGGCTTGCGCTTCCGCTTGGTTCTGACGGGATTTTCCTTTGTCATAATAACCGTCTACGGCGACCATTCTGACTTTCGATTCAATATTGTCCGGTGACGGGAAAGTCATCAGCTTATTATCGTAATATTCGGAGTTACTGAAAGTGATAAGACTTTCGTGTTTGCTTCGGTAATGCCACAGCAGGTATTTGGAAGGGATAGAGAGAGCGAGGCAATCGTCAAGGATACTTTCCAGATCTTCTATCTCGATGTTGTCTTCGTCAATGGTATTAACGGAGAAGAAGCTGGTAGGCGGCATCTGTTTGGGGTCGCCTACGATAACTACATTCTTGCCTCGGGCGATGGCACCTACCGCTTCGTAAGTCGGCATCTGTGAAGCTTCGTCGAAGACGATCAAGTCAAATTTCTCTGCATCGGCATCGATATATTGGGCAACCGATATAGGACTCATCAACATACACGGACACATACGGGACAGCAGGATAGGTATTTGATCGAATAGCTTGCGGATGGATATTCCGCGTGCATTATTGCGTATATTCTTTTGTAATATTCCGACTTCTGAACTTTGAATGGCTTCGTGGGTGAAGGACGGAATGTTGGAAGCCAGTCTGGCGAACAGTTCCTTTTTGGTAATGTCCTCGAAGTTGGCGGATACCTGCTTGTATTTGGTTATAATATCATTGAATATCTTGCCGTTGAATAATTCCAGCGTCGGTTCTTTGGCGATGATATAGTGAATAACGGCTTGGTAGAAACTCTTGCGGAAGCTGCTGGTGAGTAAATCCGTAGGAATATTCTTTTCCTTATATTCTTCTGCGATAAATCCGAGACCCAACTCGTTCAGTTTGTTGTAGGATTGAAGCCATTGATACCAGTCTTTGAGTTTGTCCAGATTTTCTTTCCATATTCCGGCTTGCTGTAGGGCGATGCCGATCCAGTCGGCGGAGTTTGTATAAAGCGTCTCTACGGTTATGCCCAGAGTGGTGGAAAGCCGTTGCTCGGTTGCCGTAAGCGTGTCGACCAGCTGATACAATTCATTCAGAGAATGAGAATGGATATCTCTGAATGTCCGGATACCTTCTGTCAGTTGTAACGCTAAGTTCTGTTTGATTCGGGATGTTTTCGCCACATCTTTTGAATAACTCAGTAACAGGGAATGAAGCGAAGATACCTCATGGATGATCTGATCGATGATGGGCCACTCTTCATCTCTTCCGAATCTTCCGAATAAAGAAGGCAGCTTGGCGGTGTATCTGTCTGTAAAATCAAGCTCTTCCTGATACCGGATGACCTGATGGAGCAAAGGCTGGACTGTCTCTGGCTTTACCGGTTGCAGAGCGTAAGGACGAATCACCTTTTTTATTTTTCTTTGTCCGAAATATCGTGGGAGAAACCATTGGGCGGATACCCGATTCCATTCGGCCAGCATGGGGCCGGCGTTTATCTTCAGTACCTCTTTGGTGAATCCGTTTTCTATTTCTGCTTTGATTTCATCGCGTTTCCTGCCGTGTTCCGTCACTTTCCGGTACTCTTCCAGCGTTTCATTTAATAAAGGAGTGGTCAGCAGTTCGGGCGTCAGTTCCGGAATATCGAGTATTTTTCGGATAATGGCGCTGATTATATTGAAATCCTTGCGGGTGGGATGAATGTCCGTATTTTCCAGTAAAGCGGAAAAGACAGGCAGTTTCGATTGTATGGCAGTCAATAAGCCAATGAAAGTGGCGAGCGTTTGTAAGGCTTCCTCTTTGATGGCGGACGAATATTCCCGAATGAAAATCCCTGTCAATGGGTGAAGATGCGGGTGGCCGCAAGCATTGGCGGTACTGACCAAAGATTCGATGGCATCTTCCCAATGTGAGAATCGATCCTTGTCCAGATTGTCCAGATAAGATGACGGGATATCGAAGCAGGGGTCAACGTCTGTTGACTGGTAGTGGATGATCGCATCATAGAGGGAAAGTCCGAAAGGATATTCCTTGTGTAACGCTTCGATGTATTTATTTAGTTTCGTTCGTAATTTCAGCAGGCGTTCGGCTTCCTTCCTGAACTCTTCGGGAGGAGTTCGTCTGATGATTTCGGTTGTCTCCTTTAGTTGCGAGATGACAGTGGATTTCTTTGTCTTGTTGGAGTGAATTTCCAGACAGAACGGGGCAAGTCCTATCGCCGCCAGTCTGTTTTGGACGACGGAGAGGGCTGCCATCTTCTCGGCAACAAATAAGACTCGTTTACCTTTATAAAGCGCGTTGGCGATGATGTTCGTTATCGTTTGGGACTTTCCGGTTCCCGGAGGGCCGTGTAGGATAAAAGTCTTGTCGTGCACCGCCTCATAAATCGCTTCCAGCTGAGATGAATCGGCAATGATGGGCAGCACAATATCTGCCGGAGATAACTGTCTGTCCATGTAGGCGGCATCCACTTCTTCCGTAATCGCGTCCCATTCGATCTTTCCGTTGATGAGGCTGGAGACAATCTTGTTTTGAGTCAGTTTGGGAGCATTGTTGTGGATGTCGTTCCACATGATAAACTTGTTGAAGGAGAAGATACCTAAAATAGCCTGTTCCTCCACATCCCATTTACGCTGATTCTTGATGCAGTGCCGGATGATGGAGTAAATCAGTTTTACGTTGACTCCGCTTTCGTCCGTCGGAAGCGGATCAAGTCCCGGTACGGAAATGCCGAAGTTCTGACGAAGCATTTCCAATAAGGTGATATTCATCATCGTTTCTTCTTCCCGCGAACGAATCACATACCCCTTGGCGGCTGACTTGCGGATGATTTCGACCGGCAGCAGCACTATCGGTGCATAACGGGGACGCTCGCTGGAAGGTGTTTCGTACCATTTCAGAAGTCCGAGGGCCAGATAAAGTGTGTTCGCTCCGTTCTCTTCGATAGAAGTACGGGACGAACGGTACAGGTGAGTCAGTGCTTTGCCTAAATCATTCTCCGGCAAGTAAAAACGTAACCTTTTCTGTGAAAGCTCCGAATTAACAAAGTCGGCTATCGGATCCGATTCCGGTATGGAAGAATAAATGCCAAACTCCATCGCCGGATTCTCCCATTCGGCGGGACGGTGGAGGATACGAAACTCATCTCCTTCCGCCAAGGCGTCTTCCAGACAGGCAAGGTTTGCCGGAATCAGCTGAAGAGTATTCTTTGTAATCCGGATGTTCAGCAAGTTGTTGCGCAGACTCAAATCCAGCAGTCTTCTCTCCCAAAGCAACTGTTTGGTGAGGGCTGTCTGAGTTTCGCTGCCCGACAAATCATATGGATTCACGCTTTGCGGAGTGGCGTGCGTGGTATTTCTGTTTATATCCTCATCTTCCTTTATTTCCCATACTTGTCCGTTCAGTACGCGCTGCGGGATCGGGCGGACTCCCGAATGCCTGGCCCTTCTGACGTCGATGGCGAGGATGAAACTGCCCGGATCGCTCAGTTTGCCGTTCGCGCTTTTCACGGCGTTGTCGAAGTCGGCATTATGTCCCATATTCATGCAGGTGGTTTCTACCAGCGTGATGTCGTAGATTCCTTCGGCAGTTCGTTTGGTCAGCAAGGATACATCGTCGATGGCAGGGTCCGGAAAGGTTTCCGGCACCAGCCAGCCGCCTGCGAAAGCATGCCCTTTGGTGATGACGATGAGGGCATTCAGTCCGATGGATTCGAGGCAGGAAGCATAAAGCAGTGCCATATCCAGACAGGTTCCGAGCTTTTGTGCCAGTACGGAATCTGTCAGACGGACACGCTGCCCGTGCTCTTCGAAGCTGGCGGGAATGGTGCTGTAAATAATTTGCTGTTCGGTGAGGGCGGTGTAGATGGCTGCCATCTGCTTTCTCACACGGTCCGGATTGCGGCTTTGGTATTCGTCCAGTGACGGAGTACCGGTCCACTGTTCCAGAATCGCGGCGGCTCTCTTGATAATAGGAGTGAGCACGGCATGATTGGGGGTGATGAACGCTGCCAGCATCTCGGGGAATATATTGATTCCGCCCCATTGGTCGTATGCCAGAATGTCGATGGGGTAGGTCCGGGTAAAGATCGTTTCCGCCTCGGAGCGGATTTCTATTTTCAGGCTTCCCGACATACGCTCGGTCAGCTGGGCGAAATAATTGGCGGACAAGACCAGGCTGAACGATTGCAGACACACGGAATCATTGGCGGGAATCGCTTCCACCATCACAGGAGTGATACTGCCGAAGTCGGGCTCGGCCGTGATTTGTACCTGAATGTTTCTGAAGGGTTCGGACGTCATGTTTTCAATCGAAAGCTGATGGATGACCGATACTTTGTTTTGCTGCATCGCGAAATTAATAAGTGGCAGATAATCAAACTGCACCCTGATTTTGTCCAATGTTCCGTTCATGTTGAAAGTCGTATAATATTAGATTTGCAATATTACAAAAAATACGGATATTACCATCTTTTCTTTGGGTATTCTTTTGTCGGTCAAGAAAATATTCCTACCTTTGCGCCCGATTTATAGATAATATAATGTCTTATTCAATTAAAGTATTAAACAATTTATTTATTAATGGAAAACTTAAAGAACGTAGCTCCTATTGAAGACTTCAACTGGGATGCTTATGAAAACGGCGAAGCTGTAACAAGCGCAAGCCACGAAGAACTAGAAAAAGCTTACGACGGTACGCTTAACAAAGTGAACGACCGTGAGGTTGTTGACGGAACCGTAATCGCAATGAACAAGCGTGAAGTAGTTGTGAACATCGGTTACAAATCAGACGGTATCATTCCTTTGAATGAGTTCCGTTACAATCCGGACCTGAAGGTAGGTGATACTGTAGAAGTATACATCGAAAACCAGGAAGACAAAAAAGGACAACTCGTTCTGTCACACAGAAAAGCCCGCGCTACTCGTTCTTGGGATCGCGTTAACGCTGCTCTGGAAAATGAAGAAATTATCAAGGGATTCATCAAGTGCCGCACAAAGGGTGGTATGATCGTAGACGTATTCGGAATCGAAGCATTCTTGCCGGGTTCTCAGATCGACGTTAAACCGATCCGTGACTATGATGTATTCGTTGGCAAAACAATGGAATTCAAAGTGGTTAAGATCAACCAGGAATTCAAAAACGTTGTTGTATCTCACAAGGCTCTTATCGAAGCTGAACTGGAACAACAGAAGAAAGAAATTATCGGCAAGCTCGAAAAAGGACAGGTTCTTGAAGGAACTGTTAAGAATATCACCTCTTACGGTGTGTTCATCGACTTGGGTGGCGTAGACGGTTTGATCCACATCACAGACCTTTCTTGGGGCCGCGTTAGCGATCCGAAAGAAGTGGTTGAACTGGATCAGAAGCTCAACGTTGTTATCCTTGACTTCGATGACGAAAAGAAACGTATCGCTCTTGGCTTGAAGCAACTGACTCCGCACCCATGGGATGCTCTTGACACTGACTTGAAGGTAGGTGACAAGGTGAAAGGTAAAGTGGTTGTGATGGCTGACTACGGCGCATTCATCGAAATCGCTACAGGCGTAGAAGGTCTGATCCACGTATCAGAAATGTCTTGGAGCCAGCACCTGCGTTCTGCTCAGGACTTCATGAAGGTGGGCGACGAAGTAGAAGCTGTAGTTCTGACTTTGGACCGCGAAGAACGTAAGATGTCTTTGGGTATCAAACAGCTGAAACAAGATCCATGGGAAACTATCGAAGAGAAGTATCCTGTAGGTTCCAAGCATACTGCAAAAGTACGTAACTTCACTAACTTCGGTGTATTCGTAGAAATCGAAGAAGGTGTTGACGGCTTGATCCACATCTCTGACCTTTCTTGGACTAAGAAAGTGAAACACCCGTCAGAATTTACTCAGATTGGTGCTGACATCGAAGTTCAGGTATTGGAAATCGACAAAGAAAACCGTCGTTTGAGCCTTGGTCACAAGCAACTCGAAGAAAATCCTTGGGATGTATTCGAAACAGTATTCACTGTAGGTTCTGTACACGAAGGTACTATCATCGAAATGTTGGATAAGGGTGCTGTTGTAGCTCTTCCTTACGGTGTAGAAGGTTTCGCAACTCCGAAACACCTTGTAAAAGAAGACGGTTCACAAGCTCAGTTGGATGAGAAACTTGAATTCAAAGTGATCGAGTTCAACAAGGACGCTAAGAGAATCATCCTGTCTCACAGCCGTATCTTCGAAGATGTAGCTAAGGCTGAAGAAAGAGCAGAAAAGAAAGCTGCTTCCGGTGCTAAGAAGTCTTCTAACAACAAGAGAGAAGATGCTCCGATGATCCAGAACCAGGCTGCTTCAACTACGCTGGGCGACATCGACGCTTTGGCTGCTTTGAAAGAACAGTTGGAAGGAAAGAAATAATCGTTATTTCTATATAATGGAAAAGCGCTCCGGTTATCGGGGCGCTTTTTTTGTTTTGCCATGATAGCGCAAATACCAAAAAACTTGTGTACATTTGTGCCGCTATGGAGAAATTCGAACTACATATACTTGGATGCGGTTCTGCTTTGCCCACCACTCGCCATTTTGCGACATCGCAGGTTGTGAACTTGCGTGAAAAGCTTTTTATGATTGACTGTGGGGAAGGAGCGCAGATGCAGTTGCGTCGTTCCCGCTTGAAGTTTTCCCGCTTGAATCATATCTTTATTTCCCATCTTCATGGCGATCATTGCTTTGGACTGTTAGGACTGATTTCTACCTTCGGTCTGTTGGGACGAACAGCAGACTTGCATATCCATTCACCCAAAGGACTGGAAGAACTGTTTGCTCCCTTACTTTCTTTCTTTTGCAAAACGCTGGCCTATAAAGTCTTTTTCCATGAATTTGAGACGAAGGAGCCGACGCTGATCTATGACGACCGCTCGGTGGCTGTGACCACCATTCCTCTGAGACACCGTATTCCTTGCTGTGGTTTTCTTTTTGAAGAAAAGCAGCGTCCCAATCATATCATCAGAGATATGGTGGATTTCTATAAAGTACCCGTCTACGAACTGAACCGGATCAAGAACGGAGCGGATTTTGTAACTCCCGAAGGAGAAGTCATTCCGAATCATCGTCTGACCCGTCCTTCTGCCCCTGCACGAAAATATGCTTATTGCTCCGACACGATCTACCGACCTGAGATCGTGGAGCAGATAAAGGGGGTAGACCTCCTTTTCCACGAAGCCACCTTTGCTCAGACCGAACAGGTGCGGGCAAAGGAAACTCATCATACAACTGCTGCACAGGCCGCACAGATTGCTTTGAATGCTGAAGTGAAACAATTGGTTATCGGACATTTCTCCGCCCGCTATGAGGACGAGTCTGTATTGTTGAATGAAGCAGCGGCTATCTTCCCCCAAACGGTTTTGGCAAGAGAGAATATGTGCATAACCATAAATAACTATACAGATACGAGAGACTATGACCCCTTATAACGAACGTGAGGTTCTGAAACTCCTTCAGGAGGAGAGTACACAGCGGAAAGGATTTGAGTTGATTGTGGCGCAATACAGCGAGCAGTTATACTGGCAGATCCGCCGGATGGTACTGTCGCATGAAGATGCGAACGACCTTCTGCAAAACACCTTCATCAAGGCATGGACAAATATTGACTATTTCCGTGCCGAGGCGAAGCTGTCTACGTGGCTCTACCGTATTGCGCTGAATGAATGTCTTACTTTTCTGAACAGGCAGCGTGCTACAACGACGGTGGCTATCGACGATCCCGAAGCGGCGATTGTGCAGAAACTGGAGAGTGACCCCTACTATTCGGGTGATCAGGTGCAGATGCTATTGCAGAAAGCATTGCTCACCTTGCCCGAAAAACAACGAATGGTGTTCAACCTGAAGTATTATCAGGAAATGAAGTACGAAGAGATGTCAGAAATCTTTGGAACTTCAGTCGGAGCGTTGAAAGCCTCCTATCACCATGCGGTGAAGAAAATAGAGAAGTTTTTGGAAGAAGTAGATTAAACCTTTTAAAGCAGATATCGTCTAATCAAAAGAGAGGAGAAAAACGTATGAAAGAAGAAGATACCCTATTGAAGAAAATCGGAAAGGAGCATTCCTTCAAAGTGCCCGACGGTTACTTTGAAAATCTGACTTCAGAGGTGATGAACAAACTTCCTGAAAAAGAGAAAGTCGCTTTCAAGGAAGAGCATGTTTCGACATGGACGAGATTGAAACCATTATTCTATATGGCGGCTATGTTTGTAGGAGCTGCCCTGATTATCCGGGTAGCGTCATCAGACCATAAACCGGTGGCAGATGATATAGCGGTGACAGTAACGGCTATGGAAGCGGATACGGAACAGGTATCCGATGAGATGATTGATGTTGCGTTAGACCGTGCGATGTTGGATGATTATTCGTTATACGTCTATCTGAGTGACGCGAGTGTAGAATGATTTATTAAACAGATTGAATAAGAAAATGAAGAAACTAATCGCTTTAGTCGTTTTGTTATGTGGCTTTATGCCTGTTCTTTGGGCTGCCGATGGATGTGACCAGCATTTGTCCCGTGAGGAATTCCGGAATAAACAGAAAGCGTTTATTATTGAGCAGGCCGGATTGACCAAAGAAGAGGCTGCCAAATTCTTCCCGGTTTATTTTGAACTGCAGGAGAAGAAGAAGAAACTGAACGATGAATCGTGGAGTTTAATGCGTCAAGGTAAAGACGACAAAACAACAGAAGCCCAGTACGAAGAAATTGTAGCAAAGGTATGTGACAACCGTATCGCTGCCGACCGTCTTGATAAGTCTTATCTGGACCGGTTTAAAAAGATACTTTCCAACAAGAAGATATTCCTTGTTCAACGTGCGGAGATGCGTTTCCATCGGGAAATGCTGAAAGGCATGAACCGCAAGGACGGAGGAAATGATCCGAAAAGGAAGAAATAAAACGGAGGCTCTGTTTGGATGAAACGGACGTTCTGTCAGAGTAAATCAGAGGCTCTATTCTATGCGGATAGAGCCTCTGATTTTTGTTTCCGGATGAATTGTTAGCTTACCTTTGTTGTTTTAATCCGTTCTATCATGAAGGCGAATGGCGTTACAGTCCTTTTTTCTTAGCTTCGTTCCAAATAGCGTCCATCTCCTCAAGAGACATATCTTTGAGGTTTTTCCCTTCTTTAATCGTATGTTCCTCCAGGTAGTTGAAACGGCGGATGAACTTTTGATTGGTTAGTTCCAAAGCATTGTCCGGATTGATTTTGTAGAGGCGTGCCGCATTGATGAGGCTGAACATGACGTCACCGAATTCGGCTTCTGCTTTCTCTTTGTCCATGTTGGCTACCTCTGCTTGGAATTCTCCGATTTCTTCTTTTACCTTATCCCATACCTGTTCCCGTTCTTCCCAGTCGAAGCCTACATTGCGGGCTTTGTCCTGAATGCGGTAAGCCTTGATGAGTGAAGGGAGTGCAGCGGGAACACCGCTTAATACACTTTTGTTTCCGTCTTTTTCTTTTAGTTTCAGCTGTTCCCAGTTTTCGGATACCTGTCCGGCAGTCTCAGCCTTTACTTCTCCGAATACGTGAGGATGGCGGAAAATCAGTTTGTCGCACAACTTGTCACAGACATCTTTGATGTCGAAGTCTCCTGTCTCCGAACCGATCTTTGCATAGAACGCTACGTGCAGCAACACATCTCCCAACTCCTTGCAAATATCTTTTTTGTCATCCCTCATCAAGGCATCACAAAGCTCGTAAGTCTCTTCTATAGTGTTGGGGCGCAGACTTTCATTCGTCTGCTTGCGGTCCCACGGACATTTGACCCGAAGCTCGTCGAGGATGTCCAGAAAGCGGCCGAAGGCTTCCATCTGTTCTTCTCTTGTATGTATCATTCCTTTGATTTTTTTATAAATAATGTTGCAAAGATAATGCTTCCTTGTCTTTTATAGCCTTAATCGGTACGAAAACAAAAGCAAGGGCGCTAATAAAAGTCTTTTTATTGGTCTGACGTGTTTTTCGCTTTCCATACTTGATACGAAATCAACAGCCCGATCACTTCCGAATAGTTTTTTCTTCCGCTTTCTATTTTGTTTCCTTTTAGATAAAGGTCGTATATCCAGTCCTGAACATCACCGATCAAAGGACTGTATTTAGCCATCCAGTATTCCTGATTCTTTTTCGCCAGTTCTATAATCTCCGGTCGGATACGGTTGATTATATTGGCATATTCTTTTTCACTCAGCAGCCGTCGGGCATTCCCCAGTACATGATTCAGAATTGAGAAATACCCGCTGAAACGGATTCCTTTTATTTGTGAACGGGTACAAACCTGATAAGCATAGAAATTGGCCTCTGCCTCGCTCGAAATTCCCAGCAGATGAGCCAGTTCGTGAGTGTACGTTGCCGGATAGTTGATGGGGAGTAAGTCTCCGTTTAAGGTGAACTCGCAGAAGAAAGGCCCCATGCTTCCCGTCACTCCGACCATTGATATGAATGGGGTGAAAACCATCGTCTTTACCCGTGGATTGGGAAATGGCGGGCGGTGCACTCCCAAGCTGTCGCTTAATTGATTGTAAAGTTTGACAGCTTCGTCACGTACCTGTTCCTCGTGGATTCCTTTTACGGGAACAAACGAACTGTTCAGTGAGTCGATATAGTCATCCACAAACTCTTGAAAAATCTCCGGTGTATAGGCCGTATAAGGAATATGTGTGCGCTGGTAAAAGTTTGGTTGCGAATAGTTTAATCCCCAGGCGAGGTAGAACCATACGTAAACCCATAACAGATATTCTCCGTCACGCAGCAGAATCCTCTTCCACGGCAGTTTCTTGCGGATACGGGCATAAAAAGGATAAACGATGACTCCCGTGATACTCCCGAAAATAAATAGATCCCCTATGGCAAAAGGGAATAAGTTGGAGAAGAATGACAAAACGCGGGAGATGACAGGATAAACGGTTTGTGAATACAGGTTTCCCAACGCGGGAATCGACTGTGTCATCCATACCAGAAGCAGCAGTACTCCCAGGAGTATATATCTAATTATCAGTTTCCGTTTCATCATCCGTTCAGATTTTAGTCAACAAAAATATGCATTAAATAAACGTCACGCGAAAAAATACCTCTATATTTGCAAAAAAACTGTTAAACGAAAGATGGCTACCGTAGAAGAAATTGAAAAGTATTGCCGGAATTGCGTGTCACGTGATTTCGTGAATGGGAAAGGGCTTGTTTGCAAACGTACTAGAGAGCTTCCTGACTTTGACGAAGAATGCGAAAACTTCGAGAAGGATGAAGAACTGTTGAAGATGGCTCCTCCCAAGCCCGACGACTTTCCGGTGTCAATGACGGAAGAAGAACTTCTCGCCGAAGAAAATCTTCCCAAAGGAGTGCTGTATGCATCCGTCGCGTGTATCTTGGGGGCGGTGGCATGGAGTCTTATCTCCGTATCTACAGGTCTTCAGATGGGATATATGGCTATCGGAGTCGGATTTCTGGTCGGTTTCGCCATGCGGCAGGGGAAGGGGATACGTCCCGTCTTCGGTCTTCTTGGGGCAGCACTGGCATTGATCAGTTGTGTGCTGGGTGATTTCTTATCCATCATCGGCTTTGCTGCCAAGGATTATGATATGACCTTTTTCGAAGTGCTGGCGGGAGTCGATTATGGTGAAATCTTTTCTGTCATGGTGAAGAATGTGGTGTCGATGTCCGCCTTATTTTATGGAATTGCTGTTTATGAGGGATATAAATTATCTTTCCGGGCACAGAAACATCCTGTGGGTGGTAAGATTTGAATTAAAATTATTAATTTTGCAGCCGTTATTTTTTGAATATACATTATCATATACATAAAGAAACATGGAATTAGCAAGTAAGTACAATCCCGCTGACGTGGAGGGAAAGTGGTACCAGTATTGGCTGGAACACCGTTTATTCAGTTCGAAACCCGATGGTCGTGAACCTTACACCATCGTCATTCCGCCTCCGAACGTCACCGGTGTGTTGCACATGGGACACATGCTTAATAATACCATTCAGGATATTTTGGTTCGTCGTGCCCGTATGGAAGGCAAGAATGCCTGCTGGGTGCCGGGAACTGACCACGCTTCCATCGCTACCGAAGCAAAAGTTGTAAACAAACTCGCTGCCCAGGGCATCAAGAAGACAGACCTGACACGTGATGAGTTCCTGAAACATGCCTGGGACTGGACAGAAGAGCACGGAGGCATTATCCTGAAGCAGCTCCGCAAACTGGGTGCATCCTGTGACTGGGACCGTACCGCCTTCACTATGGACGAGGAACGCAGCGAAAGCGTATTGAAAGTATTTGTAGACCTGTACAACAAAGGATTGATTTACCGTGGTGTCCGCATGGTAAACTGGGACCCGAAAGCGTTGACTGCCCTTTCCGACGAAGAAGTGATCTACAAGGAAGAGCACGGAAAACTGTTCTATCTTCGCTATAAGGTGGAAGGTGATCCGGAAGGCCGCTATGCAGTAGTAGCAACGACCCGCCCCGAAACAATCATGGGCGATACGGCAATGTGTATCAACCCCAATGACCCCAAGAACGCATGGCTGAAAGGAAAGAAAGTCATCGTTCCGTTGGTAAACCGTGTTATCCCTGTCATCGAGGACGATTATGTGGACATTGAGTTCGGTACCGGTTGTCTGAAAGTAACTCCGGCCCACGACGTAAATGACTATATGTTGGGTGAAAAGTATAATCTGCCCAGCATCGACATCTTCAACGATAACGGGACCTTGAGCGAAGCTGCCGGATTGTATATCGGTATGGATCGTTTCGACGTCCGCAAGCAGATAGAGAAAGACCTCGATGCTGCCGGATTGCTCGAAAAGACAGAAGCCTACACAAATAAAGTAGGTTACTCGGAACGTACCAATGTAGTGATCGAACCGAAATTGTCTATGCAGTGGTTCCTCAAAATGCAGCATTTTGCCGATATGGCATTGCCTCCGGTAATGAACGATGAGTTGAAATTCTATCCTGCCAAATATAAGAATACATACCGCCACTGGATGGAGAACATCAAAGACTGGTGTATCAGCCGCCAGTTGTGGTGGGGACATCGTATTCCTGCTTACTTCCTGCCGGAAGGTGGCTATGTGGTAGCCGTCACTCCCGAAGAAGCGCTGGCAAAAGCCAAAGAGAAAACAGGAAACGCCGCTTTGACGATGGATGACCTTCGTCAGGACGAGGACTGTTTGGATACTTGGTTCTCTTCCTGGTTGTGGCCTATCTCCCTGTTTGACGGAATCAATCATCCGGGTAACGAGGAAATCAGCTATTACTATCCCACCAGCGACCTGGTGACCGGACCGGATATCATCTTCTTCTGGGTGGCACGTATGATCATGGCGGGTTACGAATATGAAGGAAAGATGCCGTTCAAGAACGTTTACTTTACAGGGATCGTTCGCGACAAGCTGGGACGTAAGATGTCCAAGTCACTCGGCAACTCACCCGACCCGCTTGAACTGATCGACAAATATGGTGCCGACGGTGTCCGTATGGGAATGATGCTGGCAGCTCCCGCCGGAAACGATATTCTTTTCGACGACGCGCTCTGCGAACAGGGACGTAACTTCTGCAGCAAGATATGGAACGCTTTCCGTCTGATCAAGGGCTGGACGGTTGACGATAATATTCAGGCTCCGGATGCTGCTAAACTGGCTGTCCACTGGTTTGAATCCAAGCAGAACGAAGTAGCTGCCGAAGTAGCGGACTTGTTCAGCAAATACCGTCTGAGCGAAGCATTGATGGCTGTTTATAAATTATTCTGGGATGAATTCTCTTCCTGGTATCTGGAAATGATTAAACCGGCTTACGGACAGGGAATTGACCGTACCACTTATAGCGCTACTCTCTGCTTCCTCGATAACCTGTTGCATCTGCTTCATCCGTTTATGCCGTTCATCACAGAAGAATTGTGGCAACAGATGTACGAACGTAATGCGGAAGAAGGAGAAAGTCTGATGGTAAGTGCATTGAGCATGGATACTTATGTAGACACCGCATTCGTTGCACAGTTTGAAGTGGTCAAGGGAGTTATCAGTAATATCCGCAGCATCCGTCTGCAAAAGAACATAGCTCAGAAAGAACCGCTTGACTTGCAGGTGCTGGGCGAAAATCCGGTTGCAGAGTTCAATGCGGTGATCCAGAAGATGTGTAACCTTTCTTCCATTACAGTGGTAGAGAGCAAGGCGGAAGGCGCTTCTTCCTTCATGGTAGGAACTACCGAATACGCTGTGCCATTGGGCAACATGATTGATGTAGAAGCCGAAATCGCCCGTATGGAAGCTGAACTGAAACATAAGGAAGGATTCCTGCAAGGCGTATTGAAGAAACTCAGCAATGAGAAATTTGTCAATAACGCCCCCGCAGCCGTTCTCGAAATGGAACGTAAGAAGCAGGCCGATGCGGAAAGTATCATCAGCTCTTTGAAAGAAAGCATCGCAGCTTTAAAAAAGGCATAATGAACTGATACATAAAAATATGTAATGGAGAGGCATCCCGATAGATTTGGGATGCCTTTCTTTTTAAAAGATAAAAATAATACTATCTTTGCTTCCACTTTTAATCACACAGCAAAATGAAACAATTACTGCGAATATGCTTAACAGGTGCGTTCTTTCTTCTTTTCGAAGGACTCCTTTCCCCTATGTTGGCAGATAATGGGAAATCAGATAAAGAAATATTAGTTTTGAATTCTATTAACTTCAACCTTCCCTGGGCCAGAAACTTCTATTGGTATGTGCACGATGTTCTTCAGGAACAGGGAATAACTGCCAGAGCGGAATCATTGTCTGTCCCGGCCTTGCAGGATACGATGGAGGTAAATGCAGTCATCGAGCATCTGCGTCAGAAATATCCGCTTCCTCCTGCCGCTATTGTGATAATTGGTGATCCGGGCTGGATTGTCTGTCGTCCTTTATTTGATGACCTATGGAAAGATGTTCCAGTGATCATAACGAACTCCCGTGACCGCCTGCCTGCTACCTTGGATATTCTGCTCTCTCATGCCTCGTTGAATGAGACCAACAGCGTCCCCGCCCAAGAGTGGAGAAAAGGCTACAACCTGACTACCCTGAAACAGCATTACTATGTGAAGGAAACCGTTGAACTGATCTATAGCCTGATACCTGATATGGATCGCCTGGCATTTATCTCGGACGATCGCTACATCAGTGAAGAAACCCGCGGAGACGTGAAAGAAGCTGTTGAAAAGCATTTTCCAAACCTGCCTTTAGAATTGCTTTCTACCACTCACTTGTCAACAGAAATGCTTCTGGACACCTTGCGCAGCTATAAAGCAAACACCGGAATTATTTATTATTCCTGGTTTGAGTCGCATAATAAAGAAGATAATAATTATCTTTTTGATCATATTCAGGAGATTATCACCAATTTTACGTCCTCTCCCTTGTTCCTGCTTTCTTCCGAAGACCTGTCCAATAATACTTTTGCAGGAGGCTATTACGTTTCTGCAGAATCATTCGGCGATTCCTTACTTGAAATTATTGACCGTGTGTTGCATGGAGAACAGGCGGAGGACATTTCCGAAAGTATAGGAGGGAAGGCGAGTGCCTACCTCTGTTATCCGGTGCTGGAATCCTACAATATTCCCTATCACCTTTATCCTGAACGAGCTGTTTATGTCAACGAACCTAAAAGTATATTTCATCAATACTGTGTTGAAATCCTTTCCTGTTCCATTTTCCTTCTTATTTTGATAGCAGCGATCGCCTATTATATACGTATTCTTCGCAAGGCATACACTCGTCTGAGTGAGGCAATGGAAAAGGCGGAGCAGGCGAATCAGTTGAAATCCGCCTTTCTGGCTAATATGAGTCATGAAATCCGCACTCCGTTGAATGCGATTGTCGGCTTCTCGAATATGTTGCCGGATATAGAAGATCGTAAGGAGATGCGCGAATATGCAGACATCATCGAAACAAATACCGACTTGCTTCTTCAACTGATCAATGATATTCTGGACATGTCCAAGATCGAAGCCGGCACTTTTGACTTCTGTCCGTCATTGATAGATGTCAACCAGACGATGGAAGAAATCGAACAGAGTATGAGGCTTCGCTTGAAAAAAGAAACTGTCACTCTTACTTTTACCGAACGTCTGCCGGAATGTACCCTTTATACAGATAAGAATCGTTTGATACAACTGATTTCCAATTTTGTCATCAATGCTATTAAATTTACTCAGACAGGTTCTATCAGAATGGGATATCGTCTGAAGGATGCCGATACAATTTGCTTTTATGTCTCGGATACAGGCTGCGGCATGTCAGAAGAGCAATGCAAGCATGTATTCGAAAGGTTTGTGAAATACAATCCTTTTGTTCAGGGAACAGGTTTGGGACTTTCCATTTGTCAGATGATTATCGATCGCTTAGGAGGGACGATTGGAGTTGAATCAGAGGAAAACAAAGGTTCTACTTTCTGGTTTACGCTGCCTTATCGGCAAGAATAGGATTGTATCTGTCTTCTTATCCTTTATGATTGTTTGTTTTATGTATTGCAGACTTCCAAGACTTTGGTCAGCTTATTACGATGAGACAATATTCTCACCACAATGAGAAAAAATTCTCAATGCAATGAGAAAAGATTCTCACTGCGATGAGAAAAAGTTCTCACTGTGGTGAGAAATAATTCTCATCATGATGAGAATGGTTGAGAATTTATGATCTGTATCAGCTTGTACTATAGATAAATACAGATTTACTATTTTCTGTTTTATAGCTTTAATTGATAGAGCAAAAAAGAACTTTACCTAAAAAGAGACCGTTTTTCTCTATTTAGTTGAAGGATGGTATAGATTTAATAGGTACGAATCCAATTTATTGGAAGGAGTCACTTATATTAAGGAAACAGTAAAGGAAGCAGCAATGGCAGATAATCTTTTAAATCGATGCGTAATTGTTTGAGTGCTTGCTGAATACGATAATCTACAGTCTTTGGAGACACTTCCAATGTTTCTGCAATTTCTTTGTAGCTCATATCCCGGAAACGATGCATAACAAATGCTTGCCGATAACTTTCCGGTAATGCAGTAACCGCCTCTTCAATACGCTTGGTTAGCTCTTTAATTTGATAGAAGTCCATATCCTGTATCATCTCTTGCATTTCTTCATAGAAACGCGTATCAGCACGTTTGATGGCATCAATGTGTGCAAGCTTATTTAAAGCCTTGTGATGTACCATTTTAAAGAGATAAGAACTTAATGATGATTCAATAATTAGGTTTTCCCGGTTTTCCCATATCCATAGAAGGGAGTCTTGCACAATTTCTTCTGCATCGTGAAAGTCAACATATTTATGACCATAGGCACATAGCACTGCATAGTATTGCCTGAATAGCATTTCAAAGGCTTTTAGGCCTCCACGCTGTATTTCAGATAATTGAGGGTCATTCCTCTTTATGCGTAGTTCCTTCATTTATTAAATTCTAATTTGCTGCAAATATAGCTTTTTTATAATAAAATAAAGATTTTCTGAAAAAAATAAGGTTTTCGTTTAGGAATGTCATGGTTTGGTCTTGTCATATAATAAAAGGTAGAATAAAGGATGAAAGAATTAGATAATAATAGAATAGAAGAATTGCTTCCTCGTTATTGTGAGGGGAGATTGAGCGAGGGGGAACGTCTGGAAGTGGAAGCGTGGATAGATGAGTCGGAGGAGAATAAACGAGTTGCTACTCAGACTTTTGCCCTTTATTTGGCTGTGGACACGGTTCAGGTAATGAAGAAAGTTGATACGGAGAAAGCTTTACTGAAAGTAAAGGGAAAAATGTCGGACCGTGAAGTGAGAAGGATAGTGTGGTGGGAGTGGGCACAACGTGCTGCTGCAATTCTATTTATTCCGCTTCTTACCTTATTTATATGGCAGAATTGGAAAGGGGATACTGGTGAGGTAGCGGAGATGATGGAAGTTAAGACTAGTCCTGGAATGACCACTTCGTTGACATTACCCGATGGTACAATTGTTTATTTGAATTCGGAATCTTCTTTGTCTTATCCTTCTCGCTTTAATGGAGATTTCCGTAGAGTGACGTTAAGTGGTGAAGCATACTTTGAAGTGGCCAAAGATCCGGAAAAGAAATTTATCCTTTCTACTACACATCAATCACAGATAGAAGTATTGGGTACATGTTTCAATGTGGAAGCATATGAACAGAATACAGAGGTTATTACAACTTTGATTGAAGGAAAAGTAGATTTTATGTTCGAGAAAGACGCTGGGGTGAAACATGTGTTCTTATCTCCAAGAGAGAAGCTGGTGTATGATTCGGAGACTGATAAAGTCCACCTTTATAAAACTTCGGGAAAATCAGAATTGGCTTGGAAAGATGGAGAAGTTGTTCTTGATAATACACCTTTGGAAGAAGCATTATGGATGCTGGAAAAAAGATATAGTGTGAAATTTGTTATTAAGAACGAAAAACTGAAGAATAGTTCGTTTACGGGAACCTTTACAAATCAACGTTTGGAGAAGATTCTGGAATATTTTAAAGTATCCTCTAAAATACGTTGGCAACATATCAATGATGATAAGGATGGAAGTGACAGAAAAAAAGAGATAATAGAAATTTATTGATTAACCTTTAACAATTTAGTAGTATGAAAGCAAAACCCACTTAGAAAAAAGTATGGGAAGATTTTGGCAGATCTCCCCATACTAAAATGAATCAATTGAAAATGCTTGTTGGCAGACAAGCATAGTTAACTCATTTTCAACTTAAATCAATACAAAATTATGCAAAACAATTTTAGCATCCAAGTTTTAAGGGTGGTAAAGTCTTTTTGGCTAACCTCGAAAAAAATCCCACGTACTATGAGACTGGTTATTTTATTCTTATTTTGTTTTGTCGGATTAACTAATGCGACAGATAGTTATGCCCAATCTGCAAAGGTTACGATGAATGTACGTAATCAGACAGTTGAGGATGTATTAAGAGCGATAGAGAAGCAAACAGAATTTAGTTTCTTCTACAACAATGCTCATATAAATTTGAAACGGTTGGTGACAATCTCCGCTAACCGTAATGATATCTTTAAAGTTCTTGACGAAGTATTTAAAAATACGAATGTAGAATATAAGGTAATAGATAAAAAGATCATTCTGTCCACGGAGTTGGCATCTGTCGAACAGGCGCATCAGGAAAAGGTAAAAGTAAGCGGACGAGTTGTGGATGCGGCAGGTGAACCGGTAATCGGTGCCAGTGTGATAGAAAAAGGCTCCTCCAATGGCACGATCACTGATATGGACGGTAATTTTATCCTGAATGTCGGTTCAAAAGACGCCATTCTTGAAATTTCTTATATTGGTTATCAAGGACAGTCCCTGAAAGTAACTCCGGGAAAGACGCTGTCGGTAGTATTGAAAGAAGACACACAGAGTCTGGACGAAGTGGTAGTAGTTGGTTTTGGCGTACAGAAGAAAGCGAACCTGACCGGCGCGGTATCTCAGGTAAAGATGGATGATGTACTGGGGAGTCGTCCTGTTGTAAATGCCATGAGTGCTTTGCAGGGTGCGATGCCGGGACTTCAGATTACTCCTAATAATGATGCTGCCGGTCCGGGACAGAGCAAATCATTCAATATTCGTGGTACGACTTCCATCAATGGCGGTGGTCCGTTGGTGTTGATAGATAATGTTCCGGGGGATATCGATATGTTGAATCCCGAAGATATCGAAAGTGTTTCTGTGTTGAAAGATGCTGCTTCGGCCGCTATCTATGGTGCGCGTGCCGCTTTCGGTGTAATACTTGTGACTACAAAGAAGGCGAAGAAAGGCGACGGGTTTCATGTCAATTATAATAATAATTTTGGTTTCCAGAGTTCTATCAATCGTCCGGAACAGGCTGACGGGCTGGAGTGGATGCAGGCTTACCTGGACGGCGAGTTCAATGCCGGTAAATACTACACCGGGCAAGATATCAAAACATGGATGAACTACCTGACCGAATATCGTAAGAATCCGGGTAAATTCCAGACTACCGGAGACGGGGTATATGTAGACCCGGAAACAGGATTGAATTATTATCTGAATGAGAAAGACCTGTATGCCAATATGCTTGATGATTACGGTTTTCTGCAAGCACATAATGTGTCATTGAGTGGTGGTACTGATAAGCTGGCTTATCGTCTGTCCCTTGGTTATAATAGCGAGCAAGGTATTTTGATCACCGATAAAGACCGCTACAAACGTTTGTCGGGTAGTGCCTATATTTCTGCCGAAATCACCTCGTGGCTGACTCAGTCTGTAGATATACGCTATGCTCAGAGTGACAAGAATATGCCTGTGACTTCGGATAAGACCGGATTGTATGATATGCGTTTGCCGGTTGTATATCCCGAAGGCTCCCTGACTTTGCCTGACGGCACCAGCCTGATGACGAATACGCCTTCCAACGTTTTGAGAATGGCAACGGATAACAATACAATCAGAGACAATGCCCGTATCCTGTCAAAAACGGTATTGAAACCATTGAAAGGGCTTGAAGTGGCATTTGAATATACATTTGACAAGACATGGAGTAATCAGAATGTGAATAAGGCTTCCATTGATTATACAACGGTTGAGCTGGCAAAAATACAGACTGCCACTACTTCTTCTCTGGAGACGACTCACCAAAGTACTGATTATAATGCCATCAACCTGTATGCTAATTATAGATATTCATGGAATGATACGCATAACTTGTCATTAATGGGCGGCTTCAACCAGGAATCCAGTGACTGGAAGAAATTGTATACTTATTCTTATGATATGATTAACGAGAAGTATCCGTCACATAGTACGGCTACCGGTGAGAATAAGGTTATTACAGACGATCATCGTGTGTATACTGTGCGTGGCGCTTTCTATCGTATTAATTATGATTATAAAGGCAAATATCTGTTTGAGACCAATGGTCGTTATGACGGCTCGTCTAAATTCCCGAAGAAAAATCGTTTCGGTTTCTTCCCTTCTGTATCTGTGGGTTGGAACATTGCCCGCGAGAACTTTATGAAACCGGTTGCAGGTGACTGGCTAAGCGATCTGAAACTTCGCGGAACCTGGGGACAAATAGGTAATCAAGGCATTGATCCTTATAAATTCGTTCCGACCATGTCGCAAGTGGAAAAGAAGGATGTGGCGTGGCTGGTGAATGGAGCGAAGCCGCTGACTTTGAATGCTCCGGGACTGGTCAGTGATAGTTTTACTTGGGAAACGGTAGAAACATTGGACTTTGGTTTTGATATAACTGCCTTGAACGGACGTCTGCAAAGTACTTTCGACTGGTATCGGCGTGATACGAAAGATATGCTTGCTCCGGGAGCTGAGCTGCCGTCAGTAGTAGGTGCTTCCGCACCTTTGCAGAATACCGCCGACTTGCGTACGAAAGGCTGGGAATTGTCATTGACCTGGAGAGATAGAATCGGTGCATGGGGCTATAATGTAGGCTTCAATCTTTATGACTCTAAAACAGTCGTTACCAAATACCATAATGAATCCAAGATTATCCTGAAAAGTGATGGCACGAATAATTATTATGAAGGATATGAAATCGGTTCTATCTGGGGTTATGTAACGGATGGTTACTATACAGCCGATGACTTTGAAGATACAAATACCTGGAAACTGAAAGAAGGAGTGGTGACAGTGGATGGAGTAAGTCCGCGTCCCGGCGACATCAAGTACCAGAATTTGCGCGATGATGGATCGAGTACGAATCGCATTGATACGGGAGACGGAACCTTTGACAATCCGGGAGACCGCAAGATAATCGGTAATAACTCTTTGCGTTTGCAGTATGGTATAAATCTGGGAGTCAATTACAAAGGATTTGATCTGAGTGTTTTGCTGCAAGGAGTAGGTAAGCGTGATGTATGGATCAGTGATGCACGCCGCTGGCCGTTTAATTCCGGACAGTTTGGTTCACTCTTTAAAGACCAGCTGGATTATTGGAAACCGGTAGATTCTGCCAATGGCGACTGGACGGCAGCCAATCCGAATGCGGAATACTTCCGTATTTACGGGCAAGGAAACAATTCCAGTTACAATACACGTGCGCAAACGAAGTATTTGATGAATGGCTCTTATCTGCGTGTCAAGAATGTGACTTTGAGTTATAATTTCCCGAAGAGCTGGTTGGCACCTATTACATTAACGAGTTTGAAAGCGTTCGTAAGTTGTGAGAACCTTCACACATTTACTAAGCTGATGAAGGGTTATGACCCGGAACGCCTGTCTTGGGGATATCCTTTCTATCGTACGATTTCTTTTGGTTTTAATGTTACTCTTTAATTTTGAATTGGTTATGAAAAAAATAATATATACTATGCTTGCGGCAGCAGCTATCGGATTTACTTCATGCAACGATAGTTTTATGGAACGCTATCCGGATACTTCGTTGACGGAGCAGACAGTGTTCAGTAATTATAATACTTTCAAGACCTATGCCTGGGGATTGTACGGAGTATTTACAAATACTAATATCCTGCGTATTCCCGGTACAAACGGAGCCTATGCCAGTGCCACATCCTATACAAGCGATATTTATGCAGGTTATCTGATGCGTCGTCAGGGTGACGGTAATCCGTATGCTTTTCAGAATGTATCCAGTTCGTCATCAGGCAATGGATGGGCATTCAGCTTTATCTATCGGGTCAATGTCATGTTGGCAAATATCGATCACTCAGGGATGACGGATGCGGACAAGGAGCATTGGCGTTCGGTAGGATATTTTTTCCGTGCCTATTATTATTCAGAACTGATAGCTCGTTTTGGCGATGTGCCTTGGGTAGATCGTGTACTGGGTGATTCGGATAAGGAAATAGCATATGGTCCCCGTACACCTCGCAAAGAAGTTGCCGATCATGTATTGAACGATTTGATATATGCTGAAGAGCATATAAAAGAAGAAGGTGACGGTGAAAATACGATCAATGTGCATGTTGTCCGTGCTCTTCTTTCCCGTTTCTGCCTTTTTGAAGGTACATGGCGTAAATATCATGCTTTGGGGGACGAAGATAAGTACTTTGATGCTTGTATCACTTATTCCAAGAAACTGATGGATTCTTATCCCGAACTGAACAGTGATTGGGGAGAGATGCTGACATCTGACCTGAAAGGAATGAAAGGCATCATTCTGTATAAGGAATATGTAGAAAAAGAACTGACTAATTATGTACTGACTCATGTTGAACGGACATCCACCCATAATGTGGAAATGCCGCAACACATCATCGATATGTATCTTTGTAAAGATGGTAAAACGATTCATAACAGCTCGGAATATGAATGGTCGCAGGACGGGGATAATAGTATGAATGCTACTTTCCGCAATCGTGACCTTCGTCTGCTGGAGACTGTAGCTCCCCCTTATAAGGTGATCCCAAGTGCCGATAATACCAGTTGGGAGTATACTTCTGATCCCAAGGACCGTGAGTTTATGGATATCATGGGCATTACCCGTTACACAGGTTTCGGGGGCGGAAATGGGGAAGCCGGTAAACATAAAGTGTTCCCATTGATGAACTGGTCTGCTGCTATATTGAAAGGAATGCCTCACTTCTTCACCAACAATGGCGGACAAGGTTTCCTCGTAGCCCGTAGCGGTAACTATGTGTACAGATACTATAATGTATGGGACAATTCGAAAGAGAATGAAGGGACCTCAGATGTACCTTTGTTCAAGATTGATGAAGTGATGTTGAATTATGCTGAGGCTAAATTTGAAAAAGGTGGTACAGGTGCCGAGGGCTTCAATCAGACTGTTGCTGATCTTACTATCAATAAGTTACGCGATCGGGTGGGAGTTGCCCATATGAAAGTGGCCGAGATAAATGCCGGATTTGATCCGAAGCGCGACCAGACCGTAGACCCTGTATTGTGGGAGATTCGTCGCGAGCGCATAGTAGAATTGATGGGTGAAGGATTTGGATTCTACGATGTGCGCCGCTGGAAAAAGGCACCTTGGTTTATCAATAAGATACAGTATGGTCAATGGGCTACTAAAGAGCAGATTGGCGATTCCGGACAGTTTGTTGATCTTGAAAAAGGATACGCTGATACAACAGGAAAGAAAGAAGGTTTTATCTATATGTATAATGATCCTTTGGTAGCAGGTAAAGGTTGGTTAGATAAGTATTATTTGTATCAGGTGCCTACTAATGAAATCGCATTAAACCCAGAACTGGCCCCCAATAATCCGGGATGGGAGTAATAATTAACTGAAACACAAATTGAAAGAAGATGTGCAAATAACTGTTTGACACATCTTCTTTCTTTATTAGAGCCAATGCTATATCTTTCCGACTCTTCATATATTGGAGGTTATTTAATGTGTATCAGTATAAAAGAACTACATTTTATTTTCAGTAATCGGAAATTTGAAATATATTTAGGGGCTCAAACGCTCAAACACATTTGATGACCCTTAAAAAATAATGACTATGAACATGCGTCTTCTATTACTTTTATTATTTGGTTCTGTTGTTATGTATACAAGTTGCCAGTCCACGTCTGCTCTAATCGATTCATTGGCAGCACGTGTGACGGAGAATACGTCGAAAGGTCAAATCCTTTTCCGGTTGGTTACTGATGAAGCCGATCCGGCAAAGGACTACTTTGAGATAGACTCCAAGGATGGCAAAGTACTGATAACCGGAAACTCCGATCTTTCACTGGCTACGGGCTTGAATTGGTACCTGAAATACGTGGCAGGTATTCATCTTTCGTGGAATAATCCCTCGCAGAAATTGCCGGAAGTACTGCCTCTGCCTCAAAAGAAAATCCGACAGGCGACGGCTATGAAGAATCGATATTACCTGAATTACTGTACCTATTCCTACTCCATGGCTTTCTGGGACTGGGAACGCTGGGAGAAAGAAATAGACTGGATGGCGATGCACGGCATCAATATGCCTTTGAGTATAACAGGGATGGAGGTTGTCTGGTATAATCTGCTGAAACGTATCGGATATACGACGGAGGAGATCAATGAGTTTATTTCCGGTCCTGCCTTTATGGCATGGTGGCAGATGAATAATCTGGAAGGATGGGGTGGACCGAATCCCGACAGTTGGTATCGGCAACAGGAAGCACTGCAAAAGAAGATCATTGCCCGAATGAGGGAGCTGGGCATTGAACCGGTATTCCCCGGATATGCAGGAATGGTCCCCCGTAATATCGGCGAGAAACTGGGGTATCAGATTGCCGATCCCGGTAAATGGTGCGGTTTTCCTCGTCCGGCCTTTCTTTCTACGGAAGATGAACATTTCGATTCATTTGCTGCCATGTATTATGAGGAGTTGGAGAAACTGTACGGAAAAGCAAAGTATTACAGTATGGACCCCTTTCACGAAGGAGGAAATACGGAAGGAGTAGACTTGGCAAAGGCGGGAACTTCTATTATGGGTGCTATGAAGAAAGCGAATCCGGAGGCTGTGTGGGTGATGCAGGCATGGCAGGCGAATCCGCGGGAAGCGATGGTCAACACACTCGATTCCAGTGATTTGCTGGTACTGGATTTGTATAGTGAGAAACTTCCGCAATGGGGTGATCCGGAGTCGATGTGGTATCGGGAGAAAGGTTTCGGCAAGCATGACTGGCTCTATTGTATGTTGCTTAACTTTGGCGGTAATGTCGGTCTGCACGGACGGATGGAGCAACTGGTGAATGGATATTATAACGCCTGTGCACATGTCAACGGGAAAACCTTGCGGGGGGTAGGAGCTACTCCGGAAGGAATCGAGAATAATCCGGTGATGTTTGAATTGCTGTATGAGCTTCCTTGGCGGGAAGAACGTTTTTCACCGGATGAATGGCTGCAAACGTATCTGAAAGCGCGGTATGGAAATGATTTGTCACCGGAAGTAGCGGAAGCATGGCGTGCGCTGGAACATACAGTTTACAATGCTCCGAAGAATTATCAGGGAGAAGGGACAGTCGAATCCTTGTTGTGCGCCCGTCCGGGATTTCATCTGGACAGAACGTCGACATGGGGATATGCCAAGTTATTCTATTCACCTGATTCAACGGCAAAGGCAGCCCGCTTGTTACTTTCTGTTGCAGATCAGTACAAGGGAAATAATAACTTTGAATATGATTTGGTGGACGTGGTGCGTCAGAGTCTGGCAGATAAGGGGAATGTGCTGCTTGAAGAAATTTCTCAGAGTTATGATCGGAAAGATAGGGATAGCTTCGGGAAACAGACACAACAGTTTCTGGAGTTAATATTAGCTCAGGACAGTTTGCTGTCCACCCGAAAGGAGTTCTCGGCGTCTTCATGGCTGAATGCCGCACGTTCTTTGGGAACCACGGAAGAAGAAAAGAAACTTTACGAATGGAATGCTTCTGCGCTGATCACGGTTTGGGGAGACAGTATAGCTGCCAATCAGGGAGGTCTGCATGATTATTCCCATCGGGAGTGGAGCGGGATTTTGAAAGACTTGTATTATCAACGTTGGAAAACTTTCTTTGAGCAGAAACAACGGGAGTTGGACGGCAAACTTGGTGAATCAGCGGAAGAACCGATTAATTTCTATGGCATGGAGAAAGCATGGGCGGAGAAAAACAAAACAGCTGATTCATCAGATCATAAGTTACAAAATGTAATTGAAACGGCAAAATCTGTTTATCGGACAGCGATTGAAGCAAAGTAATTTATCTACCTACACTGCTCCGGCTTTTTAGTCAGCGCTGATAGGGAAACTTGGGTTTGTACGAATCATATAAAACGAAAAAAGAATAATCGGAAGTAAAAGGTATTCCCCTGTTTACTTCCGATTATTCTTTTTATAAATGATAATTGCTTCAGCAAGGCCATGCCGGGCAATCGAACATCTTTATTTCTCCAACAAATTTTTCAGAAACTCGTCCAGTTCTTTATCCAGTCCTTTCAGCAGTTCGTCATCCACAAGCAATGTATCGTCATCTATCAGCAACAATTCTGCAACTGTTTCCTTATCTTCATCTACCAGTACGAATGAATAAGGCTTTAATATTGTTACTTTATCGAAGTCTCCTGCATCTTTCATTCTGCAAAGGATACTTTTCAAGTTGGGCTCTACATTTTCCATGAAATCATCTCCATCGTAAGTTGCCCACTCTTCAATCATTACATTAGCCAATTCCTCGTCATCGTCGTTATAAATAGTGAGTTGTCCCGATGTTTGGTCCGGTTGTAAATGAATATCTGTTACGGCTGTCTGGTCGCAGCCACATACATATTTGCCGGCTGCCTTTTGGATAGCCGATTCGATGGTAGACAGAGATTGTTGGCTCAGTTTCATAGGTTCTTCCTTTTTGTTACCTCAAAGGTATAAAAAAAATAATAATCAATGCATGATTTCCTTAAAAATCATCATTAAATCGCTCCATTTGCATTTTTAGCTTGGGCAATTGACTGTTACGTTCCTTTAATTCATTTGCATAAAGGGTTGTAAGGTAGTAATTCGGTATATCGTCAATGGTGGCGTACGCCGCATTTTCGGGAATGTTTTTCTTATCTACTTTTTGGGCAAGTTGCTGTGCTTTGACTGCCCATTCTTCTGCTTTTGCCAAGCTGTCCTTCATCTCATAATAAACAGCGATATTGAGGGCAGCTTTCATCTTTTTCTTTTCCTTCTTGGTTCCGTTGTACACTTGTTCCCAAAGTTCGAAAGCTCTGTCCCATGAATTTTCACGGACAAAGATTGCCGCGTCACGCATCTGTACGGAGCCACCGGTGTACAAGTATCGTTTGCCTGTTTTCCAGAAAGGGAGTAACTGTTTGACAGGGATAGTCCCTGCAAATTCAGAAGCTTCCCGTAACATCTGTGCATCAGGTATCATGTGTGCAAATGTTTCTGTTACCGATCCTCCGTATTCTTCCCAAAAGATACTGTCGGTGGGGTGTAGCGTAGTCATCGGTTTGCTGCGCGAGGGCAGGTATACCTTCACCGTCGGGTAGGCTTTTACATCCACTGTCCCCAGGTAGCAGTTAAAATCACGGATATAACGAACCGTTTTGGTCGCTTTGAATTGCAGGTTTTCCATTGCGATGATACAGTCCACTCCCAAGTCTGATGTCAGCTGTTGGACTTCCTCCTGACTCAGTGTACTTTCACGAGGAAACTTGTCATTGGCCCGTAAAGCGGAATCACAGATCACCACTACATCAAAATAGTTCTGATGCGCGATTTCTTCCGCCAGCGATTCAGCTGCAATCTTAACATTACCATTGGCATACGCTGTGGCGTGGCTTATTTCGGGTACGTTTTCTTTCGGCTTTTCGGTCTGTGTGATCAGCTTGTTATCCGGTTCGGTGCTGGTGTTATTCACGATAGCCACTTTACGGAGTTGAGAAGGGAAAGTCATATCTCCGGGCTGCATATAGTCAATAGAAATCTGCTCCAGGCTCTGACAGCTGCCGAGTGCCAACAGTAGCAGAGAAACAAATGCCAGTGAATAGAATTTTGCCATAGTCTTGATATCTTTAGTAGTTTAAGCAAAAGTACTATTTTGGATGAATAAAAGAAAGCCTCAAACAGTTTTTAACCGTTTGAGGCTTTCTTTTAGATTATAATCTTACATCGGACTGCTGTTAAGCATTCTGTCCGTGGCAGTTTTTATATTTCTTACCGCTTCCGCATGGGCAAGGATCATTGCGTCCTACCGTCTTTTCCGCACGGATCGGTTCGCGTTTTTGTTGCTCGCGAGTATCCTGACTGGCAGCAGCCTGCTGGTTCGGATCACTGAGGTCTTGTTTCTGTTCACGATACTTGCTCATATCCTGACGTTGCTCGGGAGCAGCCTGGCGTACTTCTACGCGGCGTGGCTGTTGTTCGTCTGCCGGAGCTTCCTGTACAGGGATCTGTCCGCGCATCAGAATGGAGATAGTCTGGTTATTGATCTTGTTCACCATAGCGTCAAACAGTGTTACGGATTCCAGTTTGTAGATCAACAGCGGGTCTTTCTGTTCGTAGCTTGCGTTCTGAACAGAGTGTTTCAACTCATCCAGCTCACGCAGGTTTTCTTTCCATGCTTCGTCGATAACGTGCAGCAGGATAGACTTTTCGAAAGCTTTCACCACCTCCTTTGATTCGGACTCGTAAGCCGCTTTCAGATTACAGGAGATGTTATACATCCGTTTTCCGTCTGTGATAGGAATCAGAATGTTTTCGTACATATGTCCCTGGTTTTCGTATACTTGTTTGATGACCGGATTAGCGATTTGTGCCAGGCGTTCCGTTTTGCGTTTGAAGTTTTCCATGGCAATGTTGAATGTCTTTTCTGCCAATGTGTCCTTCTTTTCATTACGGAATTCTTCTTCGGTGAACGGAGTTTCCATAGCCAATGTCTGGAGCAGTTCCATCTGACAGCCTTCGTAGTCATTGTTCTCGATCGCATTCGCGCAACGGTCCCAGATCATATTAACGATATCCATACCGATACGTTCACCCATCAGGGCGTGGCGGCGTTTGGTATAAACAACAGTACGTTGCTTGTTCATCACGTCGTCATATTCCAACAGACGTTTACGGATACCGAAGTTGTTTTCTTCCACCTTCTTCTGTGCACGCTCGATAGAGTTGGAGATCATCTTGTGCTCGATCATTTCGCCTTCCTGGAAACCGAGTTTGTCCATTACACTGGCAATACGGTCGGAAGAGAACAGACGCATCAAGTCATCTTCCAGTGACACGAAGAATACAGAAGAACCCGGGTCACCCTGACGTCCTGCACGACCACGCAACTGGCGGTCTACACGACGGGATTCGTGACGTTCCGTACCGATGATGGCCAAACCGCCTGCGGCTTTTACTTCCGGGCTCAGCTTGATGTCGGTACCACGACCTGCCATATTGGTAGCGATGGTCACTGCACAGCTGAAACCGGCTTTTGCAACAATTTCAGCTTCTTTCTGGTGCAACTTCGCATTCAGTACGCTATGTTCGATCTTACGCATGGTAAGCATTTTGCTCAGCATTTCGGAGATTTCTACCGAAGTCGTACCTACCAGTACCGGACGTCCTGCCTGCACTAGTTTTTCGATTTCTTCGATAACGGCTTTATACTTTTCGCGTTTGGTTTTGTAAACGCGGTCGTTCATATCCTTCCTTGCGATCGGGCGGTTAGTCGGGATAACGACTACATCCAATTTGTAGATGTCCCAAAGTTCGCCTGCTTCCGTTTCGGCAGTACCGGTCATACCGGACAGCTTGTGATACATACGGAAGTAGTTCTGCAAAGTGATCGTTGCGAATGTCTGCGTTGCGGCTTCTACTTTCACACGTTCTTTCGCTTCGATAGCCTGGTGCAATCCGTCGGAGTAGCGGCGGCCTTCCATGATACGTCCGGTCTGCTCGTCTACAATCTTCACCTGTCCGTCGATCACAACATATTCGTCATCTTTCTCGAACATGGTGTAAGCCTTCAGCAACTGGTTGATGGTGTGTACGCGCTCCGATTTGATGGCGTAGTTAGTCAGCAGCTCATCTTTCTTTTCCAGCAGTTGTTCGTTGGTCAGGTTTTGATTTTCCAGTTCGGAGAGTTGTGCGGCGATATCCGGCAGCACGAACAATGTCGGGTCTTCGGAGTTACCGGTGATCAGGTCGATACCTTTATCTGTGAGGTCTACGCTGTTCAGTTTTTCTTCGATGACGAAGTACAACGGTTCGGTCACTTCGTGCATACGCTTGTTGTTCTGCTCCATGTAGATTTCTTCGGTCTTCAGCATGCCGGCTTTGATACCCTGTTCACTGAGGAACTTGATCAATGCCTTATTCTTCGGAAGACACTTGTGGCTACGATAAAGGGCAAGGAATCCTTCTTCCACTTCCTTCTTGTCGTTGGAGGCAATCAGTCGTTTGGCTTCGGAAAGGTATTTGGTTGCCAATACTTTTTGAGCTTCTACCAGACGTTCTACCAGCGGACGGAGCTGTTCGAACAGTTGGTCGTCGCCCTTCGGCACCGGACCGGAAATAATCAGCGGAGTACGGGCATCGTCAATCAATACCGAGTCAACCTCATCGACGATGGCGTAGTTGTGCTGGCGTTGAACAAGGTCTTTCGGGCTGATAGCCATGTTGTCACGCAGGTAGTCGAAACCGAATTCATTGTTGGTACCGAACGTGATGTCGGCAAGGTATGCCTGACGACGGGCGTCGGAGTTCGGCTGATGGCGGTCGATGCAATCTACGCTCAAACCGTGGAACATATAAAGCGGGCCCATCCATTCGGAGTCACGTTTGGCAAGGTAGTCGTTCACGGTTACTACATGCACACCGTTTCCGGTCAGCGCGTTCAGGAATACCGGAAGGGTAGCAACGAGAGTTTTACCTTCACCGGTTGCCATTTCCGCAATCTTACCTTTGTGCAGAACGACACCACCGAACAGCTGAACGTCGTAATGAATCATGTTCCATACCGTATCATTGCCGCCGGCATTCCAGTGGTTCTGGTAGATGGCCTTGTCGCCTTCAATGCGTACAAAGTCTTTGGTGGCAGCCAGATGGCGGTCGAATTCAGTCGCGGTTACTACGATTTCTTCGTTTTCCGTAAATCGTTTGGCAGTTGCTTTGACGATAGAGAAAGCTACGGGCAATACTTCTTCCAGTGCTTTCTCGTATTTTTCGAGAATTTCTTTCTCTATCTTATCTATTTGTGCAAAGACTTCTTCGCGGTCTTCCAGTTCGGTGCTTTCGATGCTCGCTTTAAGTTCTTCCACTTTAGCGCGTTCGTCAGTAGCCGATTCGCGGATGTATTTTTTGAGTTCTTCCGTTTTGGCACGGAGGGCATCGTTGTCCAGTGCTTCAATCTCCGGGTAGGCAGCTTTGATCTTTTCTACCCAGGGTTTGATTTCTTTCATGTCTCGTGTGGATTTGTTTCCGAAAATCGAGCTTAAAAATTCATTAAATCCCATGTTGTATTATTTAGTTTATTATTATTTCTTGATTGTCTGCACGGTGCTTTTTCCATATATAAATCCGCGCAAAGTTACATTAAAATGCTGATTTATTTATGTTTTTCGCATGGTTTTTGTGAGGAATCTTTTACCGAAGATCGGTAATAGGAGCCGAAGAAGAAGCATTGGGAGCCCGTATGCGCATGAAATGAGCCAGTGTAGGCGCAATATGGTCGATTGTTACAGGTGTCTGAATGATGGCCGGTTTCACGGAGTGACCCATGAAGATCAGCGGTGCGGGGATATAGGAATGACGTACCACCTTGTTCTCGTTGCCGTTTTCGCTGACGATAGTCCATCCCGGCAACACGTCGATCACGAGGTCGCCGGAACGCTTGCGGTGATAGCCGTTGCGTATTCTGTATATTTCCGGAGTCCATGAACCCAGGAGAAGTCGGTGGGCGGAATATGCCTCATTTACTCCGCTGAACTGCATCAGGAAGTCGGCAGACTTTTCCTGCACTTCTGTCAGGTTCAGTTGCTTTTGTTCCAGTAACTTGTGGTTCAGATAGATTTGCTGGTCGTGATAGGCTTCTACATATTTTCCTTCACCGTAAGTGGCCATCAGAAACATGTTCAGCAAGGCGGTGCAGCGGTTGAGGTGAAACTCTCCGGTCGGTATTTTGTACAGTCCCGAATCCGTCGATTCGCTGTCCGTATATCCGGTGGAAGTGACGAAGATAAGCACATTCTGCAAGCCTACTTTCTTGTCGAGCAGGTCAAGCAGGTTGGCGATGCTGCGGTCGAGGCGTACATAAGTGTCCTGTATTTCCATGGCACACTCTTGTACGGACTTGTGCGCATAGTTGCCTGCATAATAAGTAAGTGCCAATAAGTCAGTAATGTCATCCATGCCGACCGAACCTTTGCCGATTGCTTCTTCTGCGAGGGCATTTACTTCATCGTTGACGAACGGGCTGGTGATGAAACGGCGGAACTTATTGTTGCGGTCGTCGTCAAATTTATATTTGAACACTACGTCCCGCCAATCTGGCAGGAAAGTGTACATACCACGTGGGAAAACCGGTTCCCATGTGACGCTGGAGATGCGGGAGTCGATGGCCTGACGGTCGTTATATTGGCTTGCCCACCAGGGGAATTCGCCATAATAGGTCGTTCCGCTCCATTTTCCGGTCGTGGGATTGATCCAGAACGCTCCGTTTCCTGCATGTCCGGCAGCGAAAATGGCTGCGTCGCAGAAAGGGGCGATGGCGTATACGATACCTTTGCCTTGTGTCGCTATTTTCAGTTCGTCGGCAATGGTAGAGGTTAATAATTTGGTAGGGGCACAGGTCTGATCGGTGTAATAACCCATGAAGGCCGCATCGTCCGTACTGTTGACAGGGCGTAGGGTGGCTACATCCATCCATCGGTTGGAAATGATCCCGTTGACGGAAGGTGTCGATCCGCTGTAGATGGCTGCCATGGCAGAGGCACGGTCTACACCGCTGAATGTATATTCTGCATTGTGGAATACTCTTCCCTCTTTCCAGAGGCGTTTGAAGCCTCTCTCGCCGTAGAGCGACGAAAAAGCTTCCAGATAGTCCGTACGCAACTGGTCAATCGTGAGTCCTACCACAAGTTTAGGGGCAGTAGGCAACGACTGAGCTTGTAGCCCGGTGAAGGTCAGTACGGTAATCAGGGAAGTTAGTAGTCCTTTCATTATTTCTTTTTAGAGGTCAATATCAAATTGCTCGCTGAACGTATCAGCAAACAGAGTGCCAAAGGTACAACAGCTAAGTCAAATCTCTGCGGAATTAGCGGAAAAAGCACCATAAAAAGTGTTAAAACGACCAAATTCAGCGTCAAATACCAGCATTTCTTTCCTTTTCGGACACAATAAATGATGTATGGAAGGAGCAGAAGCTGTCCCGGATGGAATACCAGCAATAAGAAATTGGAACTGACAGCCGGATGTTCGGAGAATAGGGCGAGGAAGGCCAGCACACAGCCCACGATGCCTGCGGCACCGAATAAAATAAGGTCGACACCCCAGAGTCCTGTCCTTTTGCGGATGCTGTAGATAGTAGCAGCAGCGGTAAGTATAAAAAGCAGGAGGGAACATTGGAACGGGGTGGGCATCCAACCGCCTTCTTCTTCCTCGGGAAGGGCGTCTACGATCAGCTCCTTGCCGGATACGAGCGGACGCTGAACCGAATCATGGACGATTTGGGCGCCTGCGAAAGCATCCATCAGGTAAAAGGGGGCAAACATCATTTGGCGTTGCGTGATGGGGCGGTCTGCTTCGCTGCCAATGCAGAGGTCGATGCCGAAGCGGGCCCACGGATGGCCTTTGCAGTATTGATGTACGATATCGCGGAAAGATAGCGAACCGTCTTGCGGCTCTGCGGGATATATTACCTTTCCGTCAATGCTTTCCTCTATTTTATCGCGCGGGCGTGTAGCGCAGTTGTCATAAAAGAAATTATACCGGTAAACTCTGTTTTCGGGAAGATAGTTTTTCTGTAGCAGTCGGATGAGTTCCGCTTTTTCTTCTTTGCTCAGGTTGAGTGTCTGTTGCCAGACGCTGCGCCCGTCGAAGGCATATTCCGCCGCGAAATGGGCGTAGTCGGTAGCTCCCAGCTGGTAGTCTGTCTCACCGAGTGAAAAACGGAGGATGAAGTTGGGAGTATTGAAGCTGAATAGTCCATAGTTGAATACGGCATCTATTCCGTTGACCGGATCTTCGTAGCGGATGGCTGTATGTCCGAACAGGGAGTAGATTTCTTCACCGGGTGCGCAAGTCAGCAGACTGAGGCGGATGGAGTCGTTGTCAGAAGCTATGGCTTGTCCGTTTGAAAAGATAAGCAGATAAAGAGTCAGTAATGGATATAGAATTGTCCGTTTCATCAGAAATGCCCGTTTATTATTTTGGTGGCGAATATACGAAGAATAGTTGGATTGTAGAAACAGAGGCTCCGTTTTATCAGAACAGAGGCTCTATTTCACCCAATCAGAGGCTCTGATTAGGGTAAATAGAGCCTCTGTTTGGAGGAATTTTCATTACAAGAAAGTGAAACGCATAGCGGAACACTCTAAGTTGTTTGTAATTGGTTGATCTATAGTTGTTTATTGTGTTGTGAAAAATGTTCGTGAAACGCAGTGCGGAACCATAATAAAGAATAACTAATAAAACAATATATTTAAAAATATATAGTTCGATTTTTCTTTTTTTGGTGAGTCTTTGAAATGAAAAAAGAAGATAATTCCTTCTGTATGCTTCAACTTTTCTTTTTTTACTTTACCTTTGCGCCGCTAAAGACGAAAAGTATTGAACTTAATTATCGACATAGGAAATACGACAGCGAAAGTTGCCCTCTTCAATGGAAGTGAGATGGTGGAGGTGTTGACCGAATCCAATCAATCATTGGATAGCTTGGAGGCTCTTTGCTCCAAATACCGGATTGAGCGGGGGATTGTAGCTACTGTCGTCGATTTGAACGAACGGATACTTGCCGAACTGGCTGCTTTGCCGTTCCCTCTGTTATGGCTCAATCATGAGACTCCGCTGCCGGTAGGTAATCTGTACGAAACTCCCGAGACATTGGGATACGACCGGATAGCTGCCGTAGTGGGGGCCAACGAGCAGTTTCCTCATAATGACATCTTGGTCATTGATGCGGGCACTTGCATCACTTATGAGTTTATAGACTCGAAAGGACAATATCATGGCGGTAATATTTCTCCCGGCATGCAGATGCGCTATAAAGCGCTTCACCAGTTTACCGGACGCTTGCCGCTGATAGACTCCAACGGGCGCAAACTGCCGATGGGAAGGGATACGGAAACTGCCATCCGTGCAGGGGTGCTGAAAGGAATGGAATATGAAATTTCAGGTTATATTGAGGCTATGAAGCATAAATATCCTGAACTTTTGGTTTTTTTAACGGGCGGAGATGACTTTTCTTTTGATAGCAGCGTAAAAAGTGCCATCTTTGCAGATAGATTTTTAGTGTTGAAAGGATTAAATAGAATTTTAAACTATAATAATGGTAGGATTTAAACACACGATTTGGGCGCTTTTGCTCATGATGGTTACCGGAACGGCAATCGCTCAAAATAATACAAACTCTCCTTACACACGATATGGCTATGGCGACTTGTCCGATCAAAGTTTCGGAAATAGCAAGGCGATGGGTGGAATTGCTTTCGGACTCAGGGATGGAGCACAGATCAATCCAACGAATCCTGCTTCCTATACGGCCATTGATTCGTTGACGTTCCTGTTCGAAGGGGGTGTCAGTTTACAGAATATGAATATTAGTGGTGGTGGCCTGAAGTTGAATGCCAAAAACGCCAGTTTCGATTATCTCGCTATGCAGTTCCGGTTGGCTCCGTGGATGGCGATGAGTGTCGGATTGTTGCCATATTCTAATGTGGGGTATACGGTGTCTGATAGTCAGACTACGGACAATGGTTTGGCATATAGCAGAAGTTTTACCGGCGACGGTGGTTTGCATCAAATGTACGTTGGTGCTGGTGTAAAAGTACTTAAGAATCTCTCTGTCGGTGTGAATGCATCTTATTTTTGGGGAGATATAACCCGTACAAGAGGAATGTTCTATCCGGGAACATCTTCTTATGATTCCTATCAGCGAAAAATGGTAACCTCAATTTCTGATTATAAATTGGATTTCGGTGCACAATATACACAGGCTTTGACTAAAAAGAGTTCTTTGACGATTGGTGCTGTATATTCTCCTAAACATAAGTTGAATAATGATTATACGTCAATTGTGATCATGGGGGCATCTAGTTCAAGTTATGGAACTGAATATAAGGATGTATTGGATGCTACATTTGAATTACCCAATACATTTGGAGTCGGATTTACATATAACTATGACAAGCGTTTGACAGTTGGTGCAGATTATAGCTTACAGCAATGGTCAAAAACTAATTTTGGCGTAGTAACAAGTGACGAGAATGTACGTCAAGATTTTAATGAAACTTTCACTTATTGTGATCGTACAAAAATATCAGTAGGTGCGGAATACATTCCTAATTTGATAGGACGTTCCTATTTCGCCCACATAAAATACCGTTTAGGAGCTTATTATACGACGCCGTATTATAAGATTGATGGGAAAAAGGCTTCACGTGAATATGGTGTAACTGCCGGTTTCGGTCTGCCTGTTCCCCGTTCGCGTTCCATACTTAGTATCAGTGGACAGTTTGTCCGCGTAAAAGGACTGGAGACGAACATGGTGAATGAAAATATCTTCCGCGTGAGTATCGGGCTTACGTTCAACGAAC
This sequence comes from Bacteroides sp. MSK.20.82, assembly GCF_019052485.1. NCBI lineage: Bacteria > Pseudomonadati > Bacteroidota > Bacteroidia > Bacteroidales > Bacteroidaceae > Bacteroides > Bacteroides sp. MSK.20.82. The sequence goes on from NZ_JAHQUN010000002.1 coordinate 120,373, forward strand.
GTTGGTTCTTCAAGCGTAGGGTAGAGTAATAAAAGTGAGAGAGAGAGAATAGACGATATTATATAAACAACTAAAATTTAGATACAATGAAAATTAAAACGCTTGTGGCTATGTTGTTCCTTTCGGCTGGAGCAACCACTGTGGTGGCACAGGATGCGTCTAACTGTAACTCAAACAGTAGTATTTCGCATGAGGCTGTGCGTGCAGGAAATTTTAAAGATGCGTATACTCCCTGGAAAGCTGTGTTGGAAAATTGTCCCACACTCCGTTTTTACACTTTTACTGACGGATATAAAATCCTTAAAGGCTTGATGGCTCAGATTAAGGATAAGAATAATCCTGAATATCAGAAGTATTTTGATGAATTGATGAATACGCATGATTTGCGTATGAAATACACAGAAGAATTCCTTGCAAAAGGAACTAAAGTGTCTTCTGCTGACGAAGCGCTGGGTATCAAGGCTGTAGACTATATTGCTTTGGCTCCGAAAGTAGACGCTAACCAAGCCTATCAATGGTTGAGCCAGTCTGTAAATGCAGTGAAAGGCGAATCGGCAGCTGCTACGCTTTTTTATTTTCTTCAGATGTCATTGGATAAACTGAAAGCTGATCCTAATCATAAAGAACAATTTATTCAGGATTATCTGCTTGCTTCAGAATATGCTGACGCTGCTATTGCTGCAGAAACTAATGAAGCAAAAAAGAAAAACTTTATGGGTATCAAAGATAACCTCGTGGCTTTGTTCGTAAACAGTGGTACTGCTGACTGCGAATCTCTGCAAAGTATCTATGGCCCGAAAGTAGAAGCTAACCAGACAGACTTGGCTTATCTGAAAAAAGTAATCGATATCATGAAAATGATGAGATGTACAGAAAGCGAAGCTTATTTGCAAGCATCTTTCTACGCTTATAAGATAGAGCCAACAGCTGAAGCTGCTACAGGATGTGCTTATCAGGCATTCAAGAAAGGTGATATTGATGGTGCTGTGAAGTTCTTTGACGAAGCAATCCAATTGGAAACTGACAACGTGAAGAAAGCAGAAAAGGCATATGCTGCTGCAGCTGTATTGGCTTCTGCTAAGAAATTGTCTCAAGCCAGATCATACTGTCAGAAAGCAATTAGCTTCAACGAGAACTATGGTGCTCCTTATATCCTGATTGCTAACTTGTATGCAATGAGTCCTAACTGGAGTGATGAGTCTGCATTGAATAAGTGTACTTACTTCGCTGTAATTGATAAACTGCAACGTGCAAAAGCTGTTGACCCAAGTGTGGCTGAAGAAGCAAACAAGTTGATTGGTACATATTCCGGTCATACTCCACAGGCTAAAGACCTATTTATGTTAGGTTACAAACAAGGCGACCGCATCACTATCGGTGGCTGGATCGGAGAGACTACAACGATTAGATAAAATTTATGTTGCGAAAACGAAGTAACCGTTTGTTGCATAAAAGCATAAGCATAACAATTGCCTTCGGGGCAATTGTTATGCTTCTTTCATTTTCTTCCTGCGGCGGTAAGAAGAAGACTGTAGGTGATGCTATTACTGAGCGTGACTCATTACCAATGATGAAAACGTTGGGAGTTACAACCCTTATTTCTGATTCGGGAGTGACACGTTATCGGGTGAAGACGGAAGAATGGTTGATGTTCGATCGTAAGAAGCCTTCTTATTGGGCTTTTGAAAAAGGAGTTTATTTGGAACAGTTCGACTCAATCTTTAATATTGAAGCCAGCATCAAAGCAGATACTGCCTACTTTTATGATAAACAACAACTTTGGAAGCTAATAGGGAATGTTGATATACAGAACCGGAAAGGAGAACGTTTTAATACCGAGTTGCTCTTTTGGAACCAAGCAACCAAGAAAGTTTATTCTGATAAATTTATACGTATCCAACAGCCGGACCGAGTCATTACCGGGCATGGTTTTGAGTCAAATCAAGATATGACCGTTTATGTCATTCAGAATATTGAGGGCATTTTCTATGTTGACGAAAATGGGGGAACTGCTCAACCGGAAGTAAAAGCATTGCCGCCGGATTCGACGAAAAAAGATTCTGTGAAATAAACTATGAATATTTATATCTCTTTACTCATCACTATGGCTTTCTCCGCTTTCTTCTCAGGAATGGAGATCGCGTTTGTCTCAGTAGATAAGTTGCGCTTTGAAATGGAACGTAAGGGAGGAATCACATCCCGTATTCTTTCCATCTTTTTCAAGAACTCGAACGAATTTATCTCTACCATGCTGGTAGGAAACAATATAGCATTGGTTATCTATGGTATATTGATGGCACAGATCATCGGTGATAATCTGTTGGCTGGTTTTATTGATAACCACTTTCTGATGGTGTTGGCGCAGACCGTCATCTCTACTCTGATTATTTTGGTGACTGGAGAGTTTCTTCCTAAAACATTGTTTAAGATCAATCCCAATCTGGTCTTGAATGTTGCCGCTATTCCGCTTTTTATTTGTTATGTCATTTTATATCCTGTCTCGAAGTTATCTTCCGGTTTGTCTTGCCTTTTTCTTCGTATATTCGGTATGAAGGTTAACAAAGATGCTTCGGACAAGGCTTTCGGAAAAGTCGATCTGGACTATTTCGTGCAGAGTAGCATCGATAATGCTGCGAATGAAGAAGAATTGGATACGGAAGTGAAAATCTTTCAAAATGCACTTGATTTCTCAAACATAAAAATACGTGACTGTATCGTTCCACGTACCGAAGTCGTTGCGGTCGACCTTACTACTTCGTTGGATGAACTCAAGAGCCGTTTTATAGAATCCGGGATCTCGAAGATCATTGTGTATGACGGAAATATCGATAATGTGGTCGGTTTTATCCATTCATCGGAAATGTTTCGTGATCCGAAAGACTGGCGCGATAACGTGAAAGACGTGCCGATCGTACCCGAAACGATGTCTGCCCACAAACTGATGAAGCTGTTTATGTTGCAAAAGAGGACGATTGCCGTGGTAGTGGATGAGTTTGGAGGTACATCCGGCATTGTGTCGTTGGAAGACTTGGTAGAAGAAATATTTGGTGATATAGAAGATGAACATGACAATACTTCCTATATCTGCAAGAAGATTGACGAAGATGAATATGTTTTGTCGGCTCGTCTGGAGATAGAAAAAGTCAATGAAATGTTCGGACTTGATCTGCCCGAATCGGACGACTATCTGACAGTAGGCGGATTGATACTGAACCAATATCAGAGCTTCCCGAAACTGCACGAATTGGTACGTGTCGGCCGTTATCAGTTTAAAATAATCAAGGTGACAGCGACAAAAATAGAACTTGTACGCTTAAAAGTCATGGAATAATGGCGATAACCGTGAAATTTTTAGCTAATAAATAGAAGCATATTAGCATTTTTTGTATCTTCGTGCGCTAAAATGACAATAGAAAGAAATAATAATAAACATAAATCGTATTAATCAAAATGGCAACATTACAAAACATTAGGTCGAAAGGACCTCTATTGGTGATTGTTATCGGTTTGGCGCTGTTTGCTTTCATCGCGGGTGACGCGTGGAAGGTGATGCAACCGCACCAGGCACATGACGTAGGTGAGGTGAACGGAGATGCTCTTTCCGCTCAAGAGTATCAGAATCTGGTAGAAGAATATACCGAAGTGATAAAACTCTCCCGTGGAGTGACTGCACTGAACGACGAACAGACCAATCAGGTGCGCGACGAAGTATGGCGTTCCTACGTTAATAACAAACTGGTTGAGAAAGAAGCAAAAGCATTGGGACTGACAGTTTCTGCTGCTGAAATTCAGGATATCCTGAAAGCAGGCGTGCATCCGTTGTTGCAACAGACTCCTTTCCGCAACCCGCAGACCGGTGCTTTCGATAAGGATATGCTCAATAAGTTCCTGGTAGATTACGCTAAAATGAACGAATCTCAGATGCCGGCTCAGTATGCAGAACAGTACAACAACATGTACAAATACTGGTCATTCATCCAGAAGACATTGGTTCAGAGCCGCCTGGCAGAAAAATATCAGGCATTGGTAGCAAAAGCGCTTCTCTCTAATCCGGTAGAAGCACAGGACGCTTTCGACGCAAGAGTGAATCAATATGACTTGTTGATGGCTGCCGTTCCTTATTCTTCTGTAGTAGATTCTACAATCGTTGTGAAAGAATCGGAACTGAAAGACCTTTATAACAAGAAGAAAGAACAGTTCAAGCAATATCAGGAAAGCCGTGATATCAAGTACATTGATGTTCAGGTGACTGCAAGTGCGGAAGACAGAGCTGCTATCCAGCAGGAAGTAGACGAAGCTACTGCACAGTTGGCTACTACAACAGATGACTATACTTCTTTTATCCGCTCTGTAGGCTCGGAAGCTCCTTATGTAGACTTGTTCTATAATAAAACAGCTTTCCCGTCAGATGTAGTTGCCCGTCTGGACTCTGCATCCGTTGGTTCTGTTTATGGTCCGTACTATAATGGTGCCGACAATACTATTAATTCATTCAAAGTGGTTGCAAAAACAGCTGCTGCCGACTCAATCGAGTTCCGTCAGATTCAGGTGTTTGCAGAAGACGCTTTGAAGACAAAAGCCTTGGCGGACAGTATCTATACTGCTATCAAAGGCGGTGCTAACTTCGCAGATCTGGCTAAGAAATACGGTCAGACGGGTGAGACTAACTGGATGAGCTCTGCACAGTATGAAGGCGCACAGATCGATGGTGACAACCTGAAGTTTATCTCTGCTATCAATAATACAGGCGTGAACGAAGTAGTAAACCTGCCGTTGGGACAAGCTAATGTAATCCTGCAGGTGACTAACAAGAAAGCTGTGAAGGATAAATATAAAGTAGCTGTTGTGAAACGTGAAGTTGAATTCAGCAAAGAAACTTATAACCGTGCTTACAATGACTTCAGCCAGTTCATCGCTGCCAATCCTACTGCTGAAAAGATGATCGCTAACGCTGAAGAAGCCGGATACAAACTGCTTGACAGAAGAGACTTGTATAGCTCAGAACACACTATCGGTGGTGTAAGAGGTACTAAAGAAGCATTGAGATGGGCGTTTGCCGCTAAACCGGGTGATGTTTCCGGTTTGTATGAATGTGGCGAAAGCGACCATATGGTTGCAGTAGCTCTGGTTGGTGTTACTCCGGAAGGATATCGTCCGCTGAAAGCTGTACAGGATCAGTTGAGAGCTGAAATCGTTAAAGATAAGAAAGCCGAAAAGATCATGGCTGATATGAAAGCTGCCAATGCAACTTCTCTCGACCAGTACAAGGCTATGCCCGGTGCAGTCAGCGATTCTTTGAAGCTGGTTACATTTGCCGCTCCCGCTTATGTCTCTGAATTGCGCAGCAGCGAACCGCTGGTAGGTGCTTATGCTTCTGTGGCTGAAATGAACAAACTGAGTGCTCCAATCAAAGGTAATGCCGGTGTATTTGTGCTTCAGATGTATGGCAAAGACAAACTGAGCGATACTTTTAACGCTAAAGATGAAGAAGCTACATTGGCTAATATGCACGCACGCTTCGCAAGCCGTCTGATGAACGACCTGTATCTGAAAGGAAAAGTGAAGGATACACGTTACCTGTTCTTCTAAGATTAGTCGTAAAAACGATAACTGCAAAAGGTCGTTCCATGCTTTGGAACGACCTTTTTTGCTAACTTTTACATCCTTGCTATACGGAAATCGACTTTATTTCCTTACATTTGCAAATATAAACCATGAACAGAAAGAATGATGTCTAAATATCCCCTCTTAGGAATGACGCTTATGGAGCTGCAGTCACTGGTGAAACGTCTGGGAATGCCGGGCTTTGCAGCCAAACAGATTGCATCCTGGCTTTATGATAAGAAGGTGACTTCGATTGATGAAATGACTAACTTGTCGTTGAAATACCGGGAGTTACTGAAGCAGAACTATGAGGTAGGAGCTGAAGCTCCGGTGGAGGAAATGCGCTCTGTAGACGGTACGGTGAAATACCTGTACCCTGTGGGCGAGAATCATTTTGTGGAGTCGGTGTATATTCCGGATGATGAACGGGCGACTTTATGCATTTCTTCGCAGGTAGGCTGCAAAATGAACTGCAAGTTCTGTATGACCGGGAAACAAGGCTACTCTGCCAACCTGACCGCCCATCAGATTATCAATCAGATTCACTCCTTGCCGGAACGGGACAAACTGACGAATGTCGTCATGATGGGAATGGGCGAACCGCTCGATAATCTGGAAGAGGTGTTGAAGGCATTGGACATACTGACAGGGTCCTATGGTTATGCATGGAGCCCGAAGCGGATTACCGTTTCAACTGTCGGATTGCGGAAAGGATTGCGGCGCTTTATCGAAGAAAGCGACTGTCACCTTGCCATCAGCCTGCATTCTCCGGTGACCGCCCAGCGTGCGGAACTGATGCCGGCGGAGAAAGCCTTTTCTATCACGGAAATGGTGGAACTGTTAAAAAACTATGATTTTAGCAAACAGCGTCGACTTTCGTTTGAATATATTGTTTTTAAGGGGCTTAATGATTCGCAAGTTTATGCCAAGGAGTTACTCAAACTGCTTCGCGGACTGGATTGCCGGATGAACCTGATTCGTTTCCATTCTATTCCGGGAGTAGCCCTTGAAGGAGCCGATATGGATACGATGACCCGTTTCCGTGACTATCTGACTACGCACGGGCTTTTCACTACCATTCGTGCTTCGCGGGGAGAGGATATTTTTGCGGCATGCGGTATGCTGTCGACTGTGAAACAGGAGGAAAATAATAAAAGTTAATATAAAAATCGAACATCATGAAAAAGTACTTTTTTTATTTAAGCATGGCTCTGGTAGCCTTCGTAGTTGCTTCTTGTGGATTAAAGGGGAATCATACCTCTAGCGGTCGTCCGTATGAACTGTTGGTTGTAGTAGATGCGGGAGTGTGGGACCGTGCCGCCGGAAGGGCCTTGCATGATGTGCTTGATTCTGACATGCCGGGACTGCCCCAGTCGGAACCTTCTTTCCGGATTATGTATACTTCACCGAAGGACTATGATTCTACGCTGAAGTTGATCCGTAATATTGTGATAGTAGATATAAAAGATATTTATACCAAAGGTACTTTCAAGTATGCGAAAGACGTTTATGCTTCTCCACAGATGATACTGACCATTCAGGCTCCGAACGAAGAAGTGTTTGAGAAGTTTGTCGAAGAAAACAAGCAGACGATTATCGACTTCTTCACTCGCGCTGAAATGAACCGTCAGATTACTTTGCTGGAGGAAAAGCACAACAACTTTATCTCAAATAAGGTAGATAGTCTGTTTGACTGCGATATCTGGATACCTTCCGAACTGAATAACTCCAAGACAGGAGAGGACTTCTTTTGGGCATCTACCAATACAGGCAGCGCGGATCGCAATTTCGTGATGTATTCTTATCCTTATACTGACAAGGATACATTCACCAAAGAATACTTTGTTCATAAGCGCGATTCTGTGATGAAAGCCAATATCCCCGGATATAAAGAAGGCGTATATATGTCGACAGACTCGTTACTGACCGATGTTCGTCCGATCAACGTGCACAATGACTACACGATGGAAGCTCGTGGATTGTGGCGCATGAAGGGTGACTTCATGGGTGGCCCGTTCGTTTCCCATACTCGTCTGGATCAGAAGAACCAACGTATTATTACAGCAGAAATATTTGTATATTCACCCGATAAAATGAAACGCAATCTGGTTCGCCAGATGGAAGCATCTCTTTATACGCTGAAACTTCCGCAAGAAGCTCAGCAGAGTCAGATTCCACTGGGGGTAACCAGAGAAGCGGAACCAACTAATAAATAAAAACATGGAAGAAAACAAAATAAGAATCGGCATTACCCAAGGAGATATCAACGGGGTAGGTTATGAAGTGATCTTGAAGACATTCTCAGACCCTACCATGCTTGAGCTATGTACTCCGATTATCTACGGTTCACCTAAAGTAGCGGCTTACCATCGTAAAGCACTGGATGTACAGGCTAATTTCAGCATTGTCAACACAGCTTCCGAAGCCGGATACAACCGTCTGAGTGTAGTGAACTGTACAGATGACGAAGTGAAAGTGGAATTCTCCAAACCCGATCCCGAAGCAGGTAAGGCTGCATTGGGTGCTTTGGAGCGTGCCATAGAAGAGTATCGTGAGGGGCTGATCGACGTCATTGTGACAGCTCCGATCAACAAACATACCATTCAGTCGGAAGAGTTCTCTTTCCCCGGTCATACGGAGTATATTGAAGAACGTCTGGGCAATGGAAACAAGTCACTGATGATCCTGATGAAAAACGATTTTCGTGTGGCTTTAGTAACGACGCATATTCCGGTAAGGGAGATTGCTACAACAATCACCAAGGAACTGATTCAGGAAAAGCTGATGATTTTCCATCGTTGTCTGAAACAGGATTTCGGTATCGGTGCGCCCCGTATTGCAGTGCTTTCACTGAATCCTCATGCAGGAGACGGCGGACTGCTAGGTATGGAAGAACAGGAAATCATTATCCCTGCCATGAAAGAAATGGAAGAGAAAGGGATCATTTGTTACGGCCCTTATGCTGCGGACGGTTTTATGGGTTCGGGCAATTATACTCACTTTGACGGAATCCTTGCTATGTATCATGATCAGGGACTGGCTCCGTTCAAAGCCCTGGCTATGGAAGACGGTGTGAACTATACCGCCGGACTGCCGGTTGTACGTACCTCTCCGGCTCATGGAACAGCCTATGACATCGCCGGTAAAGGACTGGCCAGCGAAGACTCTTTCCGTCAGGCTATTTATGTAGCGATTGATGTATTCCGCAACCGCCAGCGCGAGAAAGCGGCACGGGTAAACCCGTTGCGGAAGCAGTATTACGAGAAACGGGACGATAGTGATAAACTAAAACTGGATACAGTAGACGAAGATTAAGTAATAGGTATTAAGTAATAAGTATTAAGTATTAGCCATGCGGATGGAAGCGAGATGATAATGATGGTAATACTTAATACTTATTACTTAATACTTATTACCTATTACTTAATATTAAGATAGATGACCAAAGCGGAGATACAACAAGTGAAACAGCGTTTCGGTATTATTGGCAATACCGAGGCTTTATCACGTGCCATAGATGTTGCCATTCAGGTAGCGCCTACCGATTTGTCTGTGCTGATTACCGGAGAAAGTGGTGTCGGAAAAGAAAGTTTTCCACAGATCATTCATCAATATAGCCGGAGAAAGCATGGGCAGTATATTGCTGTCAACTGTGGTGCCATACCGGAAGGTACGATCGATTCCGAACTGTTCGGACACGAGAAAGGAGCATTTACCGGTGCTATTGGTGAGCGGAAAGGATATTTTGGAGAAGCTGACGGTGGAACTATCTTCCTTGATGAAGTGGGAGAGTTGCCGTTGCCTACACAGGCGCGTCTGCTCCGTGTACTTGAAAGCGGTGAATTTATCAAGGTAGGTTCATCCAAAGTACAAAAGACGGATGTACGTATTGTGGCAGCTACCAACGTGAACCTGACACAAGCCATTGCCGAAGGACGCTTCCGGGAAGATTTGTATTATCGGTTGAACACGGTGCCTATTCAGATACCACCTTTGCGTGAGCGTGGAGATGATGTGCTGTTGTTGTTCCGTAAGTTTGCCGCAGACTTTGCCGAAAAGTACCGGATGCCGGCTATCCAGCTGACGGAAGATGCCAAGAAGATATTGCTTGCTTATCCGTGGCCGGGAAACGTCCGGCAGTTGAAGAACATCACAGAGCAGATTTCGATTATAGAAACAAACCGTGAGATAACGGCTGCGATTCTGCAGACCTATCTTCCGGCACAGAATACCCAACGCCTTCCGGCACTGTTCGGCACACGCGAGAGCAAGAGCTTTGAGAGCGAACGCGAAATACTATATTCTGTCTTGTTCGATATGCGTCAGGAAGTGGCGGAACTGAAGAAGATGGTGCACAATATGATGGCTGAACGTGCGGGACAAGTCGGACAGATGGGACAGGTAGTAGCTACTCCGGTAGTGACAACGACGCACCAACCTTCCGTGCCGGCCATTATCCATGCTGTGCAGCAACCGTCTGTTTGTCCCAAAGAAGACGATGACGATATTCAGGACACGGAAGAATATGTAGAAGAAACCCTTTCGCTCGATGAAGTGGAAAAAGAAATGATACGTAAAGCGCTTGAGAGGCATCATGGTAAGCGGAAAAGTGCGGCGAAGGATCTGAATATCTCCGAGCGTACCCTTTACAGAAAAATAAAAGAATATGAATTGGATTAAGAAAATAGCACGACCGCTGATATTGGTTGTTTTACCGGCAGTCATCATCGCCTGTAGTGTGTCCTATAAGTTTAATGGCTCCTCTATCAATTACGATAAGGTGAAGACTATTTCGATTGCTGATTTCCCGATTAAGTCGGAGTATGTGTATGCTCCGCTGGCTACCAAGTTCAATGAAGACCTGAAAGATATCTTCATCAGACAGACCCGTCTGCAACTGCTGAAACCGAACCAGAATGCGGATCTGCAGATTGACGGTGAAATTACGGGCTACAACCAGTATAACCAGGCAGTGTCTGCCGATGGTTACTCTTCGGAAACGAAGCTGACCATCACGGTCAATGTACGCTTTGTCAACAACACAAATCACGCCGAAGACTTCGAACAACAATTCTCAGCTTTCCGTACCTATGATTCCAGCCAGCTGCTGACGGCCGTACAGGATGGATTAATAGCGGAAATGAGTAAAGAGATAACCGACCAAATATTTAATGCAACTGTAGCAAACTGGTAATTTAATGACTTCTGTTAACTTGCAACAATGGATTCAGCATCCCGAGACGCTGAATAGGGATACTTTGTACGAACTGCGCAACCAGCTCGCGAGGTATCCGTATTTTCAGTCGCTCCGGTTGTTGTATCTCAAGAACCTGTATATTCTCCACGACATTAATTTCGGTGCGGAACTGCGGAAAGCCGTTCTGTATATTGCCGACCGACGGAAACTGTTTCATCTGATCGAAGGCGAACGCTTCGCTGTCGAATCCCAGAAGAAAGGGTTGCCTCTCTCTGAAGTATTGAAAGATGAGCCTACCGTCGACCGGACACTGGCTCTGATCGATGCTTTCCTTTCGACGGCTCCCGAAGAAGTAACCAGTCAGACAAGCTTTGATTACTCTATGGACTATACGGCATACCTTCTCGAAGAGACACCTGTCGCCGACGAGCCGGCAGAGGCAATGCCCAAGCTGAAAGGACACGAGCTGATTGACAACTTTATCGAAAAAAGCGAGACTGATCCAGTCGTATACCTGAAACCTTTGAGGGAAGAAGAGAAAGCAAAGGCAGCTTCTTCCGCTGAAACAAACGAAACGGGCAGAACAGACGAAACAACTGAAACCAACACCATAGAAGAGGAAGATGACAGCTGTTTCACAGAAACTTTGGCCAAAATCTACGTAAAACAGCAACGATATTCGAAAGCTCTTGAAATAATTAAAAAATTAAGCTTGAAATATCCAAAAAAAAATGCTTACTTTGCAGACCAAATCAGATTTTTGGAGAAATTGATTATTAACGCTAATTCAAAATAACTAAAAATGTACTTATTATTCATTATCTTAATGGTGATTGCAGCCTTGCTGATGTGCTTCATCGTGCTGATTCAGAATTCAAAAGGAGGCGGACTTGCTTCTGGTTTTTCTTCATCAAACGCTATCATGGGCGTGCGCAAGACTACAGATTTTCTGGAAAAAGCAACTTGGGGTCTGGCTATCTTCATGGTTGTGATGAGCGTTGCTACTGCTTACGTTGTTCCTTCTTCTTCTGCGGCTAAAGATGTATTGTTGGAACAAGCACAGAAAGAACAACAAACCAACCCGTATAATATGCCTACCGGTACTGCTGCTCCTCAGACAGATGCTACTGCTCCTGCAGAGTCTGCACCAGCAACGGAAGCTTCGGCTACTGAAACTCCTGCTCCTGCAGCAGAATAATTCAGTGACAGGATATTCGGTTTAAACTTATTGAGTGAACGGGCTTTTTGACCCGTTCTCTTCATTATAGGCGCGAATTACGCGAATTACAAGAGATTCTAATAGAATCGTGTAATACGTGTAGTTCGCGCCTGTCTTTATTATTGGGCCCGGTCTGCTCTTCTTCATACAGGAATATCCGGTCAGATGTCCTTTTTCTTATAAAATGTTCTCCTTTTTTAGTAAAACAAATGATAATTAGTTAACTTTGTTGCCCGTTACGAGATTATTAACTCCTTTTAAATATTACAATGACAGAACAATTGAAACAAAAGCTGAATGACTCCGCAGTGCTGCGTTGGAGTGTTCTAGCATTAGTCGCTTTTACCATGTTGTGCGGCTACTTCCTCACAGACGTTATGTCTCCTCTGAAACCCATGCTTGAAAAAGAACTTCTCTGGGACAGTTTAGATTACGGTTTTTTCACCAGTGCTTATGGCTGGTTTAATGTATTCCTGCTGATGCTCATCTTTGGTGGTATCATTCTGGATAAGATGGGAGTACGCTTCACCGGAATGGGTGCCTGTTTATTGATGGTGTTCGGTTGTGGATTGAAATATTATGCTATTACTACTACTTTCCCGGAAGGTGCGATGCTTTTCGGATTCAAGATGCAAGTCACATTGGCTGCATTGGGTTATGCTATTTTCGGTGTAGGAGTCGAAATTGCGGGTATCACCGTTTCGAAGATTATCGTGAAGTGGTTTAAAGGCAAAGAGATGGCTCTCGCTATGGGACTGGAAATGGCGACCGCGCGTATTGGAACGACTTTGGCCATGGTGCTTACCGTTCCTTTGGCAGACTTCTTCGGGTCTACGGATGAGAGCGGCGTATTCCATACCAATATTCCCGCTCCTATTCTGTTCTGTCTCGTCATGTTGTGCGTAGGTACCATCGCATTCTTCATCTATACTTTCTACGATAAGAAACTGGATGCTTCACTGGATGCGGAAGGACTGGAACCGGAAGAACCTTTCCGCATGAAAGACATTGTCTATATCATTACCAACAAAGGATTCTGGCTGATCGCATTACTGTGCGTATTGTTCTATTCGGCTGTATTCCCCTTCATCAAGTATGCGGCCGATTTGATGGTACAGAAGTACAATGTTGATCCGAAACTTGCGGGAACGATTCCCGGATTGCTGCCGATTGGCGCGATCATCCTGACACCGTTGTTCGGTTCATTATATGACCGTATCGGTAAGGGAGCCACGCTGATGGTGATCGGGTCGGTGATGCTGATTTTCGTACACACGATGTTCGCTCTTCCTATTCTGAATATATGGTGGTTTGCAACGGTGATCATGATTATTCTGGGATTTGCTTTCTCATTGGTTCCTTCGGCAATGTGGCCTTCGGTTCCGAAGATTATTCCGGAGAAACAGTTGGGAACGGCTTATGCGTTGATCTTTTGGGTACAGAACTGGGGATTGATGGGCGTGCCTTTGCTGATCGGATGGGTGTTGAATTCTTATTGCAAAGGTCCGGTTGTAGATGGTGCACAGACTTATGATTATACTTTGCCGATGGCTATTTTTGCTATGTTCGGTGTACTTGCCCTGATTGTTGCCTTGATGCTGAAAGTGGAAAACAAGAAGAAAGGCTACGGACTGGAAGAAGCAAATATTCAGAAATAATCACAGTATATATTCTATCTGAAAAGATATAAAAGAGAAAAGATATGGCTACGAAAGAGAAAATAAACCTCCTGGAGGTGATCCCTTGTCGTAACGAACATATTAAAGCTGAACAGGAAGGGGAGACTATTGTGCTCTCCTTCCCTCGTTTTAAACGTTCGTGGATGAGTCGTTATTTATTGCCGAAAGGAATGTCCAAAGATATTCATGTGCGTCTGGAAGAACACGGTACGGCCGTATGGAACCTGATAGACGGCCAGCGGACGGTTCGTGAGATTATAGAAAAACTCGCAGACCACTTTCAGCATGAAGCAGGCTACGAGTCTCGTGTATCTACCTATCTTTCCCAATTACAGAAAGACGGATTTATTAAATGGATAATTGATTAATGGATAATTGATAATGGAAAATGGATAATGAGGTTGAGCAGCTGGAATATTATCCCATACGTTCATTATCCATTATCAATTTTCCATTATCCATTAAAAAAAGATTGCCCACAGGAGGACAGCACATCCTATCAGTACGCCCATAATGATGAGCGTTCCCCATACGAAATAGCTGTTATCTTTTTCTTTTTTCTTTTCCGAATCCTTGATGATGCGTTCCATCTCTTCCGGAGTCGTATCCGGCAGAAGATAAGGGTCGTTGTTTCTTCTAAGTCGCCCTAACTTGTCATTTCTCCGTTCACGGCGTAAGCGGGAGGCTTCTTTGCCGTCTTTCAGCCGACGTATCATGTCGAGCATATGTCCTTCGCCACCCATCGTTTTGTTTTTTTAGAGGTTTTATTTGCTTTCTTCTCTATCTACTTTCAGTAGTCCACCGGTCACCGGATCAAAGTAAACTTTGATGGTCGAGTTCTTGTTGAATAATACCGGAGCAAGGTATTCTATGATACCGAACTGAGTAACAGGTATTTCTCCTTCATACAATTTCTTTTTGCCGTCCGTCAGCGTCACCATTGCCTGTCCCGGTACGTTATAAGCAATGCCTTCCATCTCTTTCTTCTTTTTTCCGTCCTCTTGCGGAATCTTCACCGTTTTCAGGTCTTTCAGACTGATGTAGAATGGAGTGCCTGCCAAATCGTTGTTGGCAACTATACCCAGCTTCTTTGAAAAGCGGAAAGCTACCTCATTGTCGAACTCTTTATCCGGAGTGAGGCGGACAGTAAATGTCTTTTCTTCTTTATCGCGGACTCCCGAGAACATTTCGGTCATAGCCTCTTCCTGAAGATTCAGGTTGTCGAGCATGATTTTGAGCTGTGCGCCGTCCGATGGCATATTATCTGCTTGTCCGCGTAATAATGCGTTTTTACTTTCGCGGATATTATAGATTTCCTTTGCTACCAGTTCGGCCATCTTGGCGGTAGAACTTGCCATCAGAATTTCTTCTGTGAGGAAGTCGCGGGGATTGGCTTTTCGTTGGGGGACAACGGTATTGTTTGCTGCATTCTTTGCATTGTTACTACTGTAGGGGACGTTGATAGATTTGATAAGACCCTCTTCAGTCAGTTCCATAAGAGGAGCTACGGTTTTGTCTTTCAGTTTGACGAAATAAGTGGCTTCGCTGTTTGGTACACCTACAGGCTTCACCTTGACGCTGTTCAATTCCCAGTATTCTTCGGGTTCGGCAGAGACGTTGGTTAGTCTCAGGTAGCGGTCGGCATATTTGCTGAATTCACCCGGCTTATAGTTGACTTTGTTTGCTTTTATTTCTATTTCTATCTGGGTTTTGGGGAGGGCGTACACTACTCCGTAGTCTTTTCCTCGCGTCACTCCTGTCAACACTTCGGTCTGCGCATAGGCGGAAGTTGCCATTAGTAGTCCTGTTGCTATGATTAACTTTTTCATATTCGGTTCTTTTTAGCTGATTTTGAAAAACAAAGTTAATGAAGTTATTGAATAAACCGTAAGTTCTTAACTTTTATTCGCTTACAAGTCGCCATGCCGTCGGCAGACAGGTCACGATATCACTTGCGATTAATCCGATCATGCCCTGCTTTTTCTGGGCGATGTCTCCGGCCAATCCGTGAATGTAAGTACCGATCTTTGCGGCATCTTCGGCAGGATAGCCTTGCGCAAGGAGTGCAAGGATTACTCCTGTCAGTACATCTCCGCTGCCTCCTGTTGCCATACCGGGATTACCGGTCTGGTTGAAGTAACATTTGCCTTCGGGGGTGATAATGGCGGAATAAGCTCCCTTCAGAATGATATGTACTTTGGCAGTGTGAGCTAGTTCGCAGGCTTTCATGAGTCGTTCGTATGAGTCCTGACATTTGCCGACCAGGCGTTCCAGCTCTTTCGGGTGAGGGGTGAGGATGGAACCTTTCGGCAGATGGGTAAGCGTATGCCGGTGATTGGCCAGAATATTGAGTGCGTCGGCATCCAGTACCGTCGGAGTTTGGCAATGTTCCAGTTGTTCTATCAAGGCAGCTTCCGTTTCTTCGCTGCGACCGAGTCCCGGACCGATGCCGACAGCTTGATAATCATCCGTATCGGTAGGTACGGCAAAGCAAGTTTCGCTGGCATCTGTTTCTACCATGGCTTCGGGGGCGGACGTTTGCAGAATATCGTTGTTGCATAACGGCGCGTGTACGGTCAGCAGACCTACTCCCGAGCGCAGACAGGCACGGGCGGCCAGTACCGATGCACCTGCCATTCCTTTCGAACCGGCTATCAACAGGGCATGTCCGAAGTTTCCTTTATGGGCGAATTGCTGGCGTGGTTTGATCAGCGAACGGATTTCTTCGATTTCCAGCATTTCGTAGTTTGTTTCAGTCTCTTCGATTCCTTCTTCGCTCAGCTGGATGTCCAATAACTCCCATTCGCCAACAAATTCTGTGTTTTCGGCGAAGAGGAAGGCCAGTTTAGGAAGTTGCAGGCTGAAAGTGACGTCCGCACGGATAATATTGCTTTTTACATTGAATGTATTTTCTTCTCCCATCAGTCCGGAAGGAATGTCGATGGAGACTACCATGGCGGGAGAGGCATTGATATATTTCACGACGGCAGCGAATCCTCCGCTCAATGGTTTGTTGAGTCCGGAACCGAATAATCCGTCAATCACGAGATGCTCCGATGTCAGTGTGGGGGGGACGAACTGGGTGCTTATTTCATGGAAAGTTACTTCTTCCATCATCTCTACCAGTTCTTTGTTGGTCTGACAGTCGGGCGAAAGTTCGCCTTTCGTGTTGAAGAGATATACTTCGATCTTGTATCCTTTTTCTGCCATCATACGGGCGACGGCGAGGGCGTCTCCGCCATTATTGCCCGGTCCGGCAAAGATGGTGACAGGTGTTTCCGGATTCCATCTGTTGGTGATGGCTTTAGTCAGCGCCTGTGCGGCACGCTCCATTAAATCTATGGATGCAATCGGTTCATGTTCAATGGTATAGGCATCTAACTTCTTAATGCTGCTGCTTGGAAATATTTTCATTGCGATATTCTTTTAGTTTTCGACGCACAAACTTACACAAAAACTCTGAATTAATCCTTTATTCCGGTTGGTTTTCGGCTTTTTGGGAAGGAACTTCAGGTATTAATACTTGAGTTGTCAGGTATTAATAGTTGATGTGTTAGTTATTAATAGTTGAGAAGTCAGATATTAATGGTTGTTATGGTAGATATCAATGCTTGTTATGATGGCTTTCAATGCTTGTAACGCAGTATAACAAGCATTGTTATCTCATTTACTTTTACTCTCTCCGGAGAACATTCATGGCTGTTTGTTAACCTTCCCATGCGTGTTTCTACTACTGTATATTCCTCCGGTTCACCTCTTTCACCCGCAATCGCCTTATTCATCGAAGGTTCAGGAAAAGGGTGGAAGAGGTGATTGTGATAAATATGCTATGGGCATATTCCAATTAGCTAATAGCTTATTGTTTTTTGCTAAATCTAATGGGGAGTTTGCTCATATAATAAATACTCTATTCACTCTGCTAAAGAAGAAGATTAGTGTAGTTCTCATTCTGCTATTTGAATCAGATATGCATTTTCCAGCGCAAGGTAATCTTGTTTGTACTGTGCGGTTAAATCTCTGACAAAACAGTACTGAATTAACGGATGAGCATTCATTCTTGTATCCAGGAACTGCAGAAAGTTCTTGGTAATATAGAAAGTATCAATAACTTTGCCATTATCTTCCTTAATTGTTATTCGGTAATACTCACGCAATTTGTATTCACCTTTGATGGGAATGGCGTTTTCTTCATTCAGCACTATATGTTCTTTTTCAAAGTTGCCTGTTTTCATGTTATTATCTGAATAATACAAATCTACTGTTCCTTTGCTGTCTTCCGCATTCATAAAAGTAAATACATATTTATTAATCGGATATGAATTGCCCACTTTGTTCATTAATTCAATGTGTTCTTCAGATGTAAGCTCGTCTCCCTTCACAATGACTTTTGCTGTAAACGCCTTATGAGTAAGAGTACGATATTTTACAACGACAGACAGTATATACATATTATTCGAGCTGTCTTCTATCTTGATGGATGCGCGTCCTATTTCCTTTGCCTTCAATGTTAAACTTCCGTTGTGGTAGTTTACTTGTACCACTTTCTCATTCTCATTGGTCACTTTGTAAGTTCCGTCTCCACCCTTGATAAAGAGTGGTGTCGTTTCTTTGCTGAACGGAGTCAGTGTGTAAGAACGGCTCTCGTTGTCGAACTTAATTTGAGGATCTTCATATTCCAGAGTGATTGGAGAAAAGTTGTCATCATTGTCATTACAGCTTACGAGGCAAATAATACAAAGAAATAACGAAAGTATTCCTGTTAGTTTTTTGGTAGTCATGCTAGTTAAAGTTTTAAATGTATGATATTAGTTTAGTTCTCGTCTGCAAACTTATGAAAAAGAATTGAACTGTTTCTTTATTTGTGCTATTTTTTAGCAGAGATCGGCATAAATGATTAGAATGTAACTAATAATAGCAGCTAATGTCTTGATTATTTGCTTTTTTCGAAAAAAATGATATCTTTGTAGTGCAGTAATGTGCTTTACGTTATTCTCCTGTGCTCACAATGTTTAGATTATAAATATAAATTGTTTAATCTTCTAAAGTTTGCATGATGGAAAAGAAAAGAATTGGCTCAAATGCCGGGAAAGTATGGCGCATCTTAAATGAAAAGGGCGAACAGTCTATGTTCACTTTGTGCCATGAGTTAGGTTTGACGTTCGAGGATGTAGCGATTGCTATCGGCTGGTTGGCAAGGGAAAACAAAATCCTGCTTAGAAAAAAAGAAGGAATGCTCTATGCCAGTATTGAGAATGTTGAATTTACTTTTGGATAAATGGCGACTGACCCACATTTAAGGAGAATATCCACTTGATTATTTACACTGTTGAAAACTTAATAAGGTGGGTAACTGAGACTTCTTGCATGCCATCCTGTATTTTTCTATTCCATAAGAATCTTCTTTTTTGAGGCATTTAATCTACTTTTTAGTACCTTTGCACCCCATAAACTACTAAACACATAATTTCATGAGTTCATTGAAAGGGCATCCGAAAGGCCTTTACCTAATTTTCGCAACGAGCACGGCAGAACGTTTCAGTTACTACGGTATGCGTGCCATCTTTATCCTCTTTCTGACGCAGGCATTGCTTTTTGATAAAGAAGCGGCAGCCTCTATCTACGGTAGCTATACCGGACTGGTCTATCTGACTCCGTTGATCGGCGGATACATTGCCGATAAATATTGGGGCATCCGTCGTTCGGTGTTTTGGGGAGCGGTGATGATGGCAGTCGGTCAGTTCCTGATGTTTATGAGTGCCTCTTCACTAAACAATACAAACCTTGCCCACTGGCTGATGTATGGCGGACTCGGATTTATGATTTTAGGTAACGGTTGCTTTAAGCCTACCGTTTCTTCGCTTGTCGGGCAATTATATGAACCGGGGGATAAACGGTTGGATGCTGCATACACCATTTTCTATATGGGTGTTAATGTCGGTTCTTTCGCTGCTCCTTTGATTTGCGGTTTCTTGGGAGACACAGGGAATCCGCAGGACTTTAAATGGGGATTCCTCGCATCTGGAATCATGACGCTGTTCACTGTTGTCCTCTTTGAAACTCAGAAGAATAAATACCTTTTCTCTCCTTCCGGTGAACCGATTGGTATCGTCCCCGACGCCAGACGTGAAAAAAAGGAAGATAAAGCCGAACATATTTCACATCCGAAGATGGACAAACGTACCAAAGTACGTAATATCATCATCATTACTGCTCTTACAGTTGCTTTAATAGCCTTTTTTAGTTATGCCTTTAGCGATGACTGGATTAGTGTGGGCATCTTTACGGCTTGTATTGTCTTTCCAGTGCTCATTCTGCTGGATGGTTCATTGACCAAAGTAGAACGCAGCCGTATTTTCGTAATCTATATCGTAGCTTTCTTCGTCATTTTCTTCTGGGCAGCTTACGAGCAGGCAGGAGCTTCTCTGACATTATTCGCTTCCGAACAGACTGACCGCAGCATTTTTGGTTGGGAGATGCCGGCTTCGTGGTTCCAGTCATTCAATCCGCTTTTCGTGGTGATCCTTGCCTATATTATGCCCGGTATATGGGGCTTTCTGAATAAGCGAAACATGGAACCGGCTTCCCCTACCAAGCAGGCAATCGGTCTGTTGTTGCTTTCTCTTGGTTATCTCTTCATCTGTTTTGGAGTGAAAGATGCTATTCCGGGAGTAAAGGTGAGCATGATCTGGCTGACAGGACTTTACTTTATTCATACAATGGGAGAAATCGCTCTGTCACCTATCGGGCTTTCTATGGTTAATAAGTTGAGTCCGTTACGTTTCGCCTCCTTGATGATGGGGATTTGGTATCTTTCTACTGCCACCGCAAATAAATTTGCAGGTATGTTGAGCGGTCTCTATCCCGAAGACGGAAAAGTGAAATCAATCCTTGGTTATCAGATTGCTACCATGTACGACTTCTTCATGCTGTTCGTCATTATGTCCGGTGTTGCCTCACTGATTCTGTTCCTTCTCTCGAAGAAATTACAGAAGATGATGCACGGGGTAGAATAAAAAATTGTATTTTTGCGACAACTTTTTTAAAATGACCGGTTATGGATACCATACAGATAAAAGACAAGCAATTTACTGTTTCCATTAAGGAACAGGATATTCAAAAAGAAGTGATTCGCGTAGCGAACGAAATCAATCGTGATTTGGCAGGTAAGAATCCGCTCTTCCTCAGTGTGTTGAACGGCTCGTTCATGTTTACCGCCGACTTGCTGAAGCATATCACGATTCCGTGCGAAATTTCATTCGTGAAGTTGGCATCTTATCAGGGGGTGACTTCCACCGGAGTAATTAAAGAAGTGATCGGGCTGAATGAAGACATTGCCGGACGTACGGTAGTGATCGTGGAAGATATTGTAGATACCGGACTGACGATGCAGCGTCTGCTGGATACACTGGGCACACGCAATCCCGAAGCGATTCATATCGCCTCTTTGCTGGTGAAACCGGAAAAGCTGAAGGTCAATCTGAACATAGAATACGTAGCGATGGAAATCCCGAACGATTTTATCGTTGGCTACGGATTGGATTATGATGGTTTCGGACGCAATTATCCCGATATTTATACTGTAGTAGATTAAATTCAAATACAAATTAATTTATAGGTTAAAAAGATGTTGAACATTGTAATTTTCGGTGCTCCGGGTTCAGGAAAAGGAACGCAGAGCGAACGTATTGTAGAAAAGTATGGAATCAACCACATCTCGACAGGAGATGTATTGCGTGCAGAAATCAAGAACGGCACGGAGCTGGGCAAAACTGCTAAAGGTTACATCGACCAGGGTCAGTTGATTCCGGATGAATTGATGATTGATATTCTGGCAAGCGTATTCGATAGCTTCAAAGACAGTAAAGGTGTAATTTTCGACGGTTTCCCAAGAACAATTGCACAGGCGGAAGCATTAAAGAAAATGTTGGCGGAAAGAGGACAGGATGTTTCTGTAATGTTGGATCTCGAAGTTCCGGAAGAAGAACTGATGGTACGTCTGATCAAACGTGGCAAAGACTCCGGTCGTGCTGACGACAACGAAGAAACAATCAAAAAACGTCTGCATGTATATCATTCACAGACATCTCCGCTGATCGACTGGTACAAGAACGAAAAGAAATACCAGCACATCAACGGTCTGGGTACTATGGATGGTATCTTCGCTGATATCTGCGAAGCGGTAGACAAATTATAATAAATAAAAAATATGGCTGAATCGAATTTTGTTGATTACGTAAAGATATACTGTCGCTCAGGCAAGGGCGGAAGAGGCTCTACGCACATGAGGCGCGAGAAATATTGTCCTAACGGAGGTCCCGATGGGGGCGATGGTGGAAGAGGAGGCCATATTATCTTGCGCGGTAACCGTAATTACTGGACATTGCTTCACTTGAAGTATGACCGTCATGCGATGGCAGGTCATGGCGAATCGGGCAGCAAGAACCGTAGTTTTGGAAAAGACGGTGCGGATAAAGTGATCGAAGTACCCTGCGGAACGGTAGTGTATAACGCCGAAACCGGAGAATACCTTTGCGATGTGACGGACGACGGACAGGAAGTGATCTTGCTGAAAGGCGGTCGTGGCGGTCAGGGCAACAGTCATTTCAAGACGGCTACCCGTCAGGCTCCGCGCTTTGCGCAGCCGGGCGAACCGATGCAGGAAATGACGGTGATCATGGAGCTGAAGCTGTTGGCAGATGTAGGACTGGTAGGTTTCCCGAATGCGGGAAAGTCTACGTTACTTTCTGCCATTTCGGCTGCGAAACCGAAGATTGCCGATTACCCGTTTACGACACTCGAACCGAATCTGGGAATTGTTTCCTATCGCGATGGAAAGTCATTCGTGATGGCGGACATACCGGGCATCATCGAGGGAGCCAGTCAGGGAAAAGGATTGGGACTGCGGTTTCTGCGTCATATCGAGCGTAACTCGTTGCTGTTGTTCATGGTTCCGGCGGATAGCGATGATATCCGCAAGGAGTATGAAGTATTGCTGAATGAGTTGCGTACGTTCAATCCCGAAATGCTGGACAAACAACGTGTGCTGGCTATCACGAAGAGCGATATGCTCGATCAGGAGCTGATGGACGAGATTGAACCGACATTGCCCGAGGGTGTTCCGCATATATTCATTTCTTCTGTTTCCGGTTTGGGAATCTCAGTGTTGAAAGACATTCTGTGGGAGGAACTGAACAAGGAAAGTAATAAGATAGAAGACATTGTTCACCGTCCGAAAGACGTGACCCGTTTGCAGCAGGAACTCAAGGACATGGGCGAGGATGAAGAACTCGACTATGAATATGAGGAAGACGCTGACGACGAAGACGATGATCTCGACTATGAATACGAAGAAGAGGATTGGGAGGAAAAATGATTTCAATCACAAGAGATAAAAGAATGTTGGGGTATGAGTCGTTAAGCTCATACTCCAACATTTCTCATTTTGTAACTACCCGGCAGGGAGGGTGCAGCGAAGGAAATTATGCGTCATTCAACTGTACGCCTTACAGTGGAGACGAGGCGGAAAAGGTCCGGCGGAATCAGACGCTTCTGATGGAAGGAATGTCGCAGATACCCGAAGAACTGGTGATTCCTGTGCAGACTCATGAGACGAATTGTCTGCTGATCGGGGATGCTTATTTATCGGCTTCGTCTCAACAACGACAGGAGATGCTGCACGGAGTGGACGCTTTGATTACCCGCGAGCCGGGATATTGCCTTTGCATTTCTACTGCAGATTGTGTGCCTGTGCTGGTATATGATAAGAAACATGGCGCCATAGCCGCCATTCATGCCGGATGGAGAGGGACGGTAGCGTACATCGTACGTGATACTTTGTTGCGGATGGAAAAAGAGTTTGGCACAAGTGGAGAAGATGTGGTGGCCTGTATCGGTCCGAGTATCTCATTGGCTTCTTTTGAAGTGGGTGAGGAAGTGTACGAAGCATTTCAGAAGAATGGTTTTGATATGCCCCGTATTTCTATCAGGAAAGAGGAAACCGGAAAACATCATATCGACTTGTGGGAAGCGAACCGGATGCAAATCCTTGCTTTCGGTGTGCCGTCCGAACAGGTGGAGCTTGCCCGGATATGTACGTATATTCATCACGACGAGTTTTTCTCGGCAAGGCGTTTGGGCATTAAGTCCGGACGGATTCTGTCGGGGATCATGATTCATAAATAATAGCTTTGAACATAGATTGACATAAATAAGCGCATAGGTTGGAATAGACTTGAACGTAAGTTGATATAAACTTGAATAAAAGTATGTTTGAAATAAAAGTATCTCAGGAAATAAAGAATGCCTGTCCGGTTTTTGCCGGAGCAGCCGTATATGCAGCAGTGAAGAATACTGCTTACTGCGATGGACTTTGGAAAGAAATAAATACTTTCACAGAAGACTTGACTACTACCACCCAAATGGCAGACATTAAGTTGCAACCTGTGATTGCTGCTACCCGTGAGGCTTATAAGCGTTGTGGCAAAGATCCGGGGCGTTACCGTCCGTCGGCAGAAGCGCTGCGCCGTCGCCTGATGCGTGGCATCCCTTTGTATCAGATTGATACTTTGGTTGACCTTATCAATCTGGTTTCTCTCCGTACCGGACATTCTATCGGTGGCTTCGATGCGGATAAGATACAGGGTAACCATCTTGAACTTGGCATTGGCAAAGCGGAAGAACCTTTCGAAGGTATCGGCCGGGGCATTTTGAACATTGAAGGATTGCCGGTGTACAGAGATTCTTTTGGAGGAATCGGGACACCGACAAGCGACCACGAACGTACGAAGATGGATGTCGGGACTACTCATATTCTCGCGATAGTCAACGGGTATAACGGAAAAGAGGGATTAAAGGAAGCTGCTGAAATGATTCAATCCTTACTGAGGGATTATGCCGGATCGGATGGCGGCGAGCTTATCTATTTTGAATAATAAAGGAATACATGAAGAACATACTTATTTTATTGACAGTCCTGCTTTTACCAACTCTTGCTTATGCGCAAAGTAAATCCTCTTTTTCTTCTATGGAGGTGAATCATGTACGGGTTGCTACTCCCGGACTTTTTGCGAAAAGCAATCATATATATCTGCATTTGGATTCTTTGCAAGAGCATGAATATGCTTTTCCCTTACCGGGAGCCAAAGTTATTTCCGCTTACGGAACTCGCGGAGGACATTCGGGAGCAGATATAAAGACGTGTGCCAAAGATACGATTCGTGCTGCTTTTGATGGAGTCGTACGTATGTCGAAGCCATATTATGCTTACGGAAATTTGGTTGTAGTCCGTCATGCGAACGGGCTGGAAACGATTTACAGTCATAACTTCAAGAATTTGGTACAGAGCGGAGATACGGTGAAAGCCGGACAACCTATCGGACTGACCGGACGTACCGGCCGTGCTACTACGGAGCATGTGCATTTTGAAACCCGCATTAACGGTCAGCATTTTAATCCGAATCTTATTTTCAATCTGAAGGAGGGCACATTACGAAAGGAATGTATTAAATGTACGAAGAATGGAAATGGGGTAGTGGTGAAGCCACAGGCGAATAATAATCGTGTGGCACAAAATAAAAAGTGAAAGAACTGAGATGGTCTGAAAAAGACGGAAGGGGATTGACTAAAAAGACAATAGTATCTCCCCTTCCCTTCGGGAAGGAGGGGTGGCTGAAAGCCGGGGTGGTAGGTAAAATAGGGTTGTCTATAATTTGCAGTGAATAAGTGGACTGCGTATTCACCTACCACCTCCCCCTGCGGGTACTCCTCCTTCCCGAAGGAGGAGAATTGAGATACTACCGACTTTTTAGTCACTCCCCAGTTATCGGCAGTCAAATGAAAGCGTTTGCTTATTTCATGATATGTTTGCCATAATTCCATCCTTTGAGGTCGTATAGCTCTGCATCCTTACGAATCCTTTCTTTAAAGTCTTCATAATTCCTTTTTTCTTGTGGTGTCCATCCGGCTTCGGCAACGGCGGCAAGACGTGGCAACATCAGGTATTCGAGAACGGAAGGTTCGGTCACCCATTCGGTCCAAAAGTTGGCTTGTACACCTTTATAATAAGGTTGCAAGGCAGCATCCACGTCTTTAAGCGGCTGATAGTTATAAACGGCCTCCACAGTTTCCGTTCCATGTCCCTGCGACATCGGTTCCGTGGGAAGTTTCGACTGTTTTCTGTTGATATAATAAGGTATTTGCGGGCTCAGTATGGTGTTCATTCCTTGCTTGGCAGCCTGTTTTGCGGCGGCATTAGCTCCGATCCATGCCATAATGGTGATGTCATTGCCAAGGATACTGGTATTTCCGTGAAGCACTTCGTTCCAGAATATAAGTTGGCGTTGTTGATCGGCAGGTTTGGTGGCAATGTAATCTTTTAGTTGTTTGTAGAAATAAATCTGCAAGTCTCTGAAGTTGGAAGAACCTATTTCACTCAGCAGCTTCTTGCATTCGTCATTCTTTTGCCATTTCCTTGTGGGGCATTCGTCACCGCCTAAATGAATATAATTGAATGGAAACAATTCAGTGAGTTCATCAATTACCTCTTTGGCAAACTGCATCGCTTTCGGGTTGGCTACGTTGATTACATCAGTAGAAATCCCTTGTTGTAGCCATACTTCATGTTTATCCCTTGGGTCGCACGCCAAGAACTCCGGATAAGCTGCAACGGCTGCCTGTGAATGTCCCGGAATGTCTATTTCGGGAATGATTTCTATAAATTTCTTCTTTGCATACGCTACGATTTCTTTGATATCTTTCTGAGTATAAAAGCCGCCATAACGCTCACCGTCTGGTTTCACGTCACCGTATGCAAGTACTTTGCTGTTTCTCCATGCGCCTGTCTCCGTCAGTTTGGGGTATTTCTTTATTTCGATTCTCCAGCCTTGATCTTCTGTCAGATGCCAGTGGAAACGATTCATTTTGTAGATGGCCATCATGTCGATCACTCGTTTTATCTCATCTTTACCGAAGAAATGTCTGCCTTCGTCCAGCATAAAACCTCTCCATTCGAAACGGGGAGCATCTTCAATCTCGACAGATGGGAGACTCCATTGTGAATGGTCGGACGTTGCTACGCCTGCCATTACGTTGCGGGGCATCAGTTGCTTTAGCGTTTGTAGCGCATAATAGAAACCTGCCGGACGGGAGGCTTCGATCCGGACTTGTTTTTTCGAGACGTTCAGCTTATAAGCTTCAGCGGGAAGTTGTGGATTCAAATCTAAGATAATCCTTGCTTTAGCTTCTTTTTGAGTAGATGAAACCTTGATGCCGGTTGCTTCTTGCAATTCCTTTTTGAATGATTCAAAGACCATACGGATGCTGTCTCCCTGATAAGGAGTGACTTTGGCTTTAAGTTGGTTGCCAAACTCAAAGCGGCCGTCTTTTACGGTAAGGTGAGCCGGTTGTGGGGTGAGAGCGATTTCTTGTGCTGTAAGCATCTCATTGCTACCGAGTAGCAATAGCAGGGGTAGAAAATGTTTGATTTTCATGGTAATTGGGGGTATTTAAATAAAAAGTATAACAGCGGACGAAGATAGAAATAATAAATCAGAAAAGTATGTCTTTATGATTATTTTGTTTGCTCTTTTTGATTTGTTTGATCTAGGTTCCTCATAAATTTGCTTAATTTGATAAATTAGTGTTTCTTTGCACCATGATATAAGTCATGATAACTAACCCCCATTATTACAACTTATGAAAAACAACAAGATTTATCTGTTGGGAGCCTGCCTCCTGTGTGCTGTTACTACCTTTGCGCAGAATGTTAGTCTGCAACCTCCTCCTCAACAACTCATTGTTCAAAACAAGACCATCGATCTGCCTGCTGTCTATCAGCTGAATGGCGGGGAAGAAGCCAATCCGCATGCTGTAAAGGTACTGAAAGAACTGCTTTCCGGTAAGCAAAGCAGCAAGAAAGGGATGCTTATTTCTATTGGTGAGAAAGGTGACAAGAGTGTGCGTAAATATAGCCGCCAGATTCCTGACCACAAAGAAGGCTATTACCTGTCTGTGAATGAGAAGGAAATCGTACTGGCCGGAAACGACGAACGAGGTACTTATTACGCTCTGCAAACTTTTGCGCAATTGCTGAAAGACGGAAAGCTGCCCGAAGTAGAAATCAAAGATTACCCTTCTGTACGGTATCGGGGAGTGGTAGAAGGGTTTTACGGAACTCCCTGGAGCCATCAGGCACGCCTCAGCCAACTGAAGTTTTACGGTAAAAACAAGATGAACACTTATATATACGGTCCGAAAGATGATCCGTATCATAGTGCTCCCAACTGGCGTTTGCCTTATCCCGACAAAGAAGCTGCCCAGTTGCAGGAATTGGTGGCGGTAGCCAACGAAAATGAAGTTGACTTTGTATGGGCGATCCATCCGGGACAGGATATCAAATGGAATAAGGAAGATCGTGATCTTCTGCTCGCTAAATTTGAGAAGATGTATCAGCTCGGTGTCCGTTCGTTCGCCGTATTCTTTGATGATATCTCCGGTGAAGGTACTAATCCGCAGAAACAAGCGGAACTACTGAACTACATTGATGAGAAATTCGCACAGGTAAAACCGGATATAAACCAACTGGTGATGTGCCCTACGGAATATAATAAAAGCTGGTCGAACCCTAATGGCAATTATCTGACTACGCTGGGCGATAAACTCAATCCTTCCATTCAGATCATGTGGACGGGAGACCGTGTCATTTCCGATATTACCCGTGACGGCATTTCATGGATTAACGAACGAATCAAGCGTCCGGCTTATATCTGGTGGAACTTCCCGGTGTCCGATTATGTGCGCGATCATCTGCTTCTCGGTCCTGTGTATGGCAACGATACTACGATTGCCAAAGAGATGTCGGGCTTTGTAACCAATCCGATGGAACATGCCGAATCGTCAAAGATAGCGATTTATAGTGTGGCAAGTTATGCCTGGAATCCTGCCAAGTATGATACATGGCAGACGTGGAAGGATGCGATCCGTACCATTCTGCCAAGTGCAGCGGAAGAACTTGAATGCTTTGCAATGCACAATTCCGACTTGGGACCTAACGGACATGGATACCGCCGCGAAGAATCTATGGATATCCAACCGGCTGCCGAACGTTTCCTGAAAGCGTTCAAAGAAGGCAAAAATTACGATAAGGCAGATTTCGAGACTCTTCAATATACGTTCGAACGTATGAAAGAATCCGCCGATATCCTGTTGATGAATACGGAGAACAAACCGTTGATTGTGGAAATCACTCCTTGGGTGCATCAGTTTAAACTGACGGCTGAAATGGGAGAAGAAGTGCTGAAGATGGTAGAAGGCCGGAATGAATCTTATTTTCTGCGGAAATACAATCATGTGAAGGCTTTGCAGCAACAGATGTTCTATATCGATCAGACGAGTAATCAGAATCCTTATCAACCGGGAGTAAAGACAGCTACGCGAGTGATAAAACCATTAATTGACCGGACTTTTGCCACAGTTGTGAAATTCTTCAATCAAAAGTTTAATGCTCATCTGGATGCCACTACCGATTATATGCCGCATAAGATGATCAGTAATGTGGAGCAGATCAAGAACCTGCCGTTGCAGGTGAAAGCGAACCGTGTACTCATTTCTCCTGCCAATGAAGTTGTGAAATGGGCGGCTGGAAACAGTGTTGAAATAGAACTGGATGCTATCTATCCGGGAGAGAATATTCAGATAAACTTTGGTAAGGATGCTCCTTGTACATGGGGACGCCTTGAAATCTCTACGGACGGCAAGGAATGGAAAACGGTGGATCTGAAGCAGAAAGAAAGCAGATTGTCGGCCGGTTTGCAGAAAGCTCCTGTGAAGTTTGTCCGCTTCACGAATGTGAGTGATGAAGAACAGCAGGTCTATTTGCGCCAGTTTGTTCTGACTATAGAGAAGAAATAAGAATGATTATATAGGCTGACTAAAAAGTCTGAACTACCCACAATTCCCCTCCTTCCCGAAGGAGGAGAGTTGGAAGTTACCACCGACTTTTTAGTCAGCCTTTTTTTGATTTACGATATTCCCGCGGTGACATTCCCATGATCTTACTGAATAGGCGGGAAAAATAATAAGTATCTTCAATACCTATTTTATAGCATATCTGATTTATCTTCATATCGGTGGTATCCAGCAACAGGCAGGCCTGCTGCATCTTTAGCAGATTAAAGTAAGTAAGCGGACTGTGTCCCGTTTGCTTTTTGAACAACATGGAGAAGTGCGACGGAGAATATCCGATTTGTGTTGATATCTCTTCCAGACTCAGATGTTTCTCCATATTCTCTTTCATGTAGTGGATGGCAACGTTCACTATTCCCTCGTCTTCTGCCTCATTGGTGCCTGCATTACGATATTGCTGGACATAGCGTAACGTTCCCAAATAAAAGTGAAACATAGAAAACGCATAACGCAGGTTCTCGTTGCTATAACCATTTTTGAGTGTATTGAATATCTCTTCAAACAGGTTGATCCGCGTACTGATGCGGGAGTGTTGTTCGGACTGAATATCCATCGGACGGTTGGCGTCTTTGGCATAGAACGGAGCAAGAATACCTTTGAAGTGAATCCAGTAAATAGTCCATGGCGTCGATTTGTTGGAAGCATAAGAATGCGGGACTCCTGCCGGAAGAATAAAATACTGATTGGCGGAGACGGTATATTCCTGGTCTCCGATCCGGTAAGATCCGGCACCATCAATACAATAGATGAAGACATATTGATTGATGGGCTCTTTCCGTTCCCGAAAATGATGCTTGGCTTTGGGATAATATCCGATGTCAGTGATATGCAGCATGGAGGTCAGCGGGTCCTCTTCCATCTTATCAACGATGATGCGGGGCAATACTAAGGCTCTTTCCCCGGTAAATCCATCTTTTAGTTTTACCATAGTACATAATTGGTTATTCTGCGCAAATATATAATAATGTATGCGATCTGTCAAATAATACATTAAAAATAAGATTGTCCATCTTTATAAAATGAAATTCTATTTTTTGTGCTTTGGATACGCTCTATCTTTGCAACATCAATTAATCAATCTTCTAGTGGTATGAAAAGTTATAATAAAAAGTTTGTCTATTCCATTTGTTTGGTTTCTGCGATGGGCGGTCTGCTCTTTGGGTATGACTGGGTGGTAATCGGAGGAGCGAAACCTTTCTATGAACTCTATTTCGGTATTGCCGATTCGCCGACGATGCAGGGACTGGCTATGAGTGTAGCCTTGCTTGGCTGTCTGATCGGTGCTATGGTAGCCGGTATGATGGCTGACCGCTATGGCAGGAAACCTCTCTTGCTGATTTCCGCATTTATCTTTTTATCTTCCGCATACGCTACCGGTGCATTTTCCGTATTCAGCTGGTTTTTGGCAGCACGCTTTTTGGGAGGTATCGGCATCGGTATCGCTTCGGGGCTGTCTCCGATGTACATTGCCGAAGTAGCTCCTACTTCCATCCGGGGGAAACTGGTATCCCTCAATCAACTGACTATTGTATTAGGAATCCTTGGCGCACAAATAGCCAACTGGCTGATAGCCGAGCCTATACCTGCCGACTTTACGCCTGCCGATATCTGTGCTTCATGGAACGGGCAGATGGGATGGCGCTGGATGTTTTGGGGAGCAGCATTTCCGGCAGCGGTATTCTTGCTGCTAGCCTGTTTTATTCCCGAAAGTCCCCGTTGGCTGGCAATGAAAGGCAAGAGAGAGAAAGCATGGAGTGTACTTAGCCGGATAGGAGGAAACCGCTATGCGGAGCAGGAACTTCAGATGGTGGAACAAACTTCTGCTTCCAAGTCGGAAGGAGGATTGAAATTATTGTTCAGTCGCCCGTTCCGTAAGGTACTCGTACTGGGTGTTATCGTGGCTGTGTTCCAGCAATGGTGCGGTACGAATGTGATTTTCAATTATGCACAGGAAATATTCCAGTCGGCGGGTTATTCGCTGGGTGATGTACTCTTTAATATTGTGGTGACCGGTGTAGCGAATGTGATCTTTACGTTTGTGGCTATCTATACGGTCGAACGTTTGGGGCGCCGTGCTTTGATGCTTTTGGGGGCTGGAGGACTGGCAGGTATTTATCTGGTTCTCGGCACGTGTTACTTTTTTCAGGTCAGCGGTTTCTTTATGGTAGTGCTGGTAGTGTTGGCGATAGCTTGTTATGCCATGTCTCTGGGGCCTATCACGTGGGTACTGCTTGCTGAGATATTCCCCAACCGCGTGCGTGGTGTGGCTATGGCAACCTGTACTTTCGCTTTGTGGGTCGGTAGTTTCACGCTTACCTACACATTTCCGTTGCTGAATACTGCATTGGGCAGTTACGGCACATTCTGGATTTATTCGGCTATCTGCGTCTTCGGCTTCCTTTTCTTCCTGCGTGCATTGCCTGAGACAAAAGGGAAATCGCTGGAGACATTGGAGAAAGATCTGATAAAATAAAAAGATATAATTAATAATATCATGGTAAAAGCATGGAGAGAAAAGGTTGTAATTCCTACTTATGAAGTAGGTAAACCGGAAAAGAATCCTATTTTCCTGGAGAAACGTGTCTACCAGGGCAGTAGTGGGGTAGTTTATCCTTATCCTGTCATCGAATCGATGTCCGATGAAAAAGTAGATAAGGAATACGAAGCTATCTTTATTGAAAACGAATACATCAAGGTGATGATTCTGCCCGAGTTAGGCGGTCGTGTACAAATGGCTTATGATAAGATCAGGGAACGTCATTTTATTTATTACAATCACGTGATTAAACCTGCATTGGTGGGGCTGGCAGGTCCGTGGATTTCGGGAGGTATTGAGTTTAATTGGCCTCAGCATCATCGTCCCAGTACTTATATGCCTGTAGATACGACGATTGAAGAAAATGCTGACGGCAGCGTCACTGTATGGGTGAACGAAATGGAACGGATGTTTCATCAGAAAGGGATGGCGGGCTTCACGCTTCGTCCGGGACATGCTTTTCTCGAAATAAAAGGGGTGCTCTACAACCGTACCGAAGTGCCGCAAACCTTCCTGTGGTGGGCGAATCCTGCCGTAGCGGTGAACGACTACTATCAGAGTGTATTTCCGCCCGACATCAATGCGGTGTTCGATCATGGAAAGCGTGCCGTATCCAGCTTCCCTATAGCAACGGGTACTTATTATAGGATGGACTATTCTGCCGGAGTAGACATTTCGAACTATAAGAATATCAAAGTTCCTACTTCGTATATGGCTGTCAACTCCCGTTACAACTTTGAGGGTGGCTACGAAAACGACACTTGTGCAGGTATGCTTCATGTGGCAAATCATCATATTTCTCCGGGCAAAAAGCAATGGACATGGGGAAACGGTGATTTCGGCCGTGCATGGGACCGTAATCTGACTGACGAGGACGGACCTTACATCGAACTGATGGCTGGTGTCTATACCGAGAACCAACCGGACTTTACATGGCTGCAACCTTACGAAGAAAAGAGCTTCGTACAGTACTTCCTGCCTTACCGTGAACTGGGAGTGGTGAAGAATGCAAGCAAAGATTTGTTGATGAACATAGAACCGGAAGGTGAAAAGGAGGTACGTTTCAAGATATTCGCAACATCTAAGCAGGTGGTTAATGTAGTGCTGAAAGGTGACGATGGAAAAGTGTATTATAGCAGGCAAGTGACCATTACTCCGGAAGAACTATTGAATGAAACGGTAGACGTAGCAGGGGAGAAGTTGAACAAACTGAATCTTGAAATCACCGCAAACGGCAAGGAACTGCTTTACTGGCATGCCGAACCGGACGAAGTAAAACCGATTCCGGATGCTGCCGAAGCTGCTTTGTTACCGGAAGAAATAAAAACAACCGAGCAACTCTATCTGACAGGTTTACACCTGGAACAATACAGACACGCCACCTATAATCCGGTAGACTATTACGAAGAAGCCTTGCGCCGTGACCCGATCGATGTACGTAGCAATAATGCACTCGGATTATGGTATATCCGTAAAGGCCGTTTCCGTAAAGCTGAACAATACTTGCTTACGGCAGTGAAGACCTTGCAGAAGCGCAACCCGAACCCGTGTGATGGAGAGCCTATCTATAATCTCGGACTTGCCTTGAAATATCAGGGACGCTATAATGAGGCTTACGACCGTTTCTATAAATCATGCTGGAATGCAGCCTGGCAGGATGCCGGTTATTTTGCCTGTGCTCAGATTGCTACGATGCAAGGACGTCTGGAAGACGCTTTGGACGAAGTGGACCGTTCGCTTATCCGCAACTGGCATAATCATAAGGCACGTGCTCTGAAAACGACCATTCTCCGTCAGATGGGGAAAGCGGAAGAAGCCTTGCAAGTGATTGAAGATTCATTGGCTATTGATAAGTTCAACTTCGGTTGCCGTTATGAGAAGTACCTGATAACCAATGCTGCCGAAGACCTGCTTACTTTAAGGGCGATGATGCGTGGCGAAGCTCACAACTATGATGAAATCGCACTTGATTATTGTGCTGCCGGTTGCTGGACAGAAGCCGCTTCTTTGTGGAATGTAGCTATCGCTGAGGGCAGTGTAACGCCAATGACTTATTATTACTTGGGTTGGTGTCTTGTTCAGGGTAAGTTATCCGGGGCGGAACAGGCATTTGCCGATGCTGCCAACGCTTGTCCGGACTATTGTTTCCCTAACCGCCTGGAAGCCATCCTTGCTTTGCAATGTGCTATGGAACAAAACCCGAATGATGCGAAAGCACCTTATTATCTGGGTAATTTGTACTACGATAAACGTCAGTACGATTTAGCACTCGAAGCATGGGAAACTTCCGCCGGACTGGATGACAAGTTCGCTACGATATGGCGTAATCTGGCTTTGGCTAACTTTAACAAAAAGGATGAAGAAGCAACGGCCATCGAATATATGGAACGTGCTTTCCAACTCGATACGACCGATGCACGTGTGTTGATGGAATTGGATCAGCTCTATAAACGTGTCCGTCGTCCGCATTCCGAACGTCTGGCGTTCTTGCAGCAATACCCCGAATTGATAGCGCAACGTGACGACCTCGTACTGGAAGAGATCACTTTGCTGAATCAGACAGGCGAGTATGAAAAGGCTAAAACGTTACTTGATGCGCATATCTTCCATCCGTGGGAAGGCGGCGAAGGAAAAGTACCGGGACAATATCAGTTTGCCCGTGTGGAACTGGCGAAGAAAGCACTTGAAGCCGGGAATTACAGTGAAGCTGTCTCGTTGCTGGCAGAGTGTCTTGAATATCCGCATCACTTGGGTGAAGGTAAGTTGCACGGTGCACAGGAAAATGATTTCTATTATTTCATGGGTTGCGCTTATGAAGGTCTGGGGCAGAATGACAAAGCGGTGGAATGCTGGGAACAAGCGATTGTCGGTCCTACCGAACCGGCTGCTGCCATGTACTACAATGATGCAAAACCGGATAAAATTTTCTATCAGGGACTGGCTTTGTTGAAACTGAACCGCATGGATGAGGCTAACGGACGCTTCCATAAACTGACAACTTACGGAGAGAAATATCTTTTTGACAAGGTTAAAATGGATTATTTTGCAGTGTCACTACCCGATTTGTTAATATGGGAAGATGACCTGACCATACGAAACGTCATTCACTGCAAATATATGATGGCATTGGGTTATTGGGGATTGAACGAAAAAGAGAAATCCGTTCGGTTGCTGAGTGAGGTAGAAAGATTGGATATCAATCATCAGGGTATTCAGGCTTTTCGTAGTCTGATTGGGTAGGAAGTATTGGTTCTTGGTTAGGACCGGCGTACTCTTGTTTCAGTCCGGTGCTAACCAAGTACTTCTTCCTGTTTATGGTACAAACTTAATGCAGACAGGCTTGTCCACCTTTATATCTTTACGTATATCCGTCAGTAATCCTGTATCCGTATCCCTTTCATAAACCTGTATCACATTACTATCCCGACAAGCCACCAGCAAATACTTGCCGTTAGGCGTGATAATGAAATTGCGCGGGTGAATGCCTGTCAGTTGATAACCGACTTTCGTCAGCATACCGTTTTCCGGATGGATACTGAAGATCGCCAGCCCGTCAGCCTTTAGCCGGTTACTTGCATACAGGAATTTGCCGTCCGGGCTGATATGAATATCACCACTTCCTTTGGCTCCCACAGTGTCGGCAGCAATAGTCTGAATTTCTTTTAACTCTCCGTCGTTATATTCAAACGCAATGACTGTTCCCGATAGTTCATTGATGAGATACGCATAGCTTCCATTCGGTGCAAATGTCAGATGGCGGGGACCCGAACCGGCTTCTACTTTATAAGAGGCGGGACTTCCTTCTTTCAGAAAAACATCTTCATTGTCTGCCTTTGCATTCGGATTAACAATAAATTTGTGTATCTGGTCCGTGCCCAGATCGTCTGCAAATAAGTATTTGCCATCCGGCGTGATGCGGACACAATGCAGATGCGGTTTCTCCTGACGTTCCTTGTCGGCTCCCGAACCTTTGAACTTCACCACCTCAGAAGCGGGGAGAAGTGAACCGTCCTTATCGATCGGGAAGACAGAAATGCTTCCTCCACTGTAATTGGCAGTAACCACATTACTTCCGTTGGTAATGATGTAGCAAGGATCTTCGCCTCCGGTTTTCTGCGTATTCAGCAGTCGGAAAGTTCCTTCCTCCTTATTGAAAGCAAATGCGTTGGCAGCAGCTTGTTCGTTGCTGAATTCGCTGACTGCATAGATGAATTTGCCGTCGGCAGAAGGTACGAGATAAGATGGGTTTTCCACTTCCGCTTCACTGAGTGCGGTTGCGGTTCCGTTTTCTTCATTGAATCGGAAACTATAGAGACCTTTACTGTCTCCCGAAGTGTAAGTACCGACAATCATTGTCAGGTCCTGTTCTGCTTCATGGGAGCCTTCGGTCCGGGAAGCCTTTTTTGATGTACAACTAGATGTGAACATACCGATAATACAGATGGTTGCAAAAGTTTTTAGCATATATAGGTTCTTTTTATTAGATAGCAACTTCCTTAGTCTATACTAATGTCTTGTATAATAGATGATTGCAGTTTCCTTGTCGTTCCCTTACGAGGACACGATGGTTTCCCGACGAGGAAACGGTCGTTTCTCTACGGGGATACTTGCGTTTCTCTACGAGGAAACTGTCGTTTCTTTACTTGAAACGGAAATCTCCCTTACCTGTCCCAGTTATACTCTACTATATAACTGTCGAAATACTCACTTTGAATGACTCCCAGTTCTTTGGCGGTATTTATAATCCATTGCTGCTCGGCGGGAGTGAGCGCCAGTTTGCCACTGCGTTTCAAGTAGTAGTTTTTACGTCCCAGATATCCGATCATCCGGTAGCGGAACGTGTTTGCCACGCGCACTGTGAGTGCATTTATTGTGCACATGAATCCTTTGGCGTAGCGCACCTTTTCGTTCGAACAGAAATAGTCACATTTTTCTTTTATGCCCTTTATATGGTTTGGATTCATAATTGGCAGAAAAACTTTGTTTGCAGGGGCGTGTTTTAAAGCTATCTGTCGCAGGCAAGTCGAGGCTTGCGGGCAATTTTCGGCAGCGCACATTCCGAATGTGAAAGGTACTTGAGAATAATCAAATGGTTCTTCCATTGCTTTTTGGGGTTGATAGTATTTATTATATTCCACAAATGTACGGATAATGTTGGTAAGTTGGAAATAACCGGACCTACAAATGTTGTATGTCTGGGAACCAAGTCTGCCTCCGCTCATGATATATCTCTGTATACCGGATAGCATATCATCGGCTAATATTTGCAAATATATGATGGTTAGTAACAAAAGAATATGTATCTTTGTGCCAAAGAAAACAGGATTATTGAAAGGATATGATGTATTATTTATCCCTTATTTGTTTCTCAAATATAAAATAACGATTGTTCTCTTTTGATTTTCAGACCGTTATAAAGTCATGGGGTTGACTGGATTTGACAGCGGGCAGAAATGGTAGGTAAGCATGCAGTGGGTCGGTAATTTCCACTTAAATCTCAGTTATCAAAACTTTATCTGGCGAAACTAATTACGCTCTTGCTGCTTAATCGAATCACAGTAGATTAGCTTAATCCAGGCACTAGGTGCCAGGACGAGACATCACTCGGAAGCTGTTGCTCCGAAGCATTCCGGTTCAGTGGTGCAGTAACATCGGGGATAGTCAGAAGCGGCCTCGCGTTTTTGATGAAACTTTAGAGGATAAGGCAGGAATTGATGGCTTTGGTTCTGCTCCTGCACGAAAATTTAGGCAAAGATAAGCATGTAGAAAGCTTATGATTTCCTCGTTTGGACGAGGGTTCGATTCCCTCCAGCTCCACAAATGATATTGATAATTAGGTGCTTATATTGTTTGCACCCCAAAATGCACCCTGAAATAAAAAATGATAGTCTGATTATCATTCTTTATATCAAAAGCTATCTGCCTTTCTTAAATAAATTAACTATTGTGATGATTTGTGATATTCTATTTTAATTTTTATCATTTTGTTTGTTCTTATCAAGGCGATTTCCTATCTTTGAAACATCATTAGGGCTTGACTGGAATTGACAGCGAGTTGGAATGGTATGTAAGCATGCAGTGGGTCGGTAATTTCCACTTAAATATCAGTTATCAAAATTTTATCTGGCAACGAAAATTATGCTCTCGCTGCTTAATCGAAGTATAGTAGATTAGCTTTATTTCCGCCAAAGTGGTAGAAACGAGATGTCACTCAAAAGCTCTTGTTCCGAAGCGTTTGATAAAGTGGCACAGTAAAATCGGGAATAGTTTGAGTTTTTCCTCGTAACTCTTACGAAATTTTAGAGGATAAGGCATAAGTTGGTGGCTTTGGTCTTGCTTATGTTCGAAAATTTTAGGCAAAGATAAGCATGTAGAAAGCATATGGTTTCCTCGTTTGGACGGGAGTTCGATTCTCCCCAGGTCCACGATACTTAGATAATTATTTTTTATGTATAAAAGTATTCCCGTACAGAATTTGATGTTCTGTACGGGAATATTTTTAAGTGTTCGATTTATATGAATGTTTCTTAACTATTTCTCTGTTATCGCTTTAGACATTAAAAAGAATGAATCCTCTCCTTCATAATAAACAATATCATAACAAGCATCTTCAGATCGATAAAGGGTTTCATCTTCCCTTTTTAATCCCAAAGTTTCTGTAAGATATTGTGGTATAGCATCAAACAATTTCTTTGGATTATCACCTATCGGAGAAGCACTCACATTAATCTTTACTTTAATCACAATTGCACACTTACATTCATGAAGAATACCAACGGAATATGTCGCAAAGACTTGATTTATACCCCAATCTCTATTATGTAAGTCAACCATTCCTTTTGTTGGCATTTGCTTTATATTATATAAATCCATAATTCTTGAAATAGTTTGACCAATTTTTAAGCTGTCAATGCCGTCGGATGTTAGCTTATCGAATATTGATGCCAATGTTTTCTTTTCATCTATATAATCGGTAGCAACTCCCCAAGCATCATAATCAGACATGGAATGAGGTGCTATTAAAGAAGACCAAAAGGGTGAATAACTGGGAGCATCTGTAAATGGGGGAACTGAAATTTTGTAATAAGAGTTGTTGTCTATCGGATTCCCTTTTTTGTCAGCAAAGTAATATTTCTCATTTTCTGCCATTATAGCATATTGGGATAATGGATAAAAACATGAAACGTTTTCTATTTTATTTTTAATTTCACCTTTAGAGTTTATTGCATATACATTCATATATTGATTGTCCCATTCATCTCTTAAATTGGCAATTGTATCAGCAACATATATCCAATCGTCTATAATGCCTAAAGCTCGCGAATATTTAGGTTCTCCGATACTTTCTCCTTCTATGTTAAGTTGTCCCCATAATCCAGTTTTACTGTCTTGAAATAAGGCAACATTGTCAATGAAAGGTGAAATACTGTAAATGTTAGAAGGGAATCTCTGTGCTTTTTCGCCTTTTTCATTGAGTAAGAAGTTTTCTATTAAACAATATCCGTTTTCAAAAAAGGTGTATGAATATTGTTGGTACCCATTGGAACTGGCTTCAAATAACTCTTTTCCATTGGGGTCGATAACTAACCATTTGTCAGCTTCTTTGTTATATACAATAGCTTTTCCTTCATGGAAAGGGAAAGCGTTATCATAAATAGGTTCTATCACAACATTGCCTTGTGGATCTATATATCCGCATTTACGATTTTCTAACCGAAACCAAGCACGTTGCTCCGTAAAGAACGGAGATACACATAAGAATTCTTTCCCCTGATACGGAAGCAAATAAAAAGCAGTTTCTCCCGTTTCTGTTAGATAGTGAATACGTTCATCTGCAGAAACAACAGGAATTATTCCTTCGCTACATATGCCTCCTTGCTTATAACCTTTTGGAGTTCCTATCAATTTAGGAGTTGGAGTTGCGGAATAGTAAAGATATTGATTTGTATCATAATCCTGAATTCTAAACACTCCATTTACTGCATAAGACGGTCTTTTATCAAATTTGTTTTCAAACAAGATGTTTCCATTAACTCCAACCATGCCCCATTTCCCATGTTTTTCTTTTTGGAAAGCTACATGGGTCACTTCAGGGAAATCGGTATTTGACTTAAATGAACAACTCGAAAGCATACCCATAAATATCACAAGCGATAAAAGCAAAGGACGAAAATACCAATTGGTTATTTTAGATTTCCTTTCGGCATGAACATAGGGGATTTTGTCCAATGAATTTTCAGTATCCAAAGCTCTCAGAACTTTTCGAATGGGCAAACCTTCCCTATAATCTTTATTGAAAATGCCATTCTCTATGAAAAGAGGCATAAACTCTTTTGCAAGAACCATTCCGCTTTGAGGATGTTTTATAAAATGATTTTGCAAAACACTGTTGATTCTTAAAATACGTTCATTTGTCTTCATAATACGTAATATTATAAATTATTCGGAATATGTCTTTCCATTAATCGTTATACTTGTTACATTGCTTGTATCTTTACCAGCCATAGCTGCACCTTCCTTTACCGTCTGAATCAGAATAGGACCCATCTGTTCCAAAGCTCTGTTAAAATTTTCTTCTATTTGTTTTCTCTTTTGAGAAGGGCTGAGGTAATCGCTACAATCCAACACTTTACCACTTTTATCGAGGGTAAAAACTTTTTCTAAGAATGAACTATTCCCATTCTTTTCATCTATTGTATATGCAACAGCGAAGGCTACAAATGCGCTATCACCATTTCCTATAAATGCGAGTTCATCGAAAATACCTCGTGTATCTAATAGCTTGACGCATCCTGATATTGAATCTTTTTTATATGTATTATCCATTTGCCATACCTCAACGGGAATACTTGTCTTTTTTTCTGCCAAAATCCATTCCATTATTTTGTAACTTTCTCCTTCTTTTAAACTATCCTCAATGGAATGGACTACGTATTGTTTACCCCATTCTATGATTTGTTCATCGGAAGCGTTTGCAAACAGTACATCCTTCTGTGATGGTGAACAACCAAGATAAAACATCAAAATGAAAATAGAAGTAATAATTTTTTTCATAATGCCATATTATTTAAGTTAGAATTAAATTTTTTGATTAATCCATAAAAGGAGAAGCAATTAGACCTATTAAAATTACTATACAAAGTAGAATGATAATGATGATTGGGATCATCAGGCAACCGCCACATCCTTGTAGAAACTCCGCTTTACCTTTTGCAAACTCTATTTGGGCTTTCTCATATTCAGAAAGTCTTTCAGCATTTTGCTCCTTCATAACTTCATTGTTTGTTCATTGTTTATATCAATAACCATTAATGACTTCATTCATGTCATCTACAACTTTTATAACATTCCCGTCAGAATCCAATACAAAAAGTTTCTCTTCCACCACGTAACCGCCATAACTGTTTTTAGCCCTATATTTATGAAGAGCAAAATAAGTATTATTGTCTTTATTATATATACCAAAGGCTTCCCAACTTATTCCTTCATAACTATCAGGGTCTTTAAGATAATGCCGTTTAAGATAGACCCTTACTCCTGCCATAGCTTTTGTTTGAGATGGTCCTTTGTTGCTCCCGTAGTTTTCGATTCTATTGTTACCCTTTGAAGAAGTGCTGTATTCTCTACTTGAAATATTGAAAATTATAACCACAACAAGAAAAATCAATACCGCTATCCATTGTCGGCGTTCTTTATTTTTTTTATTTTGTATGTAGATGGGATTTTGAATAATACAACCACA
Organism: Bacteroides sp. MSK.20.82; assembly: GCF_019052485.1. Lineage (NCBI taxonomy): Bacteria > Pseudomonadati > Bacteroidota > Bacteroidia > Bacteroidales > Bacteroidaceae > Bacteroides > Bacteroides sp. MSK.20.82. The sequence continues at coordinate 162,310 of NZ_JAHQUN010000002.1, forward strand.
AGAAAGGCATTTAATGTACTTCTCATTTTTTAACCCTTCATCAATTGTTAGATTTATACCACAATTGCTGCATTGCAATTGTTGTGGATAGGTATTTAGTTTTAATTGGTTATTTGGTATTGGGGCTTGTTTCGCCGAAGTGCATGAACGAAGCGCAGAAAGCTCCTTACGGAAATCAAGATTAGTTTTATTGAAATTTCCTTGCAAGTTAAGCGGGGGATTATATATGCGAATCAATTCTTTTTCAACATTTGCATAATCATTATTTGCATAATAAAAAAGTAGCAGGTTGTCTTTCATCCATTCGGTCAGTGTACGCTCGTCAAATTCACCAAATGTAGTTTTTCCGTTTTGGGGAGAGTTTATGTCTCTTGGAATCAGTTTGAATCCCAATAAACATCCTAATGATTTGCGAATTGTGGAATTTCCGGCAGTGCCAGTGAAATGTTGTTTGTAGTCACGAATACGCAGACTTTTACTGCTTTTGCCTACATACACGACATTGTATTTCTCTTTTTTGTAATCAAAAGAGGTTAGTATAGGAGTGGTGGAAATTTGTACTTTTATGGGCAATGAGGACGTACTACGTAATACTATGATATAGTTACCGGGCTTGTCAGGTAAGACTGAAGCTCTCATTTTTTGAGGGTCAAATAAAGAAAATTCATCTTGTGAAATCATGTTGTTGGTTTCATATATAGCCGCCTGAGACCCCACTAAGCAGAGTTATACAAAAAGAAGCGTGGGTCTGCATGCCACGTCTTAGATGAAGGTCGTAGGAAAATACCTTGAGTACAGATATGGATATAGCAGCCCACGCTATAGCGTGAGAACCACTATGCTATCCTTGTACTCTTTGAAAATTTCCTACGTTTTCATCTACAAGATAAGCATAACGCTTCTAAAAATTCTAATATGTCTTGGAAAGAGCATACTCAATCCAATACAAAAATACAAAAAACAGCTAAAAAAATGAAACCAAAGCCCCTATTTTTTATTACGTTTTACAATCTCAACCCTCTTTTCGGTTTGTTCTCTTCTTTTTGGGTGTGGCTTACACCCAGCTTTTCTTTGAGTTCCTGAAACTTCATTTTGAACCATTCGAGTATGGGCATGCCGTCAATGCACAGCCGGAATTTCCCTTTCTCCTGCGGGTTCCTCTCCACGGTTGCCGTCGAGTGCTCCGTCCTGAACTTCTCCTTGTGTTCCTTCGAATAGAGCCTTCCCTTGAACTCCACGGGTTGCAGGCTGACAACCCGCCTTGTCAGTTCCTCGGTAAACCCCACTTCCCGGCATTGTTCGGCTATGGGCAACAATTCCTTCACGATAGGGAAATAGGTGTCTATCTGTTCCAGTCTGTTGTCGTATTCCCTGATTTTTTGCTGGTAGCTCCGGTCTATCTTGTTTATCTCGCTGTTGTGGCGGTTCTCCATTTTTGTCTGCTCCCTCTGTTCGGCTTGTACCTGCTTTTGCAGAGCCACAATGTCCTGCCTCAAATTTTCGTTCTCCGCTTCCAGCCTCTTGACCTTGCTGCCGCCCAAAAGAGAACTCACCCCGTCCGCTATGGCTGTGGTTGCGTTCACCGCCGCACCCTTCATCTTCTGCACGTTGATTTCCCCCTTGACCTTTTTCAGCTTCTTCTGCGCTTCCTCTTCCAGCCCCAGCAGGTTTTCGATGTTCTCCTGCAGGCTGTCCTGCCGTTCCACCAGTTCCTTGTAATATTGCGAGGTCGGTATGTGCTTTGCCAGCGAACCGTCCACGCCTCTCTGCAAGCCGTACTTGCTCATGGCTTGTGCGTAGGTGTCCTGATAGTGTTTCAGCTTGTGCCTTGCCATGACGTCATCGGCGCACAGCCGCACATCCTGCGTGTTCTTCTTTCTGTACTTCTTCTTCCCGTTCTGTTCGTCTTGTCTGGCTTTCCTGCGCTCCCCGGTCACTATCGGTACAATGGTGGCGTGTATGTGCGGCGTCTTCTCGTCCATGTGCAGGACTGCCGACACGAGGTTCCGCTCGCCGTATGTTTCCCGGAGCCATTTCAGGTTGTCGCTGCACCAGCCGTCAAGCCTCCCGTCCTCTTCCATACGCTTCATGTCCTCGTTGCTTCCGGTGAGCAGCACCCGGATTGCCCTTACCTGGTTGGTACCTATCTTGCGTTTGATGCCTGCCGTCTCTATCCGGTGCGCTATCGCCTGCGTACGGTTCCTTACCCCTTCGGGGAACTGTACCAGTTCCCGGTTCAGGTGCGTTCGCGTTCTGTCCGCATTCTTCGGGTGTACGGTGCGCTCTATGTGCGTGGACATTGCGCCGTCCGCACCTTTTGCCTTTTCCAAATGCAAAACTGCATATCCCATAACTGTAATACATTTTTCGGTTAATACTTCCCCTGCCTTGCTTCCATGCCGCATGGCTCACGGGGTTTCAAAAGGGGCGGCGTCCCTTTTGCTCATTGGGGCTTTTTTAGCGATGCGTGCATTGCGTGAAGAAAAAGCCCTAATGAGCTATGGCTTTTTTAAAGCCTTCCGTTGGCATGTGCGGTTACATCCCGATGCCTTTGCCTTTCCTCTCCGGTTGCCTTGCCTGCCGTTGCCTTTTCTCTGGTTCCGGCTTCTCCTGCCACCGTTCCGCTTGTCCTGACCGTTTACTACAAAGGAAGTCGTTCAGGTCGTTGTAGCCTCCGTATATGTGCGATGCGTCCCGTATGCGCATCCCGTATTCCTCCCGCAGTTCCTGAACGGCTTCCATTCCCGCCTTGTCGTTGTCAAGGAAACAATGGATGCGTTCGTAATCGCCCAGTGGGTGGATTGCTTTGGAAAGGTTGGAAGTAGAGTTCAGCACGATGTAGTCCTGCCCGTCAAGTTCGGGGCGGTCGGGACACCTTTCCAGCCGCAGGGTGAGGAAGGAGAGGTAGTCCATGAAGCCCTCGAAGAGATAGCAGGTCTCCTTCGTCTGTTCCTGCCGTATGTGGGTGATGTCCTTCGGTGCTATGCACCCCTTGAAGAATTTGTTGCGTATCTCGTAGCCTCCCGAACGGTTGGGAAAACCGACGGCAAAGTAGGGCTTGCCGTCGGTTTGATAGCGCACCTCGTAACATTCTCTTTTTGCCAGTTCAGTATTTATCCCCCTCTGCCGCAGATAGGAGAATAGGGCGGGGGAAGAAAGCGGCGCCACCTCCAACTGTCGGAAGCTCGGTTTGGAGAAAGGTTGCCCGCCAAAAGAGAAGGAGACCGGGCGCACGTTTGGTGCCTGCTCCGCTATCCTTTCCAAGAGGTAGGGCAGGCTGTCTGATGCGTAGAGCTCCTGCGCCAGTGCGATGATGTTCCCGCCCCTGCCCGCGCCAAAGTCATACCATAGGTTGCGTTCGGTATTCACCTTGAAGGACGGTTCGCACTCGTCCCTGAAAGGTGACTTGTACCATAGGCTGCCGCCCTGCTGTCTTGCCGGGCTGTAGCCAAGACTGTGCAGATATTCCTCAATGCGTATCCGCTTCGCTTCATTCGTATTCATGTGGGTTTCTGTTTAAGTGGATATTGTTTTTTTGTTTTCGCCCGTGCCTTTTGCATGTTGCGGGCTGCATCCGCTTTACTTTATTTCGCTATATATATGCACCCTGACTAAAGTAAAGCGGTTTCCGGGCTGTCATGCCCGTGCTGTTTTTCCTGTCAGGCGGTGTGAACATCTTTTTTTTGTTTTCGCCCGTACCTCTCTATATGTTACGGGCTATATCCACTTTACTTTATTTCCGTATATATATGGTACGGGACTAAAGTAAAGTGGTTCCCATGCCATACCGCTAATAGTGGAAATCGGGCTTGAAGGTGTATTTCCTGCCGTTCTCCTGCACTATCATCCGTTTGTTCTTCAATAGGGTAATGAGGTCTGTCACCCTGTTTCCGCCAAGTATGACGTCCACAGTGGCGTAGGTTTCCCTCAATACTCCCGCAAGTTCCTTGTAGCCGTATTCGTTTTTCAGGGTGAATGCGGCTTCCAGTGCGATGCGGTGCTGCTGCTCGGTGATGTCCTTGTAGGGGTCGAATTTCCTCCTCCCTTTGCCCGGCTCCTTCTCCTTGAACCGGTAGCCGTCCAGCAGTTCGGGCAGTGCCTCCTCATTGATACGGAATGCGAACGGCTCGAAGTCCACCGCCCTGATGTGTGCGGTTTTGACCGTGCTTATGTCGGGGTTATTCTCGTCCTTCTCCACTTGCAGCACGGTTTCCGCCTTGTTGCTTAGCTCGGTTCCGATGTGCCCCCTTGCGTTCTCGTCCCCCTTGTTCTGGTGCAGGACAGTATGGATGTGGATGTCCCTTTCCCCCGTCCATGTCATCAGATAGGAGATTACCGTTGTGGACTCACCGGGGTTGTTGATATCGTGCACCATGTCCCGTATTCCGTCAATGACTACCAGCCCGATATTCTCGGTGCGGTAGATTGCCTCCCTCACGATTGCTATGCGCTCTTCGGGCGTGTACTTCCTTAGGACGAGGAATTCAAGGTCTTCATGGTTTCTGTCTGCGGGCAGTCCCGCCATGCGCAATATCCGCTTTGCCACCTTTGCGCAGTGGTAGGTGCTTTGCTCGGTGTCCACATAGAGTATTTTCCGCTTGTTTTCGGGCAGTTCAGCCGTGTAGCTTAGTACCGTCCCGTTTTTCAGCGCAGCCGCCACGATTGCGGAGACGTTGAACGTCTTCTTGCTCTTGGCTTTCCCGATTGACGCGCTGAAATTCCCCAGCGTGCCGATGACGGAACCCCGCACTTTCAGGATTTCGGGTGCCTTCTCGTAGTCTTCCGAAAGGTCGAGCCGTGAGGCTTGCCATAGGATTACCGCCTCTTCGGGCGTGATGTTTCTTTCCTTGTTGTCCATACCGCACCTCCCTATCTGCGTCCCCCGCTTTTGCGTCCTGCCAGTTCAAGCGCCATGTCCGCATCGACGATGATTTTGCGTCCTATCTGCGTAATGGCTCTGTCTATCCTCCCGCTTTTTTTGATGCGGTTTGCTGTGGGTATGCTGCACCCGAACAGCCGGGCTATGCCGCCTATCCCGTACACGTACTTCTTTTCCTTGTCGGCTGCGGGTTGGGTTGGCTTCGTTTCGCTTCCCTGTAAGGCGTGCCGGTTCAGGAATATGAACTCTTCACCCGTCATCTGCCATACGGGCTTTGATAAAAGGTCTCTAATTTCCATATCAGAATGAAATTAACGTTTGTACTGCAAGCCCTGCGCATGGGCTTTTTACCTCGTTCGAACAGTGCAAAGTTAGTTCCGGGTACGGGTGGTAAGGATGTGGATAGCGTGATTGTGGTGTCACGCTATCTCACTAAATATCAGAAGATAATAAAGGGTGGTGGAAATTATTTTGAGTGGTAAAAGTGGTCGTGTCGTGGAATGTCGTTGCATATCACCGACTATCGGAATATTGACCGCATTTCCCTTGCGAATTCCTGATTGCTGTCACTGGCTAAATCGGTACGGGGAACGGGTGCCTTGTATTTGGACTTGTAGTATGCATCGTCTATTCCCAGCAGGTTCATGATATCCTCTTTCCATTTCTCTCTGTCCGGCTTGGGCAGCGTTTCACCCATAAGGAAAATGAGATAGCATACACGGGCTTTCTCCCTCGGTCTTATTTTCAGTCTGCCTTCGCACGGTTGCAGGTTCATGCTGGCGTAGAAGTCCAGTTCTGAAACGGCTTCGAACTGCTCGCCGTTGCATCTTTCGTAAACGGCTGACAAGAGTTTCATGGGGAAGTAGGCGGGTTGGCTTGTCGGTGTGGTGGCGGCTTCCTTTTCCTCTCCCTCCTTTTTCTTTTGGTCGGTCAGGTATTTTTCAAGGATTGCCAATAGTGAGCCGCCCAGTCTGCAAATGTCCCCGCAACGGTTTTTCAGGCATTGCAGGGCTTCCCGCCTTGCCTGCTCCTTCTGTTTGTACAGTTCATCCAGTTTGGCTTTTTCCTTGTCGTATTCCCGCTTGCACCGTTCGTACCTTCTTTCCAGCAGTTCCTCTTCCTGACGGTCATGCTCCCTGAAGCCTACCGCTTCCAAAGAGCCGTTGGCTTCCATGAGTTCCCGGTAATATCCGTTTGTGACTTTCATCTGTCTGTCGATGTCCCAGTCAAAACGGCTTTCATGCCGTCGGCAGACGTATTCGGTATCGAGACGGTCGAAAAACTCCCTGCAGGCGTTGTAAGTCGAGATGTTGCTTTCAATCTCACGTTTCAGGCTGTTCAGCAATATGGAGAAGTGTGCGGCGTCCATTTCAAGCATGAGGCTGATGAGTGCGGTTTCAAATGTCTGCGTGTCCCCGTACTCTCCGTAAAAGCCGGAAATGAATTGCTGCTTCTCAAAAGAGAAACTGCCGCCGGACATTATTTCGGTATATATCTTGTTGAGTTTCCCGTAGTGGGGTATCATTGATGTTATTCTTTCGTCCATAGTTATATCAGATTAAATTTAGTCATAGCGTTGATTTTGATTTCATCCGCTATATCAATATAGGGCTTCATCGCTTTGTAATCGCTGTGTCCCGTCCATTTCATTACTACTTGTACTGGAATGCCAAGTGCCAAAGCATTACAGATAAATGTTCGTCTTCCGGTGTGAGTACTTAATAATGCGTATTTAGGTGTAACTTCGTCTATTCGTTCATTTCCTCTATAATATGTTTCTCGTATTGGTTCATCTATTTCTGCCAGTTGTCCCAGTTCTTTTAAAAATTCGTTCATCCTTTGATTGCTTACAACTGGCAATGCCCTGTCATTAGGGAACGGCACACCTTTGTACTTTTCGAGTATTGCCTTGCTGTGGTCATTTAATTCAATAATAAGACTGTCTGCCGTCTTTATGGTAATAACTTCGATATGACCGTTTTTAACATCACTACGTTTCAAATTATACACATCGGAGTGACGTAATCCGGTGAAACAGCAAAATAGCAATACATCCCTTACTCTTTCAAGGTATTTCTTTGTTGGTGGTATTGGGCAGGTTCTTAGTTTATTTATTTCATTTTGGGTGAGGAATATCACTTTTTTGGGTGCACTCTTCATTTTAGGCGTGAATTTATCATAAGCCATGTTTTGGTGATACCCTTTTCGATTACTCCAACGTAAGAACCATTTTACGAATTTGATTTGTTTGGCAATGGAAGTGTTGCGCATGTTTTTTTCTGTACGCAAGAATTCTATATAGTCATTGAAATGTTTTTCCGTCCAACTGTCAAACGTAGTATTAGGGTCAAATGTATAAATGTGTTTTTTGACTGTTGCAAACTTTTTGAGGGTTGAGGAAGACCAGTCATTTTGTTTGCTACATTCTGCTACAAATTCATTGAAAACTTTCATGAAGTCTAATTCAACCTTTTGCTTTTCCTCATGGTTTTCTTTCTTTTCCCCTTTTGTCTTTAGGTTGAACGCTTCCTTAATTTGTGCAGGGGTGGGTATTACATCTTGCACCTCGAATTCTTTGAACACATTCTGTATTTCGGTGTATTGCCGTAATAGTTCGGCGTTGATTTCGGATGCACTTTGCTTTAGCTTGTTGGTACAACCGTTTCTAACCCGTTGCTTGTCTGTGTCCCATTTTTCTACATCGATTCTATATCCCGTAGTAAATTCGATACGCTGACTGGCAAAGATAACACGCATACGGATTGGCACATTCTTTGTGACTGGAATACCGTCTTTTTTGCGGCTTTCCGGTGCGAAAATGATATTTCTTTTAATATTCATAATTGGGTGTGTTTGAAAATGACACCCAAAAATACACCCGAAAAATGAGATATACAATGATATTAAGAGATATTTAGATTAATGAAAGAAAGAGATAAATAGCTGATTACATGATATTTGATATCCTGTGAAATTTTATAAAAAGGTTCGAGAGACACCCTCCAGCTCCACCTGAAAACAAATGAAAGCTCTGATTATCAGAGCTTTTTCTTTTTATGGGTTTTCTCCCTTATTCCCCTTTTTATTGTTGATTTGTTATTTTTCCTTTTTTTAGATACAAAGTCAATTTCTTATACATACTTTTATTCTCTTCTCTTTTGGTATGACGATATCGCTATTTGGTATTGTCAATATTTATGTGTTTTTGTTTTATATACGGAATAATTATAAATATATGCAAACAAGTATTAATAATATATCTTTATTATGTTCTAATCTTTGAGAATGTCTATTTTTATACTTGTAATCGATAATAATCTTAGCGGATATGGAAAATAATGTTAACCAAATTGAGCTGAAGTTTCAGCGTTTTTTTATTTCTAATTTTCCGAAAGTAAAGAATTATGCCCAGCTGTTGCTTAAGTCGGAAGTTGATGCTGAAGATGTTGCTCAAGATATTTTCTGTAAGCTTTGGTTACAACCGGAAATATGGCTTGACAATGAAAATGAATTAGATAACTACCTCTTTATAATGACCAGAAACATTATTCTGAATATCTTCAAGCATCAGCAAATCGAACGGGAATATCAGGAAGGATACCTTGAGAAAACAGTACTTCATGAATTGATAGAAGGGGAAGATGCCCTTAATAATATATATTATGAAGAAATGTTGCTGGTTGTTCGCCTGACTTTGGAAAAAATGCCTGAACGGCGAAGGTTAATATTCGAGCTGAGTCGTTTTAAGGGATTAAGTTATAAAGAAATCGCAGAAAAGCTTAATGTTTCCATCCGTACGGTAGAGCACCAGGTGTATTTAGCACTGATAGAACTAAAAAAAGTGCTTCTATTTTTATTTTTTCTATTTTCCTTTAAGTAGTGTTTTTCTTTTAGTTGTATTTAGTGTATAAAGGAAGAAATTAATGATGAAAAACTATATTCAACAGATCATAGAGTTATTCGGGCATAATGAGTATTCATTGGCTACGCGTAGAAAAGTGCAGCGATGGTTGGCTGACGACAATCATGCGGAAGAAAAAAAAGAAGCACTTCACACGTTGTGGCAACAAGCGGGAGAACAGAAAGTACCTCGCGGAATGCAACAGTCCATATTACGGATGCAACAAAATCTGGGAATGCAGTCTGTCGGTTCCGGTAAAAAGTATCAGTTACTTATATGGAGAGCAGCAGCTATTTTCCTGTTGGCAGTATCATCTGTTTCTATCTATCTGATGTTGGAGAAAGACAAACCGCAAAAAGACTTGGTAGAATGTTTCATACCAACGGCGGAAATACGAGAACTTACATTGCCCGATGGTACCCGGGTGATGCTAAATTCGAGAAGCACCTTACTGTACCCGGAGCAGTTTGCCGGTAAGACCAGAAGCGTATATTTGATTGGCGAAGCAAATTTTCAGGTAAAGCCGGATGAAAAACATCCTTTTATAGTGAAAGCCAATGATTTTCAAATAACAGCTTTAGGTACAGAGTTTAACGTGAATGCCTATCCGGAGAACAATGAACTGATTGCAACTCTGCTGGAAGGTAGTGTGAAGGTAGAATTTAATAATCTGATATCTAATGTAATACTTAAACCCAATGAGCAGATAACGTATAATAAACAGACCCGGAAACGTAGCCTCCAATCGCCTCGGATAGAGGATGTGACTGCCTGGCAGCGTGGAGAGCTGGTTTTCAGTGATATGCATCTCGATGAGATTTTTACGAGTCTCGAACGCAAATTTCCCTATACCTTTGTTTATAGCCTTCACAGCCTGAACAATAAATCGTATAGTTTCCGTTTCCAACAGCAAGCCACTTTGGAAGAGGTGATGAAGATAATAACACAGGTGGCAGGGGATGTGAAATATATAATTAAGGGGAATAAATGCTATATAACTGATAAAATATAGAAAAACGATTGTTGAACCTTTTTTAACTTAATGTACTATGCAAAAAAGTATCCGGAAGAAATGGCCGTTTCTCCCGGATGTGAAATCATTGTCCTTCTAATATTAGCGTATCTCGACGCTATTTCAATTGATCATAGAATAATAACCAATTAACTAATACTAAAAAGATGCTACAAATTTACGAAAAAAGAGCAGATAATGTTGTTCAAAAGCGAGTCTTTCTCATTTTTTTAGGTCTATTATTGATGCAGACCCTTGCTTTTGCTCAAAGTGATAGTAAAATTACTATCCAGCAGAAAGATATCACTGTAGTAGATGCATTGAAAACTGTGGAAAGACAGTCGAAGATGTCTATAAATTATAGTGATTCCGAATTGAAAGGAAAGAAAATTGCCGATCTTAACTTGGAAGACGTATCGGTGACTACTGCGCTCGACGCAATCTTGAAAGGAACAGGTTTCTCTTATCAGATTCAAGGTAATTATATTATAGTTACGGAGAAGAAACCGGCAACTGCACAATCTGTCAAAGATATCAAAGGGAAAGTAACCGATGAGAATGGTGAACCCCTGATCGGAGTAAATATCTCTGTGGACGGCAGTTCTACAGGGACGATTACAGACTTTGACGGAAACTTTTCGATTAAAAGTCCCGGTAATGCCCGTTTGAAAATATCTTATATAGGATATGCAACTCAACTGATTGCTGTTTCCAATAAGGACTTTTACCCGATTACAATGAAACAAGATACGGAAGTGCTGGACGAAGTAGTCGTGACGGCATTGGGTATCAAGCGGGCAGAAAAGGCACTGTCTTACAATGTGCAGCAGATAAAAAGCGAGGATATAACCGGCATTAAAGATGCCAACTTCATCAATTCACTGAATGGTAAGATAGCCGGTGTAAGTATCAACAAGAGTGGTAGTGGTGTCGGTGGTGCGACGCGTGTCGTTATGCGTGGCGCTAAATCTATCGAAGGCGACAACAATGCACTGTATGTAGTAGACGGTATCCCTTTGTTTAATACTAATATGGGAAACACAGATAGTGGTATCATGGGTGAAGGCAAAGCCGGAACGGAAGGTATTGCTGATTTCAATCCGGAAGATATCGAGAGTATCTCTATTCTGAGCGGACCTTCGGCGGCTGCTTTGTATGGTAGTAGTGCGGCAAATGGTGTCGTTCTGATTACTACTAAGAAAGGGCAGGAAGGTAAATTACAGATATCATTTTCTTCTTCATCCGAATTCAGCAAAGCGTACATGATGCCCGAATTCCAGAACACGTATGGAAATAAAGAAGGTATGTTCGAAAGCTGGGGTGACAAACTGGCCCGTCCGAATTCGTATGATCCCAAGAGTGATTTCTTCAACACCGGAACCAACTTTATCAACTCGTTGACCTTGTCTACCGGTACAAAGCAGAATCAAACTTTTGCTTCGGTTTCATCCACCAATTCAAAAGGTATTGTTCCCAACAATTCTTATGACCGTCTGAACTTCACCATTCGCAATACAGCCACTTTTCTGGACGATAAATTGCAGTTGGATTTAGGAGCGTCCTATGTGAAACAGGAAGATAAAAACATGGTATCGCAGGGACAATACTGGAATCCGGTGATTTCTGCCTACCTTTTCCCCCGTGGAGAAGACTTCGACGATATCAAGACTTTCGAGCGTTATGACCAGAGCCGCAATATTCCGATACAGTATTGGCCGATTGCCGATGCAACCTATGGTTCGCAGAATCCGTACTGGACTGCTTATCGCAACATCGCAACGAACGAGAAGAGTCGTTATATGTTTAATGTCGGTCTGAGCTATAAGATCACCGACTGGATGAATCTTGCCGGACGTTATCGTATGGACGATACTCATGTTCAGTTTGAACGTAAGGTTTATGCTACTTCCGATCAGAAATTTGCCGAAGGAAAGAAAGGTCTGTATGATTACAGCAATTACAAAGACCGCCAGGAGTATGCCGACTTTATGTTGAACATCAACAAGCAGCTCAACGATTTTAATATTTCTGCCAACTTGGGTTATAGCTACTCTAACTACTGGTCGCTGGCAAGAGGCTACAAAGGAACCTTGCTCGGAGTAACAAACCTGTTTGCCGCCAGCAACATCGACCCTTCCAACGGTCGTATCTCGGAAGACGGAGGTGACAGCCGCGTACGTAACCACGCTATCTTTGCCAACGTCGAACTAGGGTGGAGAAGTATGCTTTATCTTACGTTGACAGGTCGTAATGACTGGAACTCCCGGTTGGTAAACACCAGCGAAGAATCCTTCTTCTATCCCTCGGTAGGTTTGTCCGGCATTATCTCTGAAATGGTGAAACTGCCCGAGTTCATTTCCTATTTAAAGGTACGCGGATCATATACGGAAGTCGGTTCTCCGGTATCCCAGTCGGGACTTACTCCGGGAACTGTGACTACTCCGATTGTCGGTGGTGCACTGGCTCCCACAGGCATCTATCCTTTTACTGACTTCAAGGCGGAACGTACCCGTTCTTATGAATTGGGATTGAGCGTACGTTTGTGGAATAAGCTGAGTGCCGAAGTTACTTACTATAAATCGAATACATACAATCAGACCTTTATTGGCGATTTACCGGAATTTTCGGGTTACAAACAAATCTATTTGCAGGCTGGTAATGTGCAAAATCACGGTTGGGAAGCATCGTTGGGATACAGAGACAGTTTCGGAGACTTTAGCTTCTCCTCCAATCTGACCTTCTCGCGCAATGTCAATGAAATCAAAGAAATGGTGGAAAACTATCGTACTGACATGAGCCCCGAGCCCATCAACGTACCCGAAGTAAGGAAAGACAACGGACGCGTTATATTAAAAGTAGGCGGCAGCATCAACGATATATATGCCAATACTTTCCTGAAGAAAGACAGTCAGGGGTATGTTGAAATCAAGCAAGACGGCTCGTACGGACTCGAACAAGGTGAACCGGTTTTCTTGGGCAAGACGTCACCGGACTTTAACCTGGGATGGAGCAACTCGCTGTCATACAAAGGATTCGGACTCAGCTTCCTGATTAACGGACGTTTCGGCGGTGTGGTAACTTCTTCTACTCAGGCTATTCTCGACCGCTTCGGAGTATCCAAAGCGTCTGCCGAAGCACGCGATGCAGGCGGTGTCTTACTGCCCGGACAAGGGAGAGTGGATGCACAATCGTATTATCAGCTGATAGGTACGGGTGACTATACCACTTCCGGATATTATGTATATAGTGCAACCAATATCCGTCTGCAAGAACTGACTTTGAGTTACAGGTTCCCCGACCTTTGGTTTAAGAATGTACTGAAAGATGTTACTTTGTCATTCATTGCCAATAACCCCTGGATGCTCTATAGCAAAGCTCCGCACGATCCGGAACTGACTCCGTCCGTAGGAACTTACGGTCAAGGTAATGACTATTTTATGCAGCCGAGTGTGAGAAGTTTCGGTTTCGGTATTAAATTTAAATTATAACTGACCCATGAAAAAGATAAATCAATATAAACTATTAGCAGGAATTTGCGCTTTGTCGCTCTTTACTGCTTGTGACTTCGAAGAGTTAAACACCAATCCGTTCGAGATGACCGACGAAATGGGTATAAGAGATGGTGTTGCTGTCGGAGGTGCTGTAACAGCGATGCAAAGAGCTGTAGTCACCGTAGGAACTCAGGCTGACGATACGGAGGCCATCAACCAGTATCAGGTTGCATATAATCTGTCAGCCGATTCGTGGAGCGGATTTTTCGGACAGAACAATAACTGGTATAGCGGCAGTAATAATACTACCTATTACTTGCAGGACAATTGGGTGGCGGCTACTTATACCAATTCATATACGACACTGCTGTCTTCCTGGAAAAAGATAAAACAAGAATCCGAAAAGACCGAAACACCGGAAATCTTTGCTTTGGCTCAGATTCTGAAGATATCTGCATGGCATAAAACGCTTGAATCTTTCGGTCCTATTCCTTACACCCATGCAGGAGAACCTGCACTGGTGATACCTTTCGACAGCGAGCAAGTTGCATTCAATGCCATGTTTACCGATCTGACAGCTGCTATCGACATTTTGACTGTGAGAGCGGAACAAGGGGCAACCATTGTTGCCGATTATGATGCCGTATATGCCGGTGATACGAGAAAATGGGTGAAATACGCCAATTCACTGATGTTGCGTCTGGCAATGCGTATCAGTTATGCGGACGAAACGACAGCACAGAAATATGCCCGCCAGGCTTTGAATCATACATTTGGAGTGATGACTTCGAAATCAGACGAAGCCCAGATGAGTACCGGAGCCGGAATGGTCTTTCGTAACAACATCGAGTGGCTGGCCAATCAGTATAATGAGTGTCGCATGGGCTCTTCCATGTTTTCTTATTTGTTGGGTTATCAGGACCCGCGTCTGAGTGCTTATTTTGAAGCTTCTCCCAGTGCGTATGCGGTAGCGGCTTTTGACGGGAAAAACTATCAGGCGGTGCCTCCCGGCAATGCCAATCAGCAAAATACGATTTATACCGATTTCTCCAAGCCCAATATTACCTCGAACACTCCGACTTACTGGATGCGTGCTTCCGAAGTTTATTTCCTGAGAGCTGAGGCTGCGTTGAGATGGGGAAGCGAATTTGGTGATGCGGAAGCACTGTACGAACAAGGAGTTGCCACGTCCTTTGATGAAAATGGTATCAGTTCGTCTGTAGACGACTATCTGGCTTCCGGATTGACTCCGATTGCCCATAATATGAGAGCCTCCTATTACAGTTACAATGCTGCGGCTCCTACTACTGCGACACCTGCCTTCAGCGGTGGAACGGAAGAGAAACTGGAGAAGATCATGATTCAGAAGTGGATTGCATTGTATCCGAACGGTCACGAAGCATGGACTGAGTGGAGAAGAACCGGTTATCCGAAACTGAATCAGGTGCAGACCAACCGCGGACAGGGCGTTACTCGTGAAGGTGGTATTCGTCGTATGGTGTATCCTGTAAGTTTCTATCAGTCGGCAGAGGATAGAGCTAATTATGAAGAAGCATTGAAGCTCTTGGGCGGTCTTGATAAAGACAAAGCAACAACTCAGTTGTGGTGGGATTGTAAAAATCAAATCTATTAAACTATGATTCATATGAAAATGTTAAGACGAATATTATATATACTTCCTGTTATAGGGATAATGATTGCGTCGTGTGTCGATATAGAGAGCAAGGATTTTGAACATATCGGCGGTTACAACACGATGGACAATGAAGAAAGTGCACAGTATTATGCCGATCTTCGTGCATGGAAGGCAACCAGTCAGGGTTACGGACGTCCTATTTTCTTCGGATGGTTCAGCAACTGGTCTCCCGAAGGGCCTATTCGTAAAGGATATCTGGCTTCTTTGCCAGACAGCATCGACATGGTATCGATGTGGAGTGGTCCATTCGGCTTGAATGAAGCGAAACTGGCTGATAAGGAGATTTTCCAAAAGAAGAAAGGCGGTAAGATCACGGTTTGTTACATTTTGCATAATATTGGAACTGGTATTACGCCTGCTTCCGTTTCAGAAAAAGTACAGGCGGAAAACCCGAATGCTTCCAGTGAGGAAATCACGGAACTGGTCAATAAGGCAACAGAAGCTTATTGGGGATTTACCAGTGGAGAGAAAGGTGCTGAAGACCATATCGCAGCCATTCAACGCTATGCCAAAGCATTGGTAGACACGATTGTTGCGACTGATTATGATGGTCTGGACATTGACTGGGAACCCGATAATGGTGGTGACGGCGGAAGATATGTAGGCAGTCTGAAAGACCGCAGAGGTGGTCCGCGTGGTGAGTTTCTGCATTATCTGGTAGAAGAGATAGGAAAATACTTTGGTCCGATGGCAACCGAGCGTCCGAATGGTAAGTACTACTATTTTATGATTGACGGTGAAATATGGAACTCTAACAAAGAATCTGCTCCTTATTTTGACTATTTCATCACTCAGGCATATGGTGACTCCAATCTCGATCGAAGAGTGAGTACCTTGCAAAGCTGGTGTGGAGAATATTACGACTATCGTAAGCACATCTTTACAGAGAACTTTGAGTCATCCTGGACTACCGGTGGTGTACTTTTGACTCAGGCTGCTTATAACCATGCCAATGGTCCGAAAGGTGGCGTCGGTGCTTTCCGACTTGATAATGACTATGATAATGCCCGTGATTACAATTTTGTGCGTCATGCTATACAGATCAATCTGCAGGCTTATCAGGAATATATGGACAATCAATCTAATGAAAATACAGAACAGCAATGAAACGTATCAAAATCTTATATGCAGGTGCACTAGTTGCATTGTCTTTCTCTAGTGTGGGTTGCAACGACAGCGAAAGCGATCTGTTGGAACCGAAACTTTACTTTGAAAGTAATGTGATAAGAGTGGAAGTTGAAGCGGATACCTACGAGTGCGAATTGGTGTCGCGGCTTTCAACGATGGTGAAGAGTAATGTAAATGTGAACTATCAGGTAGGAGGGCAGGACCTTGTGGATGACTACAATCATAAACACGGGACGACCGGACAGCTTCTGGCGACTGATAACTATGAAATGACAGGAACTTCTTCGACCATTAAAGCAGGCGAACTGTATGCTGATCCCTGCGGATTGTCGGTAAAGAACATTACCAAGGGGGAAGACGGGGTAACGTATATTCTGCCTGTAATAGTGAACAGTACGGACATTGAAAAGATAAGCAGTTCGAGCGTTACTTATATTGTAGTAAGGAAACCAATTATTATTGATAAGGTATACCGTATCAATCCGGGCTGGCTTGATGTACGTCTGCCGACTGCTTATAAAACAATGGGTTCTGTCACCTACGAAGCATTGGTTTATGCCGAACGTTGGAAGAATCTGGGCACCATTATGGGCAATGAAGGTACTTTGATTATGCGTACCGGTGACTTGAATCATCCTGATAACGAGCTTCAAATGGCCGGAAGTGTTGCACTTCAGATGCCCGATGTATCTATATTCCTGTTGAATCAGTGGTATCATGTAGCGTTCACTTACGATGCTTCTGCGGGAATGGCTACTCTTTATCTCAATGGAGAGAAAATAGCAGAAAAGACGGTAGGCTCACTGACATTCGACTTGAACGAACGTTTCTGCATCGGTTATGCTTATGACTATGACCGGAATCGTAAATGGAACGGATTTATGAGTGAGGTTCGTTTATGGTCGGTAGCCCGTACTGCGAATCAGATTCGTGAAAATATGATGTTTGTCGATTCAGGTTCAGATGGTCTGGTCGGTTATTGGAAACTGAATGGAGAAGATATCGAACAACGGGACGGAGTGTGGTATGTGCTCGACCAGTCACCGAATCATAATGACGCAACTTCCAATAATGGTTTGCGTGGTGAAACCGGTGGTAGTCAGTCTTTTGTAGAGCCGACGGTAGTAGATATGAGGGTTCGGCTTGAATAAATATAGGTTTGTTTTCTAGGTAGATTAAATAGCGGGGGCTGAATTCTCAATGCAGAATTCAGCCCCTATTTTTTATTTATATGAAATCCTGATTATTTCTTTTATGTTTCTGTGAATTACTCGGTAATATTTTTGTTATATTCTACTTCCGTTTATCTTAATGTCGGTATTGGGAAATAAAGTTTTGATACGTTGCATCTCTTCTTTAGTAATTCTGCCGGATAGCTTCAACCTTTCGATTTTCACTTTTGACAGTTCGTCCGGTATATCAATTTCATTAATAAAGGTAAGCTCCAACTGTTTTATTTCTTCAAGTTTCAGCAGGACGGAAGGGAACTCTTTCACTCTAAGGTTGATACCCCTGCCTTTGGCATCGGCTTTCAATCTGTTTATGAGTCCGGTGTTGTCTGTGTTTTTCTTTTTGACCATCCAGCCAATTTGTGGTCTCAGTGCAAAATTCTCATTGTTTTGTTTGAGTCCGATGAAACCGGACCACAACTCCAGTGGTGTTTCAATTACGGTGTCATTGTATGCTTCAATATACTTTAAATCAACTTTTACTATCTCGCTCGGAAGCTTTTTACGACCCACAATCTGTTTTAGATTATTTCTTTTCCCCTCATTGTCGTAAGGAAAGAATTTAATGATCCATCCATCAAAAGTCTCGGGAGCTCCGCATGACTTTGGCGAATGACATTTAAACATATTGCGCCAAAACTCTTGGTTTATTGTTCCTTTTGATGCCTTCACAAACTCCTCCAAAAGAGGTTCAAGTTGTGAAATCCACCATTCGAGTTTATATTCTTTTAGTCCTCTGGCTTTATTTAAAACTTTTTCCCAGTCTTGTGGTGTCCCTTCAAGCGTGATTTCCGGAATACCGCAAACAATCATTATGGTGATAAACTCGAAGTATGATTTTACCGTTTCCATTATTGTTATTTCAGAAACAGTCTTTTCCAAAGAGGTCGTTGTAGAGAAATTACAAGTGAGTGTTTCAACCAAATGGCCTCCTACCTCTTTTCTTATCTGTTCCGTAAACTGCGGGAAAATTTCTTCCCATAAAAGACTCGGGTCTTTCAGTTTCTTATGGGATTGTACAATTAAAGATTCCTTTCCGGAGAAATTTACAAAATATTTTCTCAAAGACTCATGGTTGGCATTCACATGTTGGGCAAAACCTTGATTAATCAGTAGCCAAATCATATCCGGAGATAAAACGAACGGCCTATGATCTGCATAAGCCTGATACATACCGCAGAAAAAAGAATTATACCCGAAGTATAATAAACTGTCAGGAGATTCACTCTTGGCTATTACATTAAATGGAGGTTTCCAGATGTCTTTTTCTGTAATTCGAATGGTTGATTCATTGTCAAATAGCATCAGATATCTGTAGATTTCATCAGGGGAAGTCACGGGATATAATTTTTCGGGCTTGGAGAGTTGTTCAACTTCAAAAGTAATTCCATTTTGAGCAACTATGGAAGTGCTGCATAGAATGAATAAATAGAATAGTAGTTTTTTCATAATACTAAATTTACTTTATGGTTTGTATTTCAAATATTTTCCTGTTGATAGATTATAGATAACAATATACAAATATAGTATTATTAGAAATGGAATCGCTATGATATCGAATCTTTTTTATGTCCTGTGCTTCTAAAAAAATAGGCGCGTATTATTTTAGAGGCTGTTTATTCGGAAAATTATAGTAAGTTTGCTATGGAATTTGAATACAAGTGTTTCAGCGTAAGATAATACATATCGATATGGACGCCTTCTACGCTTCTGTAGAACAGCGTGATCATCCGGAACTTCGTGGCAAACCCTTGGCGGTGGGACATGCCGAGGAGCGGGGAGTTGTGGCAGCAGCCAGTTATGAAGCCCGTCGTTACGGGGTCCGTTCCGCCATGTCTTCTCAGAAGGCGAAACGTTTATGTCCCCAGCTTATTTTTGTATCCGGAAGAATGGATGTTTATAAGTCCGTCTCCCGTCAGATACACGAAATCTTTCATGAGTATACCGATATAATTGAGCCTCTGTCTTTGGATGAGGCCTTTTTGGATGTTACGGAGAATAAGAAAGGAATCTCTCTGGCAGTTGATATTGCAAAGGAGATAAAACTTCGTATCCGGGAACAGTTGAACTTGGTTGCATCTGCCGGAGTCTCCTATAATAAATTTCTTGCAAAGATTGCATCGGACTATCGGAAACCGGATGGACTATGTACCATACATCCTGACCAGGCGCTGGACTTCATCGCCGGACTTCCGATTGAATCTTTTTGGGGAGTAGGACCTGTGACAGCAAAGAAGATGCATTTGCTTGGTATTCACAATGGTCTTCAATTACGTAAATGCTCGCTCGAAATGCTGACGGCCCACTTTGGAAAGGTGGGGGCGCTCTATTATGAATGTTCGCGGGGGATTGACGAGCGTCCGGTTGAGGCAGTTCGTATTCGGAAGTCTATCGGTTGTGAACGAACGCTGGAAAGAGATATATCGGTTCACTCTTCCGTTATCATCGAATTGTATCATGTAGCGGTAGAATTAATAGAACGTCTTCAACGTAAAGAGTTTAAAGGAAATACATTAACTCTGAAGATTAAGTTTCATGATTTTAGTCAGATTACCCGAAGTATTACGCAGTCGCAGGAGTTGTACACATTAGACCGCATCCTTCCACTCGCTAAAGAGTTATTGAAAAGTGTGGAGTACGAACAGCATCCTATCCGCTTGATCGGGCTTTCTGTTTCCAATCCGAAAGAGGAGGCGGATGAACAACATGGAGTTTGGGAGCAGCTCAGTTTTGAGTTTAGCGATTGGGAATAAAGTTCAGGTTTTACCATCGGTGGAAATTTTATAGAAGCTCAAATGAAGTTTCTGTTTATAATAAACGACCGCTCCTTTGGGGCAAACCGAGCAGTTGTTTGAGTCAAATTAAGCGGTCGTTTGATATGAAATGACCGCTTGATTGTATCCAATCAACAGGATGTTTTTCAAACGGAGCGTCTGTTTACTCTGAATGAAGGCTCTGTTTGCCCTAAATAGAAGGTCTGTTTGCTTTGAACAGAGCGTCTGTTTCACGAGAGGGCTGAGAGCTTCTGAATGTACTTTTTTTGAAGTCTGTACTTTTTTGTCATGAGGTTCGTATGATTTGCTCACCTTACTTTTTGAGAGATGCGTTATCTTTGCCATGCTTAAATGAATAAAATACCATGAATCGAATGAAGCATTTAATTTGTGTTTTTCTGTTAGCTGCCTTTGGAAGTTTCTCTTTCAAAGCCAATGCCTATACGGAACGCGACCTGCTGCAAAAAGCGGCAGATGAAACTACGTTGAAAAATGTGCTGGTAATGAAACAGGCATGGGTACCTTATCCGGCCTATACTGATCGTGCTGCTTGGGACTCATTGATGGGGCCCAACAAGCAGCGCCTTATCGCGGCAGGCGAGAAGCTCCTCGATTACAAATGGCAACTGATCCCTGCTACCGCCTATCTTGAATATGAGCGGACCGGTAATCGTAAAATCATGGAAGTTCCCTATGACGCCAACCGTCAGGCATTGAATACGCTGATGCTGGCAGAACTGGCGGAAGGCAAAGGACGCTTCATCGATCAGCTGCTCAACGGAGCTTATATGAGTTGCGAAATGAATTCATGGGTACTGTCTGCTCACCTGCCCCGGCAAAGCAGCAAACGTTCTCTTCCTGATTTCCGCGAACAGATCATTGATCTTGGTTCCGGCGGATATGGTGCATTGATGGCTTGGGTGCACTATTTCTTCCGTAAGCCTTTCGACAAAATCAATCCGGTGGTTTCTCTGCAAATGCGCAAAGCTATTAAGGAACGTATCCTCGACCCTTATATGAACGATGACGATATGTGGTGGATGGCGTTCAACTGGCAACCGGGTGAGATTATCAATAACTGGAATCCTTGGTGCAACTCCAATGCTTTGCAGTGTTTCCTTTTGATGGAGAACAATAAAGACCGTTTGGCAAAAGCTGTATACCGTTCGATGAAATCGGTAGATAAGTTTATCAACTTTGTGAAGTCTGACGGCGCTTGCGAAGAAGGGACTTCTTATTGGGGACACGCGGCAGGTAAACTTTATGATTATTTGCAAATACTTTCTGATGGTACAGGTGGTAAAATATCCCTGTTGAATGAACCGATGATCCGGCGTATGGGAGAGTATATGTCCCGTTCTTATGTCGGTAATGGTTGGGTGGTGAACTTTGCCGATGCTTCCGCGCAAGGTGGTGGCGATCCTCTACTGATCTATCGTTTTGGTAAAGCGGTAAACAGCAATGAAATGATGCATTTTGCCGCTTATCTGCTGAATGGTAGAAAACCGTATGCGACCATGGGAAACGATGCATTCCGCTCGCTCCAGTCTCTGCTTTGCTGCAATGATCTTGCCAAAGAGACTCCAAAGCATGATATGCCGGACGTGACTTGGTATCCCGAGACGGAGTTCTGTTACATGAAGAATAAGAATGGAATGTTCGTGGCTGCCAAAGGCGGATTCAACAACGAAAGTCATAATCATAATGATGTGGGAACGTTTTCCTTATATGTGAATACAATTCCCGTAATCCTTGATGCAGGGGTAGGTACATATACCAAGCAGACATTTGGTAAAGACCGTTACACCATTTGGACAATGCAGAGTAATTATCATAATTTGCCGATGATTAATGGTATACCGCAGAAATACGGACAGGAATACAAAGCGACAAATACCATTTGCAATGAAAAGAAACGCATGTTCTCTACTGATATTGCTGCCGCCTATCCGTCGGAAGCAAAAGTGAAAAGCTGGATTCGGTCGTATACACTGGATGACCGGAAACTGACGATTACCGACAGCTACACGCTGGATGAGGCCGTAGCTCCCAATCAGGTGAATTTCATGACTTGGGGCAATGTCACTTTCCCGTCCTTGGGCAAAATTCAGATTGAAGTAAAGGGGCAGAAAGTGGAACTGGACTATCCGACTCAGTTCAAAGCCGAACTGGAAACAATCCAATTGGACGATCCGCGCCTCTCTAATGTATGGGGTAAGGAGATTTATCGCATCACACTAAAATCAAACGAAAAGAAAGAATCTGGAAATTATAAGTTTGTTATTCAACAAATAAAATAGGATTCAGCAAGCAGAGTGAAAATAAGAAATAACGTATAAACAATAAAATCGCAGTAAGATGAAAAAAGTATTATTAGTTAGTCTTTTGGCTATCGCAGGAGTAAGCGTGAGTGCGCAGAATCTGATCAAAAATGAAAAGTTTGCTACGGAAGTAACGAACAAGGTAACCAACCCTAACAAGGCTACGGCAGGTGAGTGGTTCATTATGAATAATGAGGCGGACGGAGTGACAACAATCGCTTGGGAGCAGACCGGAGATGCCAAGTATCCGAACGCGATGAAAATAGATAATTCGGGTGCTGAGAAGAATACATCCTGGTATAAAGCATTTCTTGGTCAACGTATTACAGACGGCTTGGAGAAAGGTATCTACGTGTTGACTTTTTATGCAAAAGCAAAGGAGGCAGGAACTCCGGTCAGCGTATATATCAAGCAGACGAACGAGGAAAAAAATGATAACGGTAAACTGAACACTACTTTCTTTATGCGCAGGGATTACGATGCTGATGCCCAGCCGAATGCTTCCGGTGCACAGTACAACTTCAAAATCAAGGATGCCGGCAAATGGACGAAGGTGGTTGTTTACTATGACATGGGACAGGTAGTGAATGCTATCAGCAGTAAGAAGTCAAATCCTGCTCTGGAAGTGTCCGATACGGATGATGACGCTGCTATCCTGAAAGACTGTTACGTGGCTATTCTTGGACAGAATAAGGGTGGTGTAGTAGAAATCAGTGATGTGACTTTGAAGAAGAAATAAAAAGAAAGAGCGGAGAACCAGTGTGGTTGCTCCGCTCTTTTCATGATATATATTAGTGTGTTTAATTACATGGCTGGCTGCTTCGTCAGCAGTTTTTGAAGTTTACCATTCAAGGTTTGGCACATAGCACCGTTTCCCATTGCTTGATAACGTTTAATACGGTACTGTAACATCATGATTTTTTCATTTGCATTCTTTTTCATAATTTGTTTCCTCTTTTTTTGCCCTCCACGTTTTGAAGAGCGGTTTTACATCTTGTTTTCTTTATTAACACTGCAAAGATACAAAATGTTTTTGAATTATATGCTGTAAAACATAAAAATCTTCTTTTTCTTCTGATTTTTCTTTTTATAAGAGGTTCGGACACGGAGATGTTACAAACCTGTTACAATTTTCCCGTTCTCTTTCCTTGATGACAATATTATTCTTATCTGTCACATTTTTATATACTTATCTAGGCATTCAGAAAATATTCTTGTATTTTTGTGAATCAGCAATCTTATTATCTAAAAATAAACCAAACACTCTTATGAAGACATTCATTCATCTTTTATCCGTTCTTATCCTGTCTGTTGTGCTGTATGCCTGCAACAACGCTCATTTTCTGAAAGAAGAGAATTATCGGAATCAAGTGACCGAAGACTTTGAACAGAAAAAGCAGGCACTTCCTCATGGAGACCTGTTTACTGTTTTTTCGAATCCTGACTTGTCTGTATATGAGCAGGAAGCTCTGATGTTTCTCTATGCTTATATGCCGATAGGGGATGTGACGGATTATTCAGGAGATTATTATTTGGAGAATGTTCGCTTGTCCGGGCAGACGCGTACTGAGATGCCTTGGGGAGATCAGATTCCGGATGAATTGTTCCGGCATTTTGTGTTGCCTGTCCGGGTGAATAATGAGAATTTGGATGACTCACGTCGGGTGTTTTATGGAGAATTGAAGGATAGGGTGAAGCATCTGTCCATGAAGGACGCTATTCTGGAAGTAAATCATTGGTGCCATGAAAAGGTAGTCTATCGTCCAAGTGATGCACGTACCAGTTCGCCGTTGGCATCGGTGAAGACAGCGTATGGGCGTTGCGGAGAAGAATCCACATTTACTGTGGCTGCGTTGCGTTCGGTGGGGATTCCGGCACGGCAGGTATATACTCCCCGTTGGGCGCATACGGATGATAATCATGCCTGGGTAGAAGCGTGGGCGGATGGACAGTGGTATTTCTTCGGAGCTTGCGAGCCCGAACCGGTTTTGAATCTCGGATGGTTCAATGCTCCTGCCAGTCGCGGGATGCTAATGCATACAAAGGTGTTCGGTCGCTATACCGGTCCGGAAGAGATTATGCTTGAAACGCCGAATTACACGGAGATCAATGTGATAGACAATTATGCGCCTACTGCCAAAGCTACAGTGACGGTGACGGATACGGAAGGACATCCGGTATCAGGTGCAAAAGTGGAATTTAAGATATACAATTATGCTGAGTTCTATACGGTAGCCACGAAATATACCGATGCCGAAGGTAAAGCCTTCCTCACTGCCGGCAAGGGAGATATGTTGGTATGGGCATCCAGGGATGGAAAATTCGGATATGCTAAACTGTCGTTTGGAAAAGAAGATGCTTTGAAGTTATCTTTAGATAAGAAAGAAGGTGAAAGCTATACACTTCCGATGGATATTGTTCCTCCGGTAGAAGGGGCTAACCTTCCCGAAGTAACTCCTGAACAACGGGCGGAAAATGACCACCGGATGGCACAGGAAGATTCGATCCGCAATGCATATGTGGCAACGATGATGACAGATGAACAGGCAAAAGAATGGGTGAACGGACTATACGGGAATATATTGCAACCTGAAACTATGAAAGATAAGTTGGCAGCTTTTCTGGTTGCTTCGCGTGGAAACCATCAGACATTGAAGGATTTTCTTTCAGCTATCAGAAAGGAGAAAAAACATATTTCATGGGAGGAAATGCGGGGTATGTGGTTATTAGAGAATATCTCGGCAAAAGATCTTCGTGACGTGACACTCGATGTACTGAACGATCATCTGAAAAACACATCAGATGGAGAAAAAACGGACGCTGATCTGGTGAAAAGGGCGTTGCTCAATCCTCGCATAGCGAATGAGATGTTGACTCCTTATAAAAAGGTACTTTATGATGCAATTTCTGAAGCAGTCTTGAAATCGGCACCTGTTGATGCTGCTCATGATGCCAAAGCATTAATAGAATGGTGCAGAAAAGAGATTAAGATCGATAACGAACTGAATTCTCAGCGGATTCCTATTTCTCCGATGGGAGTATGGAAGTCGCGTGTAGCTGATGAGAAGTCCCGTGATATATTCTTCGTAGCAGCTGCCCGGAGCATAGGGATACCAGCCTGGATTGATGAAGTGACCGGGAAGGTTCAATATTTAAGCGATGGGCTTTCTCCGCAGGATGTCAACTTTGAGACTTCGCGGTCCACACAATCTCGTACCGGCATGTTGAAAGCCAGCTATACTCCGATACGTTCTTTATCCGATCCTAAATACTATTCTCATTTCACTATCTCCAAGTTTAAGAACGGCACGTTCCAACTGCTCAATTATGACGAAGGCGATGTAGATATGGGTGGTGGTGCTACGTGGTCAAATCTCCTGAAAAACGGAGTAAAGCTGGACGAAGGTTATTATATGATGGTGACCGGAACCCGCCTGGCTAGTGGTGCGGTACTCTCCAATACCACATTCTTTACTATCGAACCGGATAAGACGACTACTGTTGACCTTGTGATGCGTGAAAGTAAAGATCAGGTGCAAGTGATCGGTAATTTCAATTCCGAAGCTACCTATCGTCCGGTAGGAGGTACTGACCTGCAAAGTATCCTGCAAACCTGCGGACGCGGCTATTTTGTGGTTGCTGTTCTCGGAGTGGGGCAGGAGCCTACCAATCATGCTTTAAGAGATATTGCGGCTTTGCGCAGCGAGTTTGAACAGTGGGGACGTAAAATGGTCTTTCTTTTCCCTTCGGAAGAGCAATATAAAAAGTTCAACACCCATGAATTTAAAGATCTTCCCTCTACCATTGTTTATGGCATTGATGTGGATAACAGCATTCAAAAACAGATTGTTGATGCGATGAAGTTGAATCAATCAACCCTGCCTGTCTTTATCATTGCCGATACCTTCAACCGTGTGGTCTTTGTTTCTCAAGGATATACGATCGGTCTGGGAGAGCAATTGATGAAAGTAGTACATGGATTATAAAGAGGAGCCAGAGTGCAATAATCGTTAATTCTTACCATTAATACATTGTTATTGGAAAAGAATGATTACGTTTGCAGCAAATTATGGCAAAGTACATTTTTTGCATATTAGCATTCGCATTTCTGGCTTTGGGATTTACTCATATTTCCAATAAAGAATTGCAGGGATTTCAGAAAGAAACTGAGGTCCCGGCAATTGATATGCAATACAATGCGGGAGCAAATTGCAGTGTCTCTTCTGCCGGTTTCGATAAATCATGTAAAGATACTCATTCATTGCTGACTGACGGAACTTACGGCAGTAAGGTCAGTGACTGCATTTTTGATAACTTATCTTTTCCTAGAAGCATTGTTCCTTTCAAGAATCTGAGATTTAATACAAATACTGCAATAATACAGATATTGAGCTCACTGAATACGTTGCTTCCGGAG
The DNA here is from genome assembly GCF_019052485.1 of Bacteroides sp. MSK.20.82. NCBI lineage: Bacteria > Pseudomonadati > Bacteroidota > Bacteroidia > Bacteroidales > Bacteroidaceae > Bacteroides > Bacteroides sp. MSK.20.82. The sequence goes on from NZ_JAHQUN010000002.1 coordinate 189,158, forward strand.
GAACGTCTGAGCCATACCTGTTTTGATGTCAATTACACTAAATATTCGTGTAAATACTACGTCTATACATTAGCCCATATTCTTATTTAGGCTGTATTATTTTCCATTGGCAGGGTGAGGTATATCTTTTCTCTCTGCCCCTCCTTTTATTTATTGTTCCTATAAGCGTGTGATATATTTCCCGGATACCTAATCAAGTATCGGGATCAGGATATTGTGTTTTCGTTGTGAAACGGGAGTTACGTCGTATAGAAGCAAAGATGTATACCGAAGTGATTCAAGCAAATAACATCTGCCGATTGTTTCTATATGGGTGATGAGGAGTGCCCAATGGGATTTAACTTTCATGTGTGTCTAAATTTTAATAATGATTTACCATTGGGCGCCTCTTCTTTTTTTTGAATATTATATTATAAAACCTATATTTTTTATTGCTATGATTGATTTATTAATATCTACTTTCGCTATGATGGGGCTCACCTTTCTCATCGGTTTTTTTGTTGCGGCAGTCATCAAACTGATTGCTTATGCGGCAGATTCTTTTTATTTTTATAGTTCTCACCGTCTGGAGCTGCTGCGGTTACATCGCTGGCGACAACACCGGCAGAAAGTAGAAAGGCTTGTCAGACAGATACCTCTTCCGGACGAAGGGACTTTAGGAGATTATCGCGAAGATTTCAGCCGTGGAATCAATCGGAATGTTTCTGGCTATTCCGGTTATTATCATGGAGTAAGTCCGGGTGCGTCGGAAGAGAACCTGATGGATTATTATTATCCGCGGGATACACGTGAGTTCTTTCTCAAAGAAGAAGAACTGGCGCATGTCAACAAGAAAAATACAAAGAAATCTACTACCAACAAACAATAAAATGACGTTTATTTATGGAAAATATTGATTTTGCCACCCTCTTTCAGGGTATCGGCACAATGATGGAAAGCGGCTGGTTACTGGCTTCTGCCAGAGTCTTTCTGGTACTTCTCGGTTTGTTACTTATCTATTTGGGTTGGAAGGGAGTGCTCGAACCTATGGTTATGATTCCGATGGGATTGGGCATGGTAGCCATCAACTGCGGAACATTGATGATGCCGGACGGTACATTAGGTAACCTCTTCCTCGATCCGATGCTTTCGGATACGGATGACCTGATGAATACGATGCAGATAGACTTTCTGCAACCTGTCTACACGCTGACTTTCAGTAACGGGCTTATAGCCTGCTTTGTCTTTATGGGCATCGGAACTTTGCTGGATGTGGGCTTTCTGCTCCAGAAACCGTTTGCGAGTATATTCCTTGCTTTATGTGCCGAACTCGGTACGTTCCTTACCGTGCCCATCGCTTCCGCGCTCGGACTGACTTTAAAGGAAAGCGCATCTGTTGCTATGGTAGGTGGTGCAGACGGTCCGATGGTGCTTTTCACTTCGCTGGCTCTGGCAAAACATTTGTTTGTTCCTATTACAGTAGTCGCTTACCTGTATTTGGGGCTGACGTACGGAGGGTATCCATATTTGGTCAAGCTATTAGTGCCCAAACGTTTCCGTGCCATTAAGATGGTGACTAAGAAGGCGCCGAAGAACTACGATGCCAAAGTGAAACTGGCTTTCTCTGCTGTTCTTTGCGCAGTACTTTGTTTCTTGTTTCCGGTTGCCTCTCCATTGTTTTTCTCCCTGTTCCTGGGCGTTGCCGTTCGTGAATCCGGTATGAAGCATATTTATGACTTTGTCAGTGGTCCGTTGCTCTATGGCTCGACCTTTATGTTGGGAGTGTTGCTGGGCGTACTTTGCGATGCACATCTGTTGCTCGATCCGAAGATTCTGAAATTGCTGGTATTAGGTATCGTTGCACTTTTACTTTCCGGTATCGGAGGGATTATCGGAGGATACATCATGTACATTGTCAAACGGGGAAATTACAATCCGGTGATCGGTATCGCAGCCGTTAGTTGCGTACCTACCACCGCAAAGGTTGCCCAAAAGATAGTAAGCAAAGATAATCCCGATTCATTCGTATTGGGAGATGCCTTGGGAGCCAATATCTCAGGAGTAATCACCTCGGCTATTATTACCGGTATTTATATTACGATTATCCCTTATTTATAAACAGGTATGCTATTGCAGGACTATAAATCGCTGTTTATCGCAGTTTTCAGCTTTTTATAGCCTGAATAGTATTTATCACTCTTTGGGCGGTGGTTACATTTCGTTCGTATTCGTCGATATGTACAGTGCCGCCCATCGATACTGATTCGTTTTTATACTTCATATCGCTCTTGATGCTTTCCCGTGCGGAGAAATGAAACTCCTGTATTCCGGTTTCCGAAGCAATACGGACGATATTCTTTTCGTTCACGCCACATCCGGCAAGCAGGATAATTCTTCCGGAAGCCTGTGTCTGCAATGTTTTTAGCAGGGGGATTCCTAGTTCGGCGGTAGCTTGCTGACCGGAAGTGAGGATACGGTTACACCCCAGTTCGATAATCTGCTCCAAAGCCTTTTCAGGATCACGACATACATCAAAGGCACGGTGAAAAGTCACTGATAACCCTTGTGAGGCTTTCATTAACTCTTGCATTACAGGAAGGTCGATTTCCCCATTTGCCGTCAGACAACCGAATACCACTCCGTCAGCTCCCAACTGCCGTGCCATTTCTATATCTTTCAGCATCGTTCTCACTTCGATGGGAGAATAAAGAAAATCCCCACCCCGCGGGCGGATAATGACATGCAGACGAGTCGTTGTCAGCATGTCGCGTGCTGTCGATATCTCTCCGTAAGAAGGAGTTGTCCCGCCTTCCGGAATACCTGCACATAACTCTACCCGGTCGGCTCCGCCTGCCTGTGCTGCCAGACAGCTTTCTACGGAATTGGCACAGACTTCAAACTGGTACTTTTTCATAAGCTGATGCTTTTAGACTGCATGCTGCTACGTGATGCTGCAAACATGAGAAGTGAATGATGATAAATTGAAAAAGGGCGAATTGCTTCGCCCTTGTATTGAATCTTCTTTTGAATATTTACTTATTTAGCGAAGCTAACCGCACGTGTTTCACGGATAACGGTAATCTTCACCTGTCCCGGATAAGTCATCTCGTCCTGAATCTTCTTGGCGATTTCACCGGACAAGCTTTCTGTCTGCTTGTCATCGATCTTATCCGCACCTACGATCACGCGGAGTTCGCGTCCTGCCTGAATAGCGTATGTCTTGGTCACACCCGGATAAGCCATAGCCAATTGTTCAAGATCGTTCAGACGTTTGATGTAAGCCTCTACGATTTCGCGGCGTGCGCCCGGACGTGCACCGGAGATAGCATCACAAACCTGTACGATAGGAGCCAGCAGACTGGTCATTTCCGTTTCGTCGTGGTGAGCACCGATAGCATTGCAGATATCCGGTTTTTCTTTGTATTTCTCGGCAAGTTTCATACCCAGCAATGCGTGCGGCAATTCCGGTTCTTCATCGGGCACTTTACCGATATCATGCAGCAAACCTGCACGTTTTGCCTTCTTCGGGTTCAGTCCCAGTTCCGATGCCATCACAGCACAGAGATTGGCTGTTTCACGGGCGTGTTGCAACAAGTTCTGACCATAAGAAGAGCGATATTTCATCTTACCGATGATACGGATCAGTTCCGGATGCAGACCGTGGATACCAAGGTCGATTGTTGTCCGTTTACCGGTTTCGATAATTTCTTCCTCTACCTGTTTGCGTACTTTGGACACCACTTCCTCGATACGTGCCGGATGGATACGTCCGTCTGTCACCAGTTGGTGAAGAGCCAGACGGGCAATTTCACGGCGAACCGGGTCAAAAGCGGAAAGAACGATTGCTTCCGGAGTGTCGTCTACAACGATTTCAACGCCGGTAGCGGCTTCCAGTGCACGGATATTGCGTCCTTCACGTCCGATGATACGTCCTTTGATTTCGTCCGATTCGATATGGAATACCGTTACGGAGTTTTCGATGGCAGTTTCGGTAGCTACCCGTTGGATAGACTGGATAACGATCCGTTTAGCTTCTTTGCTGGCAGTCAGTTTGGCATCATCCATGATGTCGTTGATAAACGACTGTGCCTGCGTTTTAGCTTCTTCTTTCAGTGATTCGACCAGACGTTCTTTTGCTTCGTCGGCAGACAGACCGGAGATTGCTTCCAGTTTTTCTATTTCCTGATGTTGCAGTTTGTCCAGTTCTTCCTTCTTTTTGTCAACGATAACAAGTTGCGCCTCCAGGTTTTCCTTTACGGCTTCGGCTTCCAGCTTTTTGCGTTGGATTTCTTCCTGACGCTGGCTGAGCACCATTTCACGTTGTTTCAGTTTATTTTCCGCCTGCTGAATCTTTTGATTACGCAGTGCCACTTCCTTCTCCAAATCAGCTTTCTTGTTCAGGAATTTTTCCTTTACTTCCAGCAATTTGTTTTTCTTAATTACTTCAGCTTCTGTCTCCGCATCTTTCAGGACACTGTCGTACTTGGACTTCAACACGTACCGGAACAGTACGTATGAAAGGATTCCTCCTACGACGAAGCAAGCAATTGCTGTTGCTATTATTGCTATCATTCTTACATTAATTTAGTTATATAAATAAAAACGCACCGCCAAATATCAGAGCATACATTTGCTCGGATATTGTGCAGTGCGTGGTGTTTTCTTTATCAGTGAATGGCTCGGTGGCATTATTCTTTCTTAAAATAATCCTCCAGCAATTCCGTTAGTTCTTTTACCTTTTCCGTATACGGAGTGGTATCGTTACGTTGCATTAATTGCAGTTTCTCCAACGAGAACTGATAGGCTACCATGGCAATAATCTTTTCCGGTTCAAGGTTTTTATAGTATTCCCGGTACGCATTAAGCCTGATGTTTACCTGCTTGGCTGCTTCCCGTACCATTTCTTCTTCCTCTCGGTTAATGGTTAACGGGTAGTTTGAATCTGCTATTTGCAGGTTTATCTTTATCTTATCGTTCATACATCTTTCTTCTTTACTCGTTCAATAAAGCGATGCATTTATCGACTTCACGCACTAATTTTGACAATCGCAGCTTCGTCTCTTTTACGTCGCTGCCGTTAAGGCTGATTGCCGTAGCTGTTTTTAGGTTTGTATAGTTGACTTCCAATTCATCATACTGAGCTTGCACCTTCTCGTTCTTCAACTTTTCGTTTTCAAGAAGTTTTCTCAACCCGGCATTTTCACGCTTTAATTCATCGTGCAAATACATTAAATGCCGTAGCTGCGTTTCAAAGGTACTCAATAACTTTTTTTCTTCTTCTGTCATCACTACACCAAAATTGTACACAAAAATACGATTAACTCTGATATTACAAAAACTTTTCGGGAGAAAATGTGCTTTTTAGCCTTAAAATAGCGGAATACGTGGGCAAAGGGGATGAATTATGGAAGAGTATGCGTATAAATCTTTTCTTTATGAACAGCTTGTCGGAGGTGAAAAATGCAAAAATGCAGAAAATGCACTCCACAATTTTTCCACACACAGGCGCGCGTATATAATATAGTTTACGCGTATTTAGTTATGTTCGTGTGTGTATGTGTATGCGCGTGCGCTTACGTGTGTGCGTGTGTTAGGGAGGCCCCCGAAAAAGTGCATTTTTGCATCGGTTAATAACATAGCGCTTTGGGGAGGCTAAAGCTTAGCTTTACGACTCCTAAAGCTAAGCTTTAGCTCACACAAAGCGCCGCTTTGTATTTTCAGCCGGATTGTTTCATTAATCGCATGACTTCATATTCTCTTTTTTCGGCAGATTCTAGCCGGTAAATCTTTCCATCCACACCGGAGGCACCTTCTAAATAAACTCTTCTTTTTAGTGGTTCCGTTCATCTGATTCGTTCATAAAATAATGTGATTTCTATTATTATTGAGTTCTCTGTCGGTGGATAATCAAGAGATGAAATGAATCATTCTGTTGAAGGATTATATCCTTTTTTGCTGAAAATCTATCCTAAACGGTCAAAAAATGAGCGGACATAGCAAATGATTTGTGGGTCAGTCAGTTCTGAATGTTCGACCATTCTGGGAAAAACCGCCAAAAGACGAACTTTTGCCAACTTTGGACAGAGCAGCGTTACTAAAACATTACCCTATATCTAACTGGGAAGGAATGGCAAAAACGGTAACGAATGGGCTAACCCCCAACTGAAATCTTCTGCAAAGATAGCTCGATTAAGGGACAATAGGAAGAAAAAAGGCAAAAAAATGAATGCTTGGAATCTTTCCCGTCAAAGTACAATGAATTGCGTATCAGCGGATAACCTGACAATAAATAGTTTTGTAACTTATAAAGAGTCAGAGTTATGCGAAGTACGTTTAAGGTTCTGTTCTACCTCAAAAAGAACGCCCCTAAGAAAGACGGTTCCGTTCCCGTGATGTGTCGCATCACCATCGACGGAACCATTGCACAGTTCAGCTGCAAATGCGACATCCTCCCCAATCTATGGGATGTCAAGAGTAACCGGGCGTCGGGAAAGAGTGCCGTGGCATTGGAGACCAACCGCTTCTTGGATAAAATCCGGGTGGGTATCAATGCCAAATACAAGGAGATTGCCGAAAGGGACAACTATGTCACAGCGGAGAAAGTAAAAAACGCTTTTTTGGGTCTGGAGATGCGGCACGAGACACTGCTGACGGTCTATGCCCAACACAATGAAGATTTTGCCAAGCAGGTCGATGCAGGCTTACGAAGCCAATCCACTTACGACAAGTATTGCACGGTCTATAAGCACTTGGAAGAATTCATCAGGACACGCTACCGTCTGAGCGATATTGCCTTGCGAGAGCTTACTCCCGCATTCATCACGGACTTTGAGATTTTCCTTCGCACGGAAAAACAGTGTTGCAACAATACCGTATGGATTTACATGATGCCTTTGCGCCGAATGATTACCATTGCCCAAAATCACGGCTGGATAGTTCGAGACCCGTTCGTGGACTACAGTATCTCCGCCGAGAGTACGGAAAGGGATTATTTGACCAAGGACGAGATACGTCAAATGATGGATTTGAAGTTTCGCCGCAAGTCAATGGAGTTGGTGCGTGACCTGTATGTATTCTGCTGCTTTACCGGCTTGTCGTTTACCGATATGAAGAACCTGACCAAAGACAATGTGCAGACTTCATTTGACGGTAAGTTGTGGATTATGACCAAGCGACAGAAGACAGGCGTGGAATCCAACATTATGCTGATGGACATTCCCATGAGGATTATCGAAAAGTACGACGGTATGGCAAAGGAAAATTATCTCCTGCCCGTTCCGCAGTACATTACCGCTCGCAAGAACCTCAAAACAATCATCGGGCTTTGCGGAATAGAGAAGAACATAACGTGGCACACCAGTCGCCATACCATGGCAACGGAAATTTGTCTGACCAATGGAGTTCCCATTGAAACGCTTTCCAAGATGCTCGGGCATACCAATATCCGCACGACACAGATTTATGCTAAAATCACCCACGAGAAAGAGAGTCAGGACATGAATACCCTTTCCGACAAGTTAAGTAAGATAGAGCAATTCAGCGATATCACCATATAATGAAAAGGAGGACGCACGATGAAAAGAGAAATCATAACCATTAGCGGGAATGGAGACATACACATCCCGACTGCTCCCGTTTGGATGTCAGTTTGCGAGATTGCCGACCTGCTCGGGGTTTTCTCCGGCAAGGTGAACGCACAAATCAAAACGATATTCAAAGAAGGTCTCCTGATGGAGGCGGAAGCGATGAGAACAATCCGCTCTGAACAAGGATTTATTGATTTGTACAGTATGGAAATGATAACGATGCTGTCGTTTCGTATAGCCACGCCAGAGGCAAAGGCTTTGCGAAGATGGATAATAGGAAAACTTTCGGAGAAGAAAGTTTCATCTCCACCTATGATAATCTGCTATACCGTTGGCGGACGGCTTTGTTAAGAGGAGTGCGAATAAAAGGAGACAGGCTGTGAGATAAGATTTCTCGCAGCCTGTCTCCTTTCATCATTCTTCAAATCGTGGATGGTAGTTTTCCTGTAGCAATTTCTCTACCTCCTCTTCTTTATAGAGGACTTTCCCTCCTAATTTGACAAACGGGATACGCCCCATATCGCGATAGTCTTGCAGGGTGCGTCGATTGACATGCAGCCGTCGGGAAAGTTCCTCGTCCGTCAAATACCGCTGCCCTTGGAGCATCGGTCTGTTTCTTTTCCTCAGAGCGTCTATCCCTTTTATCATACGGTCGGAGGCATTGAGGAAGTGCATAATTTCTTCGTCATTCTTGGTCTTAACATTATTACTCATAGTTCTACTTTGGATTTAATGGTGATTAAGATACTGTGTCACGGAGAGACCGACTTGTCTATCAGTTTCTGCACGTCCTCCGGTTTATAGTACATCTTGTAGCCTATCTTTGTATAGGGTAAAGTCCGGTTACTCCGATAGGTTTGCAGTGTACGCAAGCTGACGTTCAGAATTTGGCAGACGTCTTGGTTGTCCAACCATTTGCCCATTCTCTTCTCGTCCGATTCCCGACAGAGGGCATCGACCTTGGCAGTCAGGATGCGGAAACGCTCCATCATCGCCTCATACGTTTTCTTCTCGATTGCTATTACTTCCATGTTTCAATTTTTAAGTTTGGATATTACGATATGCAAATTTAATGACAGCGTATGTGAGAAAGAGACACTTTCATATAACTGCGTGCTTGTGGCTTTGATATGACAGCCAGTGTCTTCGGACTTGAATGCCCGGAAATAAAAATCTCTATTCAGTACATATTTAGCATACAATCCGAACGATTTTAATGTCCGAACTTTGCACCATAATCAAATAAAAAGAGCGATGGATGTCATTACGATTGAAAGTAAAGCCTACCATGATTTGATGGGCAAGATAGAGAAGATACTCCGATATGTGGAGAAGGAGGAACAGGCGAAGGAGGAGTATGAAAACCGCTTGATCACCAACAAGGATTTAGCCGAGATACTCGGCATCAGCCAGCGCACCCTTCAGAGGCTGCGAAGTTCGGAACGTATCGGCTACAAGATTATTCTTGGACGATGCTATTACGACTTGAAAGACATAGAGGAAGCGATACGCAAGAAAAGCCTGTGCTGCAATCCTCAAAACATAAAAGAACTTAGACGGAATTTCCTACTTAAAACCAAGAGAACGAAATAGCGTATGGAACTATTGGACAGAGACACTTTTCTTGAATGGATGGAACGGATTATGACCCGTTTCGACCATCTGAAGCAGACCATTCCCGACATTCCCCAACGTCCGATGCTCAACGGCGAGCCGCTTTTGGACAATCAGGAGGTCTGCATGATGCTGCAAGTCAGCAAGCGAACCTTGCAGCGTTACCGGGATTCGGGAACGCTCCCATTCCATATCATCTACCACAAGACGTGGTATCTTGAATCGGAGATAACCGCCTTTATGAAGCACCATTTCACCGAGAATATGAAAAGGAAACGCAAAAGAAAAACATAGAAACAATCTTTGCTTTTTGTTTTGTACGCGTAAAATCCCGTCCCGTCGTGATGACGAGGCGGGATTTGCACATAAAAAATGATTTTCCTATTCAGAAATTAGGTGTATAGAGAATTATTCACTATTTTTGTAGCAAATTACACGCACTCATTTCTTTTGTAAATATGATGAGACTAAATAGAATAAAAGAAGTTCTTGAGGAAAAGGGCATTTCCCAAAAGTGGTTGGCGAAGGAACTTAATAAAAGTTTTAGTACCATAAACGCTTATGCTTGTAATCGACAACAGCCTTCTCTTGAGATTTTATATCGGATATCAAGAATATTGCAAGTAAAGACATCAGCCCTTTTAGTTGATAATGACTATAAATAGATACTATGAATAAGAAATCCGAACCCATATATCGCTCTCTTTTTGAAGAAGACTACCTTGTTAGAACGTTGAACAGTTCTATAACCAGCCAAGCTGATATTGCTTTGACAGAACTTGTTGCAAATGCTTGGGATGCTGGTGCTACAAAAGTAAGCATCTTCATTCCTGATGAATATGGAGAAATCCTTGTCGTAGAAGATGATGGAAATGGCTTGACAGAAGAAGAATTTCAACAACGTTGGATGACACTGGGATATAACAAACTAGCACATCAAGGCAAACAGGTTCTATTTCCAGATAAAAAGAAAAGAAGTCCTCGCATGGCTTATGGTCGTAATGGTATTGGCAGGCATAGCCTTTTATGCTTTAATGACGAATATCATATTGTCACTTCAAAAAACGGTAAAGAACTTTCCCTTACAGTTTCAACTAAAATAAAAGATCAAGCGATCGCAGTTATTGAACAAAATATCTCATCCTCTTCAAAACATGGTACAAGGTTGGAAGTTCGTGTTGAAAGAAACCTTCCAAATGTGGATAAAATCAGAGAAATAATATCCTCTCGTTTCCTACACGATCCCGAGTTTGTAATCGAAGTAAACAAACAACAGCTTTCCTTAGATCAAATGGAAGGGTTGTTGGATACGACTGAACTAACGACTCCCGATGGATATAACATTACAGCGAACTTTGTAGATTCAAAAAAATCGTCTCGTAAAAGTATTTATCAGGGAATTGCTTTTTGGGAAAGCGGTCGTTTGATTGGTATTCCATCATGGATATTAGGATCTGTTTTCTATTTAGACGGTCGAACCGCCCTTGCTAAGAGATATACGATCGTAATACAAAGCAATGAATTGGCAGAATTGGTCAGGGAAGATTGGAGTGGCTTCAAAAATACAAATGAAACCGAGAATTTGTACCGAACAGTTGCAGAGTATGTGAAGACAATGTTTGAACAAACAGCAAAGGCGAATTTAGAAGAAACAAAGGCTATTGTGAAGAAGGAATTGGCGACTAAATTAAAAGAAGCTTCTCCATTGGCTCAGTATGAGGTAGATGAAATCATAGAGAACATTTCGATAAATTCTCCTACAGCAACTAAAGAGACAATATCTATTGCTGTTGAAGCTGTATTAAATTTAGAGTCATCGAAAAATGGACAGGAACTTTTAATGAAACTCTCTCAACTTACGGAAGAAGATATTACCGGTCTTAATACGATACTCAATAAGTGGTCTGTAAAGGATGCCCTCACCGTATTGAGTGAAATTGATAGACGCCTATCCATCATTGAAGCAATAAGAAAACTTTCTAAAGAAAAGGACACGGATGAATTACATGTTTTACATCCTCTTGTAACCGAATCACGATGGCTCTTCGGTCCCGAATACGATACTCCCGAATATACCTCTAACAGACAACTTCAGACTGTAATGAGAAGCCTGTTCAAAATGGATGTTCAGAATGAAGTCGGGGTAAAAACAAATAGAAGACCAGACCTTGTCGTTTTAGCTGATAGTACCTCTCTTTCAATGACAGGTGTGGAAGAGTTTGGTGATAATGAGCTAGCTACAATAACCAAAGTTCTGATAGTTGAACTAAAACGAGGAGGCTTTGAAATAACAAGTAAAGAAAGAAATCAAGCTACTGACTATGTAGACAGTTTGATTGCATTGGGAATTAATACTGCAAAAATAACAGCTTTTGTCGTAGGAGATAAAGTGGCAAAAGGGTTACAACGTCAGTATCGTGCAGGTTCTAAAGATGAAGGAAGCATCTTCTTGACAGATTTTGACCAACTTGTTGATACTGCAGAGAAACGAATGTTTGGACTTAGGAATAAATTAGCAGCAATGTATGATGATATTCCCGGAATGGCTTTATATCAACAATCCAAATTGAAGTTGTTCTGAAATGGTATAAATTCTAAAAGGACGAATTACAACAATTGTAGTTCGTCCTTTTGTTTTAGATTTTCGGTCTGACGATAAACACCTTTTCTGCCAGAGACGGCGGCAGTCCGTCCATAGAGGGCTGTGTAGCGGAGATACTCTGCCCGCTGCTTTCCAACGGTCTGTCGGTTTGAGCCGCAGAGGTGCTGACGGAGGGAGCGGTGACAGTCGGCTCAATCGGACGTAACCGTTCCATTTCTTCCGTCTTTCCTTCGCCGTCCTGCATCATCTCCGCAGCTTCTTGCTCACTCTCTCCCTGCTCAATCGGTTTTAGGGAAAGCTGTATTTTGCGATCAAGGGCGGCAAGTTCCGTTTTGAGGTCTTTGAGCTGCTCTTCCTTCTTCCAGGAGCCGTTCACCACCTCCTGCAATACAGGAATATCCTTGGCTATCTTTTCCGTGTCTGCCTTAAACTTCTCAATCAAGCCGGGTATCTTCTCCAAGGCATTCAGGAAATTCATACAGGCGAGTTGCGGGTCTGCCGCTATCCTGCCGTTGTTGTAGCTGTACTTCATTCCGCTTTCTCCCATCACGAAGAACTTGTTCTGCGAAAGGTCGAAAAGGTCCTTGGAGGAAGACTCCGTCTTGACCACGAGGTTAAATCCGTAGAGTGTTCCGATATTGAAATACTCTCCCCGTGTGCAGGCTTTCTCGTTGATTTCCGCGAGTTTGGCAGCAATGCGTTTCGGGTCGCTGCCTTCCACTCCTTTGAGTGTTATCGGGTTGAGTGTGTTTCCCTCTTTGTCTTTCTGTACACGGCTTTGATACAAGTCCCAGTCGCTTTGGAAACGGGCTATCAATTCCTTGTTTCCGTCCACCGTTCTCATAACTTCGTCCAATCGGCTTCGGGAGGATGACTTACTGCGAATGAACGCCTGCCGTTCGCTGTCCAAACCCGCAATCTTCTTTTCCAACTTTGCCTTTTCCAACAAATCGGTATTTCCGGAGAGGATGGCAACGTATTCGGAAAAATTCATTCCCGATTTCTCGTCCATACTTCCCTCATCAATGGTACGGCTACCCATACGGTTATTTTTAAGCTGTTCGATGAACAACTGCTTGTTATATAACAGGTTGAACTTGTAGCTGTCAAGCGATTTTTCCACCGCATAAATGATGACATCCACCTTGTTGTCCGCATGAAACTTGGCGACTTCGTTTCCTTTACGCACGGCTCTGCCGTCCCTCTGCTCCAAGTCGGAAGGACGCCAGGGACAGTCAAGATGATGAATGGCTACGGCACGTTTCTGGGCGTTCACACCTGTGCCGAGCATGGAGGTGGAACCGAACAACACGCGTATTGTTCCCTCGTTCATGCCTGCAATGAGCGTCTTTCGTGCCTTGTCAGTCTTGGCTTCCTGAATAAAGCGTATCTCCTGAGCAGGAATGCCGTGATCTTCCACCAACTTTCGTTTGATTTCGCTGTAGGGATTCCACTCGCCCGGCTTGTATGTGCCGAGATCGCTGAACACAAACTGCGTTCCTTTCTGCTCATTGAACTTCCGGTAGTACTCCGCAATCTTGGCGGCACAGTGGGAGGCTTTGTTGTCCACATGATCTCCGTACTTGTTAGGATCAATAAGCCTCAAATCTAAGCTCATCTTTCGAGCCATGTCCGTTGCGATAAGCATCTTGGCTTTCTCCTCTCTATCGGAGAGTTTCTCTCGTCCTAATAATTCTGCATTGCCCGTCTTGGCAAACTCCACCAACTTGGCTATGAACTCCTCCTGTTCGGGTGTGGGCGGGATATTGTGCATGATTTCGTTTTTCTCGGGTCGGTCAATGCCGATGTCCTTTGCCGTTCGATAATCGGTGATTTGAGCGTAGAACGCCGCCAACTCCGGTACTTTGATAAAATAGCGGAAACGCTCCTTCTGCACAATTTCATTGGTGACGGAGAACTCATAGTCCACCGACTTCTTGGCGAAGATGGCAGCCCATGCGTCAAAGGTCTTGATGTTCTGTGCTTCGAGGGCTTGGGGACGCAGGTACTTGAACAGCAGGTACAACTCCGTGAGTGAGTTACTGATGGTTGTTCCCGAAAGGAAAGTGGCTCCCAAGTCTTTTCCCGTCCGCTCCTGTATTGTGCGGATGGCAAAGAGCATATTCAAGGCTCTTTGGCTCCCCTCACTGTTGCCAAGCCCTGCCACACGGTCGTGGCGGGTGTTGAACATCAGATTCTTGAACGTATGCGACTCGTCCACGAACAGGTGGTCGATACCCATTGTCTTGAAATCCACTATATCGTCCTTTCGGTTCTCTATCTTGAACTTGATTTCATCCAGCTTCGCCTGCAAGTTCATCTGCCGCTTGACAAGCCCTTTCTCCATTGCACGGGAGATGCTGCGTCCCTGCTGACGCAGGACATCCAAGTTTTCCTCTACACTGTCCAACTCATCCTGAAGGATTTTCTGCTGTATCTCGTCCGACTGCGGTATCATGCCGAACTGGTCGTGCGTGAGGACAATGCAGTCCCAGTTGTTGTTCTTGATGTCGTGGAAAATCCGCTGCCGCTTATCGGGCGTGAAATCGTTCTTGCCCGGATAGAGCAGCTTGGCATTCGGGTAAGCCGTTTGGAAGGTCTGTGCTATCTCCTGCACGTTGGCTTTGAGAGCGAGTATCATCGGCTTGTTTGCCAAGCCGAGCCGCTTCATCTCATAGGCAGCCGTACACATAATCAAGGTCTTTCCTGCCCCTACCTGATGGTCACATATCCCCCCTCCGTTGAGTTTCAACATCCACACAGCATCTTTTTGGCTGCCGTACAAACTCTCGATGCCCAAGCCTTTCAGGTTGAGGTCGGGGAATGTCTGATGGGAACCATCATACTGAGGACGCACAAAACAGTTAAAGGTATTGTTGTAGAGTTTTTCCAATCGCTCCTTGAACTCATCGCTCTGCTCGTTCAGCCAATCGGTAAAGCCGTTTCGGATCTCGTCGATTTTGGCGTTTGCCATCTGTATGGCTTCCGTGTCCCGTACTTTGACTTCCTTGTCTCCGACCATGATTTTCTTGGTAATGTCGGGCGTCGTATTCAGCAGGGCATGCTTCATCAGGGCAATGCCGTCGTATCGACGATGCTGTCCCCGTACACAGAACCTGTCCCAGATATTGGCATTGTGCATCCGTGCCTCCACGGAATACTCGTCCGCACTTGAATTGTAGCGTATCGTCACCTCCGTGTCGAAAAGGTGCGAGGCATAATCGGAGTAGAGATTTACGGGAATCCATCGCTCCCCGAAGTTGAAATCCAAGTCCACGAAAGGAATCGGTTCGGGGATGGCATCCTTCAGTGCCTGCAAGGAGGCTTGCGCCCTTGCGTCCTCCGGATGCTCCAAGAGATATTGTCCGATACGCTCCGATGCGGCAACCACATTGCCCGATATGAACTTCTCGGCGATTTCATATTCTCCCTCCAAGGGATTGTAGGAAATCCTGCCGTGCAATTCGGAGAGCATCTCTTCCTCGGAGGTGTCGGGAAGCAAAGAGAGCATATACTCGGTGTCCACCGCTCCGAATTTATTGAGTGAAGCCGAGAGCGCCTCTTGGGCATTGCTCACCTCTGTCACCTCGTGCAGGCTGAAAGAAACGGGCTGACGGAAAATATCGGCTTTGAGCGTTTCTTTATCCACCTTCCGTTCCAAGAAAAGGATTTCCCTGCCACCGGCATCCATCAGGATCTGCTCGTGGTTCTTGCGGTCGTTCAGATACCCGTACTGCCGCACGAAACGGTCGTACAGTTCATTGAGGTTCTGTCGCAAGGATTCATTCGCCACCTTGCGTTCCGCTTCATAATCATAGAGCGCGTGGTAAGCATCCCGCAAGTCTATGTAGAGCAACATTTTCTGTCGCTCTTGGGACGGGAGGTCTATGGGCTGGAACATTCGGTTGTCCTCCATATCACGGACAAGCATTCCGACCTGAAAGTCCGAGGCAAGCAGAGAGCCCTCTTTGAGGTGTTCGTGCCATACTCCCTCATAGGGACGCTGCTGCATCCCTTTCTCCTTGTCCTGCTGCCACCACAGCTCGTTCGTGTCCCGTAACCTCATAGCAGTTTCTTGTGGCTTTATTTCGATAGTGGGAGAAGGAGTAGAAACCACAGCACGTTTCACAGTGGCGGTTTTTCGTTTGGGCTTTTCCTCCGGGATAACATTGCCGAAAAGGTCGAGCAGTTGTACCTGCGGGGTGACACTGCTTCGGGGATGCTCCACAGGCTGTTCCTCTCTCGGTTGCACCACCTCTTTGTGCGGTTGCTCCTCTGTCGAAGCGGCTAGCGTAAGCGTAGGCTCTTCCTGCTTGACTTCGGGAGGAACGGAAACGGCAACTTTGGGCTGCTCCTGAATGGAGATATGCTTTTGGTACAATGCCTCGTCCAAGCGTTTGGCTAAATCTGCCCGCAGGATTTTACCCATATCGGTGGCGATGCCTTCCGCTCCGCCCTCGTGATGGAACAGAATGGCAGGCTTGCCGTAAGGGTCGGTATCCTGCTTCCACTCGGTGTGCACGATTTGCGACATGCTTCGCAGATAGGTGTTGAACAGCACTCCGCTGGGGCGTTTCTCGCTCTTGATGAAACGCTGTTCCTCTTCGGTCAGACTTGTCTTTTCGCTCTGCTTTTGCAGGACGATAAGGTCACTGCCCACTTCCGTTCCCGCATTCTCTGAGAAGAGATTGTTGGGCAGACGAACTGCCGAAATAAGGCGGGTATGGCTCATCAGCCACTCCCGTACCGGCTCGTTTGTCGGGGCATTCATGACGCCTTGCGAGGTGATGAACGCCAGCACGCCACCCTCGCGGAGCATATCCACCCCCTTGACGAAAAAGTAATTGTGCAGGGACATGCGGGCGACCTTTCGGGCTGGTTCGTCCGTCTTGCTGAAAACAGGGTCGAAGACGGCCACATCTCCGAAAGGAATGTTGCTGCTGACCACATCGAAATAACCTCCGAGCTTGGATTCGATTTCCTCGAAGCCCCGGATGCGTATCTTGTCTTCGGGATGCAGGACGGAGAGCATCTGTCCCGTAAGGATGTCTTTCTCAAAACCGAAGGTCGTATGCCCTTCGGCTGCAATGCCGTCAAAAGAGCGGATGAACTCGCCCATTCCTGCCGAAGGGTCGAGGATGCGTTGGGGGACGATGCCAGCCTCCTGTAAGGAAGCGGCAATCTCCCGCACTATGGGCGCAGGAGTATAGAAAGCGGTCATCACGGAGTTTTTCAGGCTCTGCATATAGCTCTTGTATTGCGACTCGGAAGCGGTGTTGTCCCGAATGATGCGATGCAGCTCCATCACCAAGGGGAAAAGTTCCAACTCCGACTTGTTCCATCGGGCGATGTCCTCCATCGTGTTGGCAGGAGAGAGGATACACTTCAAAGCCCCGAAGCCCGCATAAGCCCGCAACACCTCCATTTCCTCCTCCGTTGCCGCGCGCTGTTCCCGATGCAGGGCAAAGACGGTCTTAATGGCTTCTATATTCGCCCTTAGGTGCTCCTTTTTGTTATAGTGTGCCATCTTCTTCGAGTTTTAGTTGGACAAAACCCGTAAGCTCCGTATAGAGGGAGTTGTATTCGGGCGTATAAGCGAACTCGTCCGAAATCGGATACTTGGCGAAGATTGCTTCCAAGAGCGGGCGCAGGCGGATGGCGGTCTCCCTGACCGCTTCGAGCGGCACTTCGGCGGAGAACTCGTTCCAAAGCACGGAAGAGATGGTATCGTGACGGGAGAAGTGCAGACCCGCATAGAGCGTCTTATTGGCAATGCCGATACATTCGGCTATGGGAAGTCCGGCATCGAAGGCTTCGGCATAGGCTTCGGAAGCGGCTGCCGCACGCTCTTTGACAAAAGGAATGTCACCGGCTTTTTCGGGATGGCTTTCCCGAAGAAAAGAGAGCAGGGAAAGCTCGTAGTATGAAAAATGAATGGCTGTCATTTTGAATGATTTTAGTGAGGTATATAATGCAAAGGCACTCGACGTCCCCGCCGAGTGCCACCACTAAAATCCGCAGTAAAAACAAGATGATTGTTTATGACCGCATCATTCAGTGGCAAAATTAGCAAATTACGGGGATTTACCTTCGGGATTTGCCCGTTTTCTTGCGTTCGGGAAAGACAAATACCGTCTTGAACTCTCCATCCAAGGAGAGTGAAGCCTCGAAGCTCTTGCCCGTTTTGGAGGTAAAGCCCTTGATGATGCCTGTCTCCCCGTTCACCGCCAATTGCGTCAGCTGCTCGTCCGTGAGGCTCTTGCCCGCCACGCTGCGGAAAAGCGTCAGCCCGCAATCGGGATCGGAACATTTGGCACATCGGGGATAGAAGACCAGTGAGCCTTTGTCGCATTTGGGGCAATGGATGTCGCTCTGTTTCTTGGGAAAGAGGATTTTGGAGGAGAGGAGTTCGTCGGTAATCTGTGTGGCATAACTTTCAATACCCTTGCGGAAGTCCTGCTCTTTCAACTCTCCCCGTTCGATTCTCGCCAAGTCCGCTTCCCACTGTCCGGTCATTTCGGCATTGCCGATTTTCATCTCCCGGACGATGGAATAGACGGCAAGTCCTTTCTCCGTGGGAACGAGCGACTTCTTTTGGCGCACCATGTACTCGCGTGCAAAGAGGGTTTCGATGATGGCGGCACGGGTAGCAGGCGTGCCGATGCCGCAATCCTTGAGCTGTGCACGCAGTTCCTCGTCCTCCAACTCCTTACCTGCCGTCTCCATAGCAGCCAACAGCGAACTTTCCGTGTGCAGCGGTTTGGGTTTGGTTGTACCCTGTGCCAACGAACTGGCACAGAGAGGAAGTTGCTTACCTTCCTCCCATTGAGGGATGATGATGCCTTCTCCGTTTTCCCGACTTTCCCGTTCTTCGGCTTCCGCCTGCTCCTTGTCTTTTTTCTTGCTGTTTTTGAGAACGGCACGCCAACCCTCTTCCTTGATGATTTCACCTTTGAGGATAAACTTCACATCCTCGCAGACGGCAGTAACCGTACTGACATCTTTCACGCAACGGGTGGAAAAAGCTTCGAGCATACGTCCGGCTATCATATCGTAGATGACCGCTTCCTCTCCAAACATGTCTATCGGCTTCTTGCCCGTGATGAGCAGGGCGTGGTGGTCGGTCACTTTCTTGCCGTCCACCGAATGTGCGTTCAGTTCGGTCAGTCGGCGGGCATGGACACCCCAAACGGGGTGGTCGTGCAAAAAGGCTATCAAAGCTGGAATTTCGGCAAAGACATCTTCGGGGATATGGCGGCTGCCCGTGCGTGGGTAGGTAATGTATGCCTTTTCGTAGAGTTTCTGAGCCAAGGAAAGGGTCTGTTCTGCCGTGTATCCGTATCGGCTGTTCGCTTCTTTCTGCAGGGTTGTCAAATCATACAGAAGCGGTGGCTCCTGTTTGGTTTCCTTGCGCACAACTGTCTCTACAGTGGCATAAGGAGCCTGTTTGAGTTTCTCGTACAGGGCGGTGGCTTCCGTCTTATCGAACCAGCGGTCGGCAGAGGAGAAGCGGAAGCTCTCATCACCTTCCCTTACGGCAAGGCTGAGTTGCCAGAATGGCTGTGGCTCGAACTTCTTATGCTCCAAGAAACGGGAGCAGACCATACAGAGGGTCGGGGTCTGTACCCTGCCCAAGGAGTAGGTGCCTCGCCCTGCCGCTATGGATATGGCTTGGGTGGCATTGATGCCCACCAGCCAGTCGGCTTCGCTGCGGGCACGGGCGGCATAATAGAGGTTGTCATACGCCGCTCCGCTTTGTAGATGGGCAAGCCCCTCTTTGATGGATTTGTCCGTCAAGGAACTAATCCACAGACGGTCGAACGGACGGGGAATGCCCAAGTATTCGTAGATAAAGCGGAAGATGAGTTCACCTTCCCTTCCGGCATCGGTGGCAACGATAATGCCCTCACATTCCCGGAAGAGTTTTTCGATGACTTTGAGTTGGGCGACTGCCGTAGCATCGGCTTTATAACCTTTACCCTCCTTAATCTGGCGGGGAATAAGGGTAAAGACGGGAGGAAGAATCGGCAGGTTCTCTTTGTGGAACCCCTTGATGCCGTAGGCTTCGGGCATGGCTGCCGTTATCAGGTGTCCCAATGCCCACGTGACGGCATAGCCGCCTCCTTCGATATAACCCTCTTTCTTGTTGGTTGCCCGAACGACACGGGCGATTTCACGAGCGACGCTCGGCTTTTCTGCTATGATGACTTTCATTTGTTCTTACTTTTTGGATGTTAGTGGTGGCGGATTAGATTTTCATTCCCTTGGAACGCTTCTTCTCTTCTTCTTTTTTTTCTTGCCCGGCGGCAGGCTCTGTCTGTCCCTGCTTGAGCGGCTCCCTCACATGCTTGGTAGCCTCGTTGGTCTTGCCTTCGGAATTGACGGCGACCTGTGTGCGGGAAGCATTGTCGGGAGTAACCTCCTTGGCTTGGGACTTGTCGGGATTCCATTTGAGGAAGTCGAACTTGTTCTTCTCGAAGTTCGGGCGTACATAGGCATTGAAAGGCTCTCCCTTCTTGTCGATAAGCCCGGTCATATAGACCGTCTGACCTGCTTTGAGCTTCGCTTGCTCTTCGGGAGAGATGTCGCGTCCCAGCATCTTCTTGGGGACACGCAATTCTTTCTGCTCCGTTTGTTCCTGTCCTTCGGTGGCTTGCCTTTGGCGTTGTTCCTGCTTGGGAGAGCCGAAACGAAATTCAATCGACCGCTTGTCGGCATTGAATTGGAGGTTGGCATTGAAATGCTTTCCCGTTTTGGAGGTCATGCCCTCCACATAGATGCTTCTGCCTTCCGACAACTCCTTTTTCTGCTCGTCGCTCAGCTTCACGCTCTTGATTTCATCGGGGATGCGTACCCTGTCGGCACTCAGGGCGATGATGTCGTTCGTCAGGCGGTCGATGCTCACGAAGCTGCGGGTCGGCTCATCTTTGCCGGGGAAGGTCAGCTCCACGGTACGACCGAGGTTGCCCGTTTCTCTGAGGGCTTTCTTGTCCTCATCGGTAAAGGTATGCCCGAAGAACTCGCGCTCCAATTGAGGTTCCTTGCGGATGGCGTGGACAACAGGGATAAATGTCCCGTCTCCGGAGACTTTCAGAGAAAGACGGGCATCGGTGTAAAGAGAGACTTCTCCGATTTTAATAGCGATGGGAACAAGCGGAGTCTTGCGGTATTGAAGCAGGTCATCAAGATGCTTGCCTTTTTCCAGACTCTCACGGTTTACGCCCATCTGCTCGAACTGCTCCCACTTCACCTTATCGGGGTCAATGCCTTGAAAAGACTGTTTTTGCTCTCCTGCATAGTCGGAAGGATTGACACGGGCGGAGTCCAGCATCTCCTTGTTGGAGGGGACATCCGGTGCTTTGAGCATCTCCGAGAGTACGCGTGCGCTGGCAACGGCACTCTCAAAGGGGACTTTGAAGAAGTTCAACGGTGTGGGATGCTTGAACTGACGCATGAAGTTGGAAAGGAAATTCTCCAGCGCATTGCTGTGCTTGTCGAACTTCAGGAAGCTCTGTTCATGCTCTGCGGTGGGCGGAACGGTTTTCAGTTCTCCTTTCTCATCTGCTCCGGCTACGGCTCGGAGGCTCTCGTCCTTCTGTTCCTTGACCAAAAGGACTTCCTGGTCTTTGTTTTTTTCGTCCATATTACAATGTATTTAATGACACCAACAGCGGTGCACGGACAAAAGTAAACCAAAGAAACAGTGTATGTTAGAGGTTTGAGATAACTGCGTACTTGTGGCGTCGATATGGATAGAAGTGGCAAAAAAAGAGGTACGACTCAAAGGCAAACTTTTTTTGTTTGATAATTGATTGATAACCAACGGTTAGTTTCGCTTAAAAAAGCTAATCTATACTTATAAGCATACATAGCGGGTTTCAATAACCAACTGATACTGAAGACAAAAGTATATAAAAAAGTCGGATTGTAAAGCATTGGAAAAGAGCTTTTTTTATCAATCAAGGAAATCAAAAAGTGTATAGAGCAAAGTGGCACATGTACGGTATAGATAATTCCGTACATGTTCCACTTTCTTAATTTCCTGATTTGCATTGATTTACATTAATAGTTATTATATACTATTATTTAACACTGCTAAACATTGATTTTGCTTGTGGAGTGTATTATTGTCCACTTAAAGAGTCAGGAATATCTCCTTGAAACGGGTTTGACGAGCAGATCGATGTACTCGTGTTCAAGAATATGTTCCATTGCCTTGTATATGGGCATCTTTTCGATACCGGCAATCTTCAGGGCTTCCATCTTGATAGTATTCTCGATAAGCAGTAGGTAGTCTTCCTCCTTCAACTCGACATATTTCTGTGACTGTGATTTTAATTTTGCCATATTGATTTTATTTGTTTTGGAAGTCGGCCGGAATCTCACCCCACAGGCGATTGTCCCAGTACAGCACTTCGATGTCCTTGATTCTTGCCTCCATCACTTTGAGGAATATCTCCGCTTTCTGCAATGCCGGGCATCTGCGTGAAGAGACCGTCTGTTTGTTACGATACCATATGATGGCCGTAATGCTGTCCGAGTAGATTGTTCGCGGAGTCCCCGGATGCTCTAAAATATACTTGACAGCTGTCACAATACCGAGAAACTCCCCGATATTGTTTGTCCAGTTGCCAATTGATTCCGAAAAGAGTTCCATTCCGGAAGAGAGATCAACAGCCCGGAAGCGTGTCAATCTCTCTTTTGCCTTATGGGTTCCATCGGTCGCTATGCCTACCTTTGGTTTTCCTTTCATTTGCTTCTTCCCGAATGTCCATTTTTCGTATAGATGAATCCGTCAGATTCCATGCGTCGTACCAAAGCCTGTGCTTGGTTCAGATAATCGTTGATTACACTCTCCTGATGCCTGATATCCTTGCGTCCTTTGAGAATTTCCAATACACCGTCTATTGTACGGCTCATAGCACTCTTTCCATCCTTGGGATCGAAGAAAATCTTTTTGTTGCCGAATGTCACAGTTACTTGATACAACGTTTTCGGGACAATTATTGTTTCCACATGCGCTTGAAACAAGACAGGGGTAGCAGCAACCACTACGTACCCTTTGGCGTTGTGCATAGGTTTCAACTCTACCGAATAGAGGATGTTTGGCTCAATAGTTCCTTTCAGATCTTCTGAAAGAACACATATTTGTTTGCCAAATCTTGAGTCTTCACGAACTCCCATCAATTTACGTGTTTTGGAGTGGCGCGAAACGAATCCGATCAGTTCGCCTGTCCGCTCCGATTTCGCAAACTTCAGTTGCGATTTTTCCGATGTCATATTACAGGTCTTTCATATTCAATCTATTACTTTCAATTAACAATATGTCTTTAATAACTCACTTTGTCATGCAAATATATATCAAATAAGTGTGTTGACAAAGTGTTTTAATCATTAGTTTTCAGGGAATTATGTACGAATATATAGAGAAAGGCTGCACTTAGTACAGTCTTTCTTCCTCTGTAAAATGGCTGAAACGCTCGTCTGTATCAGAAGTTTGCAGAAGATAACGGCATTTCCAATACCGGTAAATCCGTCCGCCGTTAGGTATATAGTAATTTATATCGTTGGCGTTCAGATATTGGTTACCCTGTTCTGTGCCGTGGTGCATCCATCTGGCACATCCCGGCAGATTAGGGTTGTCCCGGACATAAAAATCCATCTTCTCTTTCCCTGTCACGAAAATGTTATGTACGCGGATATCCTTGTCAATCGGAAACCTGTAAACATATAGGGCGAAGTCGCAAATATCCGTCTCCAAAAGATTGTTTCCAAAATGTATCGGAGCTTCCTTTTCCAGACTTTCAAAACCATTCCGTACGCTTGTCCGTGTGCATATTTCCGCAAACCGTTCATCCGTTACAGGTTCGGCTGTTGCATATACCACCCGGAAGCCATTGTTCGTACTGTCCCTGACCATGACATGGGCCACTATCTCGGAAGATTTGTTGATACTGTTGTCCATTGGATCAGTCTTATCGGGAATACACATCCGTAACAGCCCTACCACAATGACAAGAAATACCAATATCGCCCGTGGACCGATTGTGGTTGTCATGAAAACAAACTCATCAGCCTGCTTTCTTAACTGTTTCATAGAATTTTGAGGATGTGGCGGCCGGATGCCCCCCGAAATTCGGACACGCATACTTCATGTCCTGCATCCAACAACCGGTTTCGACATTCCTCCATGGCAGTATCTGATATCCTGACAGCAGGAATATTCGCCGCCGTCATCTTGAAAAGAGGCGCTTCCATGATCCGGGTAATCGTTTCGGCGTCTTCAAAATACGCTTCGTATGAATCACCTACATGGAAAAGGGTAACGGTTTCCATGCCATGCTTTTCTTTCATACCTCCGTAACACTGACGGATAATCTGTTCCTTTTTCATATAATATATGTATATGGTTTGGTGTCTGCCAAACATAAAAAGCGCCTGCAACCAATTCAGCTGTTGGTCTTTCGTCCGAAAGGTATATACAGACTTTTTTATTGGGCAAATATACAATAATTTGCGGATTCGCCCCATTTTTTGTAAGCGGAACTATTTTCTCATTTTCACCTCCCTTTTTTCAAACTCCTCGCTGATGGTTTTAACGAGTTGTTTCATGTTGTCTATCCTATGGCTTTTACCACAGGCCTTACCATGGAACAGAGGTGTAAAAAACAACCCAAAGTCCTCGTTTATAGAAAATCCTCCAATAAGTACAACGCCTGCCTTAATACGGTAATATTTCCCGTACATGGCGTACTCATCCGTGGTTTTGGTAAAGCCATACTTCGGTAACAGTTCCGGTAGCATATCAAGTATCGGGCGTATAACCTCTTTAAGAAAGCTCGGACTTTCTTCCGTTCTTTTCCTCCTGTTTCCTTTTCTGTCGGTATTGTTTCCTTCCGTATGGTAAAAAGCCTCAAAGCGTTCACGGTATTTTTCTGTCAGTTCTTTAATATCCATTTCCATCGTCTTAATTATACTCTGCAAGCCATTCGTCCAGTGTTATGGAATCTTCAAATCCGTACTCTTCAATCCGCACGTAACCGTTTTCTCCCATGACCAGCTTTTCTCTTGTAAGGATTGTTCGGCATGGTTTACCATTACCTCCGGTTCAATGGTCGCAAAACGCCCGCCATCATCCGACTCCCGGATATCATACGCATGCCCTTCCGGCACGGCATTGCGGTCAATCCTGAAATTGGTGAACAATGCCGGCATACCGTTGACAGTCATAGAGTCAAAGCTCTCGTCTTGAATATTTCTTTGGGTAATCATATTAAATTGTTTTGTGGTTATTACTTATGCTCGGGAAGTTCAATGGCCCGAACCCAATTATCCTGGTCATTGAACATCTCGTCATTGATTCTTGCCGTGAACTCCAGCGGTGTCATCTTTTCAACCTCTGTATGCGGGTTGTTCTCGTAATCGAAAATGATCTCCTTGTCAGGAGCGTCACGTCCGAAATCATCCATAGGGAAAGAGAACACCCACACCTCTTTGACCTCGTCTTTCCCGAGAAATCGTTTCAGGTTGTCCGTGTAAGCCGAACATCTGTCCCAGCCGGAGTCCACGAAAGCGGAGATCTCCGCCTCCGTTTTATCCGTGCTTTCTTTCAGGAAAGCGACGGCGTTCTGTTTCCAGAGTTTCTGCCCGACGCATAGCTCCAGATACCGTTCCCAAACGGTAACCAGCCAGTCGATATTGATTTCGTAAAGATGACGGCAGGGGAAACGCTCACGGCTGTCGGGATTATAGAGCATGCAGCTCCCGTCCGGCCTGATCTCTTCCAGCTTGTACGCGGTATATACCGGTATGCCGTGATGTTCATCGTCCTCGCCTTCCTCCTCGACATAGACCGTGTGGGGCAGCAAGCCCTCCGGCATTTTTGGAATCGCCCTGAGATTGGCGATAATCTCCTGTTCCAGTTCTTTCTGTTTTTCCTGTAATTTCATTTTCTGTCAGTATTTAATTGGATTTTGCCTTCTTTGAATAACTTCTGTTTGTAGCGCCGGTATTCACGGATAATTTCAGTGTGCTTTTTTCGGTCAGGCTTGTACAGCCCCTTCGCCTTGCGTTTATTCAGCAGCTCCCTGTTACGCTTCTCCCTTTCGGGATTCACGATGAACGTAATCAGGCGGCGGCTTACACCGTACTCGCGTGCCAGCCGGCGCTGACTGACATCTTCCGTCATGTAACGGTGGAAAATCTCTACCCGCTGTTCGGGTGTCAGTTTTTGCCTGCGGTCATACCGTGTCCCGCAAATGGTTATTCCCGTGCTTCTGTATGGCATGGCTGTGTCTGTTTATCGTTTGCATTCCATGAATAAAAGTCGTAATAGCCTGATTTTTTTTACAGTTCATATCTATTTGATTTTGATTTAATTCTTGACCAAACAGCATTTCCGTTGTATATCAACTCATTTACGCTGAATTGCCCATTAGTGTACAGAGGAGTACTTCCAAACGCATCTATATTTCCGTCCATTTTCTTATTACCACAGATGTATATTTGAATTTTACCGGACTTCTTCGCCTCTTTAAGTAAAGCGGAAACACTTTCATCATTAACGCAGTGCCTACATTTTTCGTTTATCCATACAGATATGGAAGTTACTTCTTTTTCATAAGCACATCCCATTCCATCGGAGGCATGTGCTACTAAAACATCTTTATTCATTACTAAATTATTTATATCTTTTTCTTTCATGTCATTTGAGAGTTTCTTGTCACAAACAAGTTATCGTTGGTTCTGAGTCAATGTCAATTTCAATCGAAGCGTACTTTATAGGGAAGTAATATTCAACACCCTTACCATTAGCCATATAATAGTGGAGATTTCCCTCTTTTATCCAACACTCACGTACCGGAGAGTTATTAATACTTACTATCCTGTTGAGATTGGTTTTTACCTTTTCTTTCTTGTCCTGAACGGCCAACTTAGTTTCTTCATTTTCGCCTTCGATTGCATCTTGAATTTGTGTGTCAAGGCCAATCGGCGGTAATGTGATTTTTGTAGTTTGTATTTTCATTCTTAATTCTTTTGTTGTGTATTAATCGATAGATGCAACCATTCGGACAAATAGGATTGGGAATAATCTGTTTCTCCATGATTAAATTCATTCCTGTTTTTAATACTTCTGATTCCATACTTTATCTCCTTTTTG
Organism: Bacteroides sp. MSK.20.82; assembly: GCF_019052485.1. Taxonomy (NCBI): domain Bacteria; kingdom Pseudomonadati; phylum Bacteroidota; class Bacteroidia; order Bacteroidales; family Bacteroidaceae; genus Bacteroides; species Bacteroides sp. MSK.20.82. The sequence goes on from NZ_JAHQUN010000002.1 coordinate 216,099, forward strand.
TTCGTATTTAAACTAAAACATTGATATATCGGCAGGCCATTTTTCCACGTCCGTATCTATAAGCATATGCGTGTATTTATCCGACGGGTATTTCTTTTGTGCCTTAAAAGTCGCTTCGATATAATTTTCCGCTTCTACAATAAAGTGTGGCATCTCATCTATATAATCTCTATAAGTATCTCCGTCCTTGTCGGTTATCCACTTATATTTAAAAATCTCAAAGGTATAATATGCCATTCATTTCTATTATTAGTGAACTTATACTGTTGAGAAAATTCCCAACAGGTCTTCGGCGGTCAGGGGACGGAGGGAAACGGCGTTGAACTCCTGGACGTCGTCCTCGTGTATATCCCGCACCCCTACGGTCGGATTCTCGCTACTCGGCCGTAAGCATATGACTTCAAACAGCATTTCTTTGCGGTAATCCGCCGGTCCGTCTCCAAAACTTCGGCGTATCGAACCGACCACCTCGTCCGTCAGGCTTACGAAATCCCCGGTGCGGAATGATGGTGCCGGACTTGTGACGGGAGCCAGCATCTGCCAGTCCCTATGTCCTTCCAGGTCTTCCATAACTATTGTTTTGTATTTCCTGTCCATGATATGCCGTTCCATTTAATCGTTACTGTCATACCAGCCCTCGATCTCATCGAAATAGCCGTTCGAGTCCCATTCTTCCAGCAAGGTGGTCGGGTACGTCCATTCAAGGCTGTAAAACAGATCCTGGCACACCTCTGCATTACCCTTGCAGAGGGCGAGCAGTGAGTTATGCGTGAAACAGCCGTCACTGCTCTCCGGCACACGCCACCCCTCATGGTCTTCTGCCGCGTATTCGGGTATATAGCACACTTCATCGGGGCGGTTGAGAAAGGCATCCTCGTTCTTGTAGATGTTTCCTTCCCCTCCGTATTCCAGTTCATAGAACACACCTTCCGGCGTTTCTATCCTGTTGCCAATCTCTATCATAGCGTTACCGTTTCGTGGGTATATATAATCACCATCCGGGAGGAGAGCACCTTGTCGCGTACCGTGGGGTTGGCGATTGCCCAATCGGAATGGAAGTGCATGTCCGGAATGGATGCGGTGTCCACAATATCGCCCCCGTTTTCCAGATGGAGATAATCCGGCTGATACAGGTCGCAAAGGAATTTGCCGTCCGTATCGCTGATAGCGTATATCTTGCCGTCGAGTGCGGTCGTCATCTCCTCCTCGCTGCGGTAGACCAACAGGTATTTACAGCCGGTCTTCATCTCTTCCGCAATCCGCTTATGCAGTTCTTCAGGAGATAATTCACGCAGTCTTGACACGACCGCCCCGATACTTTCCACGGCATCGTAGCTGTCTAAGGCATCATGGCAGGTCGTTTCAAACTCCTCTTTCGGACGACCCGCAAAATTGATGGTACGGACTTCCTGCCCGTGCCCGCCGAGCAGGTAAAAGGGCGTACCGTTCCATTGTTCCTTTCTGACAGAGAGCGGCCGGGAGCATTCCCGTGTCTGCCGGTTCACAACGGCATACAGTCCCAGACTTTCCCCGCATTCCATACGCAGGATATGCCGGGCGAACTCCGTAAATGTCATGATTTTGATTCCTTCCCCGTTCGCCGTGAAGAAATCCTGTCTTGTCTGTTTCATAAATCCGTTTTTTTAAGAGTAGGTAATCGTTTTGTATAAGGGGTGGAATACTCACCTCGTTTTGAAAAAAAAAACCGCCGCGGCCGTAGCCGCGACGGCCCGTCATCATTATGGCATGTGATGAACAGGTTCTATTTTCGTTATTCGTCCTCGTAGTACGGTACGCCGTGCCTTACCACTGCTTTTTCCATTTCTTCCCACCAGATTTCACTATGGCGGTCATTGTCAAAATCTATGGGCTTTCTTGTGCCGAGCCGCAGCCGGTCCCGTGTCTCCATTTCCGTTTCGTACACAATCTGTTCCATCTCTTCGTCCGTAACATGGTAGGTATCGAACGGCTCCGGCAGAGATTCCAACTCCCTGCGTGACAGCTCGGATTGCCCGCAGGTGAAAACCTTGTCATAGAAAGCGTCATCTTTCGGCGGCAGTTCGGGTTCCTGTTCCGGTAGCACATCCAGATAATCCGACTCGTACAGGTAGTTTTCGTCGCGCCCCTGCGTCTGCCGGTTGTTCTTGAACTCTTCCAGATCACTTTCCGTCAGGCGGAATTCCTTCTTCTTACGCCGCAGGTACTCCATCATGTTTTCGAGGGAGGAGAACGGGGCTATGAGCTCCATGGAAGAACGGTTGTGCCAGCCATCGCTCCGGTACAGCAGGTAGACCTGCGGGCGGTTCCGGGCCGCCTCCTTACGGTATTCGCCGAACTTATACAGGGCGTTGTCGAAACTTCCGAATGCCAGCCGGACTTTGTCTTCGACGGATATGGACTCCCGGCATTCCTCGAAACGGCGTTGCACGTATCCGATGAAATCCACGTCTTCCAGAGTCTCCATGACCGTGATGTCATCAGTCGAGAGCGCGATGTCAGCTCCTGCGAAATTGTCGGCTGACAGCACGTGTTTCTCTTCATTGTATTCGTCTTCCGCCCTGCAGACGGCCAGACCGGGCGTTTCCGCCTCGATCTCCACGACCTTACGGAGCGTCTCTTCGATAGCTATCCGGTATTTTTTCATTGTATGATGTTTATTTGTTTCAGTTCACGTTTGTAGTTTCTCAATGACGGCTTGTGCCCTTTCTTCCTTACGATCTGGCGCATCTGTGCAAAGGTGTATGCCTTCTCCATGTCCAGACCGTAGTCCGTGGCGAATGCCGTCATTCCGATATAGCAGAAGCCGAACTTCCGGTGCAGCATGTCGGCCGTATAAGGAGTCATGTCTTCCGCCAGGGTTACGGGGACAGCCATTCCCCGGATCTTGAACTTCAAGCCCTCGATAAGGGTCCCGCAGTTGTCGCTGTGGTAGGTCAGGTTCCCGCGGCGGGCGCAGTAACCGATGGTCTCGCCCATGAAGGTGTTGCGGAAGATTTCCGTACGGTTCAGGTCCTTCAACTTCTCGACGCCGTAATAGCAGACCGCCTGTACGGCTTTCAACGCTTTGTCCACACGGGGTTTGACAAAGCGGGGGTCGTTTTCCGACACGATCTTTTCCAGCCACGTGCGGTGGAAGGTTCCGACAGGCACGTCGAACACCTTCTCCGGCGTGCAGTATTTTGAATCCGACCGCGTCATCATCAGATGTGCCGAGGACGGCTCGTATTGTTCTTTCAGGTAAAAGGCCAGACAGGTATTGCCGACTTTGCAGTAAGTATAGTCGTCACGGCTGTTTTTCAGCGACAGCATCGTGGTTCCCCCGCCGTAGAACTTCTCGGGCAATCCGGTCTGTCGGCAGAACTCCGTGAGGAAATGTCCGGGGATGGCATGTGCATAACTGCGCTCCCGGTAGCACTCCTTCGCCATTTGCGGGGTGATGAACCGTTTGGCAAAGTCACAGATATGGTAATGGCCGTAATCATACGCCGCTTGCGTGTTCGCGGAGGTCTGGAACTTTTTGGGCATCTGGCGGAACCAGCGGAAATACGTCCCGTGCTCCATGCAGTAGTCGACAAATCCCCGCGTCCATACATTTTCAGGAAATTCGGGGCAGTTGCCGTTTCTTCGGATGAATGCCTTGCACACTTCCACCGTGAGCAGGGATTGTTCAGTTTCCCCGTCGATATAGCAGTTCGTCTCCCGTTTGCTGTTATCGATGGCAATGACCAGTCTTTCCGGTGTCTTGAACCGCTTCGGAAGCTCCCCGAACATGTAAGGGTGTTTCTCCATCAGCCGGTCCGCCAGCATGTCGTCCAGATATACCGATAACGGCTTGAAAAACTGGGGGGCTGTGATGAAGTTTTTCCCTTCGGTCGAACAGACAGCCGCATGGAGAATCTCATAGGAATAGAACCGGGCGGGAACAAGCGAGAGGTCATGTTCCGCCATCTTGCGGTAGTATGCCGCAGTCTTGAAACGGGACGGCACGACGGCATCGGTAACCGTGCTCAATATTTTCACCCCGTCGAGCATCCCGTAATAGAACTCTTGAGTCTTTACCTCAACGGGGACATATCCGAGGATAAGCCCCGTTTTCATGACGGCGTCTGTCCTGCTGTCCGTGTAATACGGGTCGTAAATATAGCTGCGCAAGGCCAGGTATGCCAGTTGCACATCCCAAAGGCGTTCAGGTATGAAGGCGAGAATGTCGAAATCCCCGCGTCCGTTTCGGATGACCGCTTCTGCCATTTCTCGGGTAACCATTGCTTCGGGAACGGCCGTGATATTCTTCGGTTTTTTGCGCGTGGCGTAGTCACAGACAGCTCCCGAACGGTACGCCTCCGGAATATTGCGCAGCTCGAAGCTGTGCCAGCTCTCCGTGCTGCCCGCGATGATTCGTTCTATACGTCCGGGTGTGAGGAAACGTCCCGGAATATGGCTCAGCACCTCTATTTCCTTGCTTTCGACGGCTGCTTCCACGATCTCTTCCGTGAACAGGTGTTCCGGCAGCCATTCTATGGCCGATATGATGTTATTGTGCCGCATACAATTTCTTTTTAAGGTTGGACGAACGGACGATTCTCACAAGGCGGCACCCCCGGTAGACATAGAGTATCCTGGATTCCCGTTCGGCGAGTTCCTCAAGTCCCTGCCAGTGCTGCGGTGTATTTATCTTTTCGAGTCGGACATGGTTGTTCACATACACCGTGATCGGTTTCATGCTGTCATGGGAGGGCGTATCTTCGACGAAGAGCGGCAGTTCACAGTGTTCTCCCTTGTCCATGACATGCCATCTGCCGTTATCGAACAGGAGGCACGTGTCCTCCATGCGGCCGAAAATGTCTGCGTTGTCCGCGATGCGTGATGCGGATTGCCGCGGTGTTTCCCGTCCGTCACGGATCTTTGAAAAACAGTGGACGGTATCGCCGGTTCCTGTCCATTTTCCATAGGGTGACGGTCCCAGTTTTTGTATGTCGCCCAGCGACAGCAGGGCATCTACCCGTCTGTCATTGGGATAGAACACCCGGAGTTTCCTCACAAGGTCTTTTGAAAGCGTCTCATGGAGCGCCTTGATGTGCCGGACACTGCCGTCCGGCAACAGTTTTCCGATTTGTATGCTCATAATAGTGTTATCTCTTGTTGTTGAAGTATAGCCGGGTCGTCCTTCTTTCGATTGACAGTCCGGCTTGAAAATTATGATTTACAGAAGTCTTCGGACTGGTATCCGGCCATGTCCGGTCCGGAACCGCGTGTCATTCCGTCCTGTCGTCTTCCCGTCTTTTCATTTTCAGTTCCCTGCCGGTTGCCGTGCGGCAGAGCGGCAGTTTTCCGGAAGCGGTTTGTTTACATCCCTCGACGAGCCGTCCTTCGGACACCATTTTTCCGTACGTTTCCCTGATATATCGGTATGCCGGGGAGGTGTTCGAATAAACGGACTTCACACGGAGTGTCTTGACACGCAGCTTTTCGACGAGTATTTCCAGCACCTGCTCCCGGCTCTTGTATAGGTTGCGGCGCTTGGTGCGGAAGGCGTCGAAAAAGACACCCCCGATAGTCATGTCATGAGTCTCGTGGTAATACGCGAGTTCTTCCTCCTCCGTCAGGTCGAGAATCTCGCCGTAAGTGTCGGTGCGCAGGTACTGGAAAGTCGTTCCTTGCGTTAAAATCTTCTCGATGTGTTCGATTAAATCTTTCCTTACGGGACCGGATAGTTCTTGCGGGTGGCAGTAGAGCCGTGTCTTGTCCAGCACGACATCCGGACAACCACCGTACTTGCACTCCTCGATTGTGAAACCGTTTTGCGAGAACAGTCTCCTGATTTCGGCGAAGAATGCCCCTGTCTTTTCCTTTGACATTCCGCGTCCCCATTCGTAACCGGATTCGATACGGAAATAGGTGTCTATATATATCGGTTTATCCATTGTTTGCCATTTTGATTTTGATGTGTTACCATATAAAGTGTAGCCCGGCAACCTCTTGTCCGGTTTCCGGGCATCGTTGAAAATATTCTCATAGACGTATGGAATCGAACACTTTGTCGATGTCCTCCTGCGCCAGCCCGATGTAGCGCCGGGTGGTTTCCAGGTTGGAATGGCGGAATATCAGGTTGAGCAGGATCAGGCCCTCGGCCGAGCGTCCCATCAGCTCGTAGACATAGCGCCCGAAAGTCTTGCGGAAGGTATGTGTGGAGAATGCCCTGATCGGCAGCCTGTACCTTACCCTGAATACCTTGAGCAGCCTGTTGATGTATTCCAGCGAGTAAGGTTTCCCGGTACGCGGGCTGAGAAAGATGTACTGTTCGGGGGCGGGTTGTCCGAGCATCTCGTACAGGAAACGGTTCTTCTCCTGCACGTCCCTGTTGAACTTGATCAGGCGGTTTTTCTTTGTTTTCTGCTCGATGCGGGTCATGGTGCTTTTTCCTAAGATGTCTTTCCAGCGCAGGCTCCTCACGTCGGAGGCCCTGCATGCCGTGCAGAACGACAGCCAGCAGTAGGTCTCCCACAGGTACTCGCCGTCCTTCTCAAGCCCGCGGACCAGCCTGTTATATTCCGCTATGGGCAGGTAGTCGGCTGTCGTCAGTTGTCCCTTGATTCTTGTCACGTGGCAGCCTTTTAAGATTCCGGCAACCCTTCCGAGAGCATCAGCTCGGCCAGCGCCCCGTTCTGGGGAATCATGGCCGGGATGTCCGTACGTCCGGGCTTGTAGATTTCGGTTGCCACGTTATAGATATCCCACGCCGTGAGCGTCTTCTTCTCTTCGGCGAGTTTGAGCAGGTCCTCGGTGAAGATGGAAATCTGGGACTGGTTCAGGGGATAGGTCTCCACCTTGGACGAAAGACGCTTGTCGGAACTGTCATGCGATACGCGCAATGCTGTCAGCAATCCGATGTAGGCGTACATCTCCACCGGGGTAATCACTTTCGCTTTCAGGCGGCGGATGCGTTCCCTGTCCTCGTTCATCTGTACCTCGAAGTTCGAGAGCCACTCGTCTACACGACCGAAAAGCTCTTCGGTGGAGACTTTGTCTTTCCCGTAGTTAGACACGCTGCGTTCGGGGGAGAGGATGCACTGGTTGTGGCACACCCTGACGCACGGGCCGATGGCCGCCTGGATGCCGTCCTGATGGAAGGCGATGACAAGCGTCGTGGTCAGCTCGTCCGTTTCCCATTCCTTGATGCGGATGGTCGTATAAACGCGGCGCAGGATATGCGCCTCGACGGCCATCGCCCCGTACTTTTGTTCCACCTGGGGCAGGACGACCACGCCGGGCTGTGCCTTGTTCTTGTTCTGGGCGGCGAAGATTTCCTCCACCTCGTAATTCAGGTTGTGTTTCTGGCAGATGCCCGCCATGCGCTCTATCACCTCGTAATGGTAGATTCCCTTGAGCGGGTTGCCATAGATGTCATTTTCCTTGTGTGTGCGCCGGAGCGTGTCGAGCGTCATCACCTCGACGTTGTTGTTCTGGAAATCGAACTGCACGGGGGCAGCCGTTGTTGCTAATGCTGTTGCCATAATGATTGGTGTTAAAAAGTTATACAATAAGAAAGGCGATAAACCGTTGTCCATCGCCTTTCCGGAATTCATTTTGTAGTTTCAGGCAGGTAACGCCTGCATATCAGGTCCGTGATACTCGGGTAATACACGTTGCCATAAGTTCCGTATGGTCCGAAACGGGCAAGGAAGCGGAAGTAAAAATCTACCGGACGCCGGTAGCTCGTCTGTATTTTGGTTTTCAGCAGGCGGTAGGCGTACTCGTCAGAATTCTCCACCTTGACCTTGCGTCCGTTGAAATAATAGTTTCCCTCCTTATCTGAAGAAAACGATACCTCTTCCTTTGCCGGACGCTCGCCGGCAACGACCCTGAAGAAGTCCTCCAGGGAGTGGCAATCCTGGTATTCTACCGGAATCGTGTCGCCCTCTCGCAGTTTCACGTCCAGCTTGTCAAGCAGTGTCTTGATGGCGGGCGTGTAGATATTTTCGGATTGGAAGCATCTTGTATCCCGCCAGTATTTCTCGAAAAGAGAGCCGGTTTCAAGGAGCAGGAACAGGGTTTCACGCGCTGTCTGCGGTTTATCGGCCAGATACGGAATATACTCGGTCACCAGTATGGAAAGTGAAAGATACTCCTCCGGTTGCAGTTCGCTCTTCTGGTGCAGGTTACAGTGCCTCTCGAGCAGGGAGTCGATGTCGGCTTCCCGCAAGCTTTCGTCCGTCCATGCCAGGCAACCTTCTTTCTTGCAGGCGGGACATTTATCCGCTCCATACGGCAGGAGCATCACCTTGCCGCAATCGGAACAGGTGACCAGGTCGCCTCGTTCCGTATAAACATCTACCGTTTCCATTCTCAATCCTCCGCGTAAGGCCATTCAAGGCGGCAGTCATTGCATACGGCCACGCCCTCGTCACTCAGAATGTCAATATCTGTGCCCCCACATTCGGGGCATACCGGTGCCTTTTTCTTGTCCATTCGTCGCTCTGCCGCTTCTTCCGTCAGAAGCAGCGGCACCCAGTATGCCGATGTGCCGAAATCCCGCATCCCGTTTTCATCCTGTATGGGTTCACAACCTTTCGTTCCCATGTATTTCTGGGAGTCCGGCCAGCACACGGCACGGTAACACTTGTCCCGCTCGGGCGATTTGCCGGTATGGCGTATATAGTCTTCCTCGGGCACGTAAAGCGCTCCGTTGTCCCCGCTTTCCCATGCCGGGTAACCGGTTCCTTGCTCCTCGAAAGGAGCACTTTCCTCGGGAAATTCCACGAGCACATACAACTTGTCATCCCATGCCAGGGAACACTCGCCGCAGTGGAACCGACTTTCGTGAATATCATAACGGATATTTTCCGAATTGCATTTCGGACAGATAATGTCTTTTGTTTTTACTTTCGGGAAACTCAGAATTTCTCCGGCAATGACTTCCATACTGGGGCAGAACAGCTGTTCGTGGTAATCGTCCGCCATCTTTTCCGCCAGATTCTGCATGTCGTCGTCGCTGATCTTTTCCACATCGAAACCTTGTCCTTCCAGGTCATCGCGGTGGACGGACGTGATGGGGAAATACCCGGCGTTCAGCTCCCGGATAAATTGTCTTTCCTCTTCTGTCGGTTCGGGTAAGTTGTTGAAATATTCCCTGAGCCGTTGATAAAGTTCTCTTACCATAATTATATTCCTGTTTTTAATCTAATATCCACCGGTCGAGGACCAGTAGTTCCGGTCCATGATTTTTTCAAGTTCGAGGTCGGAACGTTCTTTCCAGAGGTCGAAGTCATCAAGCAGCTCCGTTCCGTCCTCCAGAGAAAGCACCGTATCCTCATTGTCAGACAGATAGTCTTGTATGTCATATCCGGACGGATAACGGTTTTCCCGGATGATTTCTTCTGCAGTTTCCTTGTCCATTCGGTTGCCATTTTTTCAGTTCGCCGGTATTGTAACCGGATTCATTTGTTTTGTCTTTTCCCTGTAAAACCTGTCGATGGCAAGGAAGTAGTCCTCCGCATCCCAATCAGTGCCCGCATGTCCAGTCTCGAATTCTTCCGCCCACCGGACGATCTCGGCATTGTAGGCAAGGTCCACGACAGCCTCCTGCAACTTGTTGTAGCCGTTACACTCCCTGCCATTGGAACGCAGCCATAAGTCCACGTCGACGGCATCCTCTTCCGTCGTCTCGTTATGCAGGCACAGGCACTGCCCGTTGCCGTTATGGCATACGAGGACCGGCCGTTTGGTGTCGGGGCATATCCGTACCAGCAGCTCATTGGCGGCAAGTGTTTCCGTATCACGCCCATTGAGCATTGCAGGAAGCGCCTGGCTGACCAGGCTCAGGATTTCCTGTTCCTCCTTTGTCCCGGACGGCTTGGAAGCCAACAGGTTCTGTATGCTTTTAAGAAGATTGTAAATCATAGTCAGCAGTCGTTATGTTCTTTCCAGATTTTACGTTTCTCGTCATAGCCCTTGTTTTCCCACCATTCATTGCAGGTTTCGGCAAACCCCTGATGGTTGTCTCCGGCCGGACGCTTGCCCTGACGGTAACCCGTGATCTGTTCCATTTGATTTTCGTCCAACGAGTCCCACCATTCCTGCATGCGCTCCTTGAATTCCCTGAGCGTAATGAAGGACTGATGGTCCTCGCATTCACACCAGTTATCATAGCGGTCTATACCCGTGGTACCGATGAATGTACGGGCATTCGGATCCACCCATGCCTGGGTCTGTATATTGTCTGAACCGCACTCCTCGCATACGACAATCCCGTCGTCATTGACATCAGCGGAGATGAACCCGTGTTCTTCCAGCCAGTGGGCAATCTCAAGCAGCCCCTCGGTCTGTACCTGTCCGATGGGCTCATCGAAATCCTCGCCGGCTTCGCCGTTGAGCGTGCAGAGCAGTTTGCCGTTCCCGTCGATGAAAAGTTCATAAACGGTCGCACTTTCATAACCGCCGTATCCGTAAAAAGCGGAATTGTGGACCACCACTATCGGGGAGGTTTCATACTCCGCTGATTCCGCCTCCCGGTAATGTACGCCACAGTTACGGTAAAACGTGCCGATAATATTGTTCTCTTTTTCCACGGCACGGCGAATTTTCCCCAAAAGTGACTCTCTGATGGAGATGACACTGAGTTGCACATAATCCTTACGGATACGCCTGTACACTTCCTGCTCGAAGTTGTCTTGGACGGAATCGAAAGGGGATACGCCGGCGTTTTCTTGGATATATTTGTCCTCGTAGAAGTTATAGTGCCGGCAGACAATATTCCTGACGCGGCGAAATTCCTCCCCGGCAAATTCGTGGATGCCATCCTCGCTTAGCGAAGTCGGGAAATAACAACCGGGCATGTGCGCTGTCATTTCGCGGTAAAGCGCGTCATCATCTTCCGGAAAAATTCTGTCTGTTTCCGGTACTGTGGGATTCTCTTGTTTCATGTTGCTTGTTTTTATCTGTAGTTGAACAATTTCCGGTCTGCCGCCCGTTGCGTGGCGGTCACCATATTCTTATGTCATAGTCCTTGAAACAGCCCTCCAGCTCTTTGAGTCCTTCCAGGCTGTGCAGCCCTTCTTGGGAGCTTATCTCTATGTCCACGGACATGCCATAATCCTCTTTTACTTTCACTTCCGAATCGGGGAATACCTCCCTGACCGCTTCCGCTATGCGGGTGTTTTCTGTTCCGTTCTTAACGATGTTGAGTATCATATGTCTTTCTTTTTCTTATGCAGTACAGTATCGCTTTGATTCTGCGGATGTTGCTTTTGACTTGTTGTTTCATAAATTCCCAGGCTCTCGTTTTTCCGTTTCCGGTACCTTTCCTTGATACTGTCAATATTGTCGATGAAAGACCGGTAGTCCTCCATTTTACCGCAGTACATGCTGAACGGGCGTTCTCCGTAAAAGACCGCTCCCGTGCAAAGCGTGAATCCCAATGGTGTCAGCAGGGATTCAATCTTCTTATATTCCTCGTTGGATTTTCTTATCCGCTCCAACAGTTCGGGCCTTATTTTATTCATTGTAGTATTTATTTGTCTGATTCTGTCTTGTTTTTACTGCGCCGGTAAACCGGGCATCGTGTCCGGTATTTGCATTCGCCCCGGGCCGCGTCGGTATGTGCCCGGTGCCATTCATCCCAGCTTTTCACTCCATTGTCCGTAAGGAATGTGATCAGTTGCATGCAGCAGAAACCGCTTTCCTCACGGTTCCGGTCGTGAAGGTTGGCCAGTCCGTTGTCCTTGAATCTCATTTGGAGGATTATTACAAGGAAATCATTTCCACGATGGCACGGATCGTGTCATCCTCGAAATATCCCAGCGGGATTACCGCACACGGAGTACAGTCTTTTGAAAGCATGATATCTGGAATATACACGTTCTTTTCTGCATCAAAGATGACGGGCTTGCCCGCATCATCGGTCAGGTCCCATTTACCTCCGTTGTGTTTCAGCTGCCCCATGATATAGCCGAGCATCTCGGATGCTTCGGCATTTTCTTCTGGTTTAATAGTTTTACTTGTTTCCATATCAATATTTATTGTTTTTTCGCTTTTAGCATTTGTTTTCTCATGGCAAGCAGTATTGCCTCGATGCCTCGGACACTCACCTCGTTCTCTTTCAGTTTGTAATAGTAGGTGTTCGCCCCGTTGTAGTCTTCCCGTGCCTTGCGCAACCTGCATTCCTTGGCATCACGGACTTGTTCATAGGACAGGTCGTAACCGATGAACTCGTCCATGAAGTAGGATATGGCAGAGTGGTCCTCCCTGTAGCGGGTCTCCACCACGGTGCTGCTGATGTCCCCGCACCGTTTGCCGAACGTCCGGAGCACGTCGCTAATATGCCGGTCATGGTACTCGTAACCGAAGAAATGGGTGTGTCCGTAATATATCCGCTGTACTTTCCTCGCGTAATATTCGTACCACCGGGCATCACATTCGGTATGTTTCCGGGTGACCCGGCAGATGGCGTACTTCTCACCGATCCATGTAAAATGTGCCAAAGTCTCGCTTGCCACCGTTTCATGCCGGCAATATTGCCAGTTGGCCTCTTCAGTCCCGTTGAGCGGGCGGAACGATTGCTTGAGAATCCATTCCCTGAAACCGTTCCGTGTCACGCCCGGATAGTTGCCGGCAATCTTCCTCCACTCTTCGGTGCAGGTGTCTTCCAATGTCGCGAAACTTTTCGGGTAACGTCTGCGGTCATTGCCGTCCCGCGTGATTTCCCGCCAGCTTTGGTCGCACACTGTTATGGCGATGTGGTTATTGATCGCGTAATCGCGTTCGCAATAGCCGGACGGGGCGTCACATAGCCAGTACCAGCAATTCTCACCGTAGGTATCGCGGCAGACGTAAGCGCCCTGGTTCGCCTTTGGGTGTCTGCAGTTGCCAGACTTCCATGCACTCCCCGTGTCTGATATGGCTCAGGCGTACCCTGATGCCTTTATTTTCCTGCGTCACTTCCATGGTAGTCGGTATCATTCTCCCACAAGGCTTTTCTCGTAATCGGGAAAAGTGTCCGGCGCGAGCAGCGCGAGCCGTTCCCTGTCGAACAGGTAGGCGTGCATCGTGACGAATCCGCTATGGATATCGGGTATGACATGGGAGCGGCAGGCGATGCCGTTCCGGGTGAGGAACTCGCCCATTCCCTCGTTCTCGCTGTACTCCTTGACGAAGGCATAATACGGGGGAAGGGGGCGCATGTTTACCGTCACGTCGGTGAAGGGTCCCCATGATGTCCCGTTGTCATTCTCCGGTGAGAGAAGTCCCACGTAAAGGTTTCCGGGAGAATCGTAGGAAAATACTTCCAGCCGTACCGGAATGCCGTCAGGGTATGTCCTGTTTACATACCGCAGTTGCCCGGCGGGAGGGGTTTTCCATCCGGGAAGACCGAAACGGCAGCTGCCTTCCATGATTTGCTCGCCGTCAACCCTGACCGTGCGCCCGTCATTATGTGCGAGTACGAACGTGGGACAGTCGCCGATGCGGCAGTTCTTCTCCTTCAGTGTCAGGGGATTGTCCATGTTCTTCCCGTGAAGACAGGTACAGTGGATGGTGCTCCCGGGTTCCAACAGGCACAGCTCGTCAAGGAGCTGGAAAGGAGAGCGGATTACCCTGGCGGCGTCTTTTTTGTTCTCCTTTTCGAGAAGGCGGTAGATCTCTTCAAGGTCGTATTCGTTGTCTATCGGTTGCCCGTGCTCCGTATCCACGATGACCACACCGGTATTGGCCAGGTGGCATTCCGCTATTGTCTTGTCATAATCGCTCCATTCAGGATTGATTTCTTTTACCGTGTTGAATTCAAGTCCGTATGATGTTATCATTATATATGTTTTTTATAGTTATACTTTTGATTTGTATTTTTAGTTATTGTGACTGTTTTTCTTGTTCTACGGGATATCGTTCCCGTTCTTTTCCAGCCAATGATAATAGGCGAGCGCCTCGTCATAGTCTTCCCGTGCCTTGCGTAACCTGCATTCCCTGGCGTCACGGACCTGCTCATGGGACAGGTCATAACCGATGGTCTCGTCCATGAAATAGAAAACCGTGCGCCCGTAGCAGTGGTCCGTGCGGGTTTCCACCACACTACGGAAGATGTCGTCACACCGCCTGCCGAGTGTTCCGATTACGTCGCTGATATGTCGGTCATGGAACTCGTATCCGAAAAAACGGATGTAACTTTCATGTTCCTGCCGGTTTGTCTTTCCCGCGTAATACTCGTACCACCGTGCATCGCACCTGGTGTGCCGCCGGGTGACCTTGAATATGGCGTACTCTTCGCCGATCCATGTAAAACGTGAGAGTATCCCGCTTGCCTCTTCCTCATCGTAGCAATCCCGCCAGTTCAGCTCTTCGGTCCGGCTGAGCGGGAGGAATGACTGTTTGGTAATCCACTGCCCGAACCCCTTGCGTGTGACATGCGGAAGCCCTTTCACGACCTTGTCCCATGCCCCGTCGCATGCCTCGTCCAACGAAGGGAAACTTTCGGGAAAGCGTTCCCTGTCCATTCCGTCGCGCAGCACCTCGTTCCAGTCCTTGTCACATATGACAAGGGTGAGGTCCGCCCTTACATGGCAGTCCCTCTCGCAATATCCGTAGGGGGCGTCGCATAACGTGTACCACTCCTTCGGGCCATAACCGTCGTCACGTCCCAGATAGCGCCCGGGCTTGCCTTCCTCCGTCTGCACCTCCCACACTTCCGTGCAGTTTCCCCGGTCGATATGGTGCAGGCGTACCTTGATCTCCTTGTAATCCTGTTTTTTTTCCATGTCAATCATTTTTTTTATTCTATGCCGCCTTGTCCAGTCCGTCGATGATGTGCCTGCATTCGGCCTCCATCTCTTTCAGACTGTCCGTTCCGTAGAATCCCCAACAGCTGTCCAGTTCGTTGGAGTCGTCATCCTCCGGTGTTATGCAATATCCGAAGACCTCTCCGGTGTAGTAGTCGTCAAGGGTTTTGATTTCACCTTGCAGGTATTCCTCGATCCGCTTCCTGCGTTCCCCGGTGATGTTCTTCCACCCGTATTCCCGGCGCACCTTGTCCAACGGTACCGCGATGATGCCGAAAAATCCGGAATCCCACGGGCAGCTGAACGGCGAGGTGGATACCGTAGTGCCGCCATGGTCGTAGAGGTAGACCGGCAGGGCGATATATTCTTTCAGGAACGATTCCCGGAAATTTCCGATATGCCCTTCAAAAACCTTGTCGATATCGAAGTGGTCATCGAACTCCTTCTCCGGGCGGTAGCGACGATGTGCCGTATAAAGCGTACCGAGATTGTCATACGCTTCACGCGGGCTTCGGGCGTCATCATCATTGTAGATGTTGATGTGATACCCGTTATATTTGATTTGATTATATAGGTTCATTTGCCTGGGTATTATGTCTTGTTACAAAGTCTTACAAATTGTTCCGTAATCTCGTCCCGCTCGAACTCGTCGCTGTTCAGGTCGAAGAATATACCCGAAGCCGCGAGTATGTCACGGGCTTCCCCGTAGGTGAGGTCGTTCCTGTGCCTGTATCTGTCCACCATGTCCCGATGTTCGGCTTCCACCCGGTCGTGCAGCCTCATTTTATACTGCCTGTACCATGCGGGGAACTGTTCCTTGGAAACCATATGTTCCAGCTGCAAGTCCCGGTATCTTCCCGGTGCCAGCAGGATGTGGCTGTCAATGTAGGACTTCGCCTCGGCTATGATTCCCTCCCTGGTGAAGGGACGGTGGGAGCGTGCCGTGAAATGCACCCATCCGTCATGCAGCGGGTGTTCGATTTCAATCTGCACACCCTGCCTCCTGACATGTACCACGATATAGGCGGTCTGGCCGGGGAACATATCGTCCTTGAGGCTCACTTCCCGGCAGGCCGGCGGGTCAACATGGATGTAGTGGTCCTGCTTTGCGCCCCCGAGGAACCTTTCAAGCTGCCGCATCGACTGGCAGTAGATGAATGTTCCCACGCGGCACTGGCCGCGGCGAATATCGCCGTAATAGTACTTTCTTGCCTTTGCCCCGGTGATGCAGGACTCGTCCGATGCTTCGAAATAGCTCCGATAGGTATCGTCCGTACGACAGAAATCATATATTTCCTGAAAAGTCCTTGTTTTCATTTGTTACTCCTTTTTATGTATTGTCTTCTTCCGGCGGGGGAAATTCCCCCGTCCTGTAAAATATCTCTCCGAGACGGTCAGCCAGTTCCGCCAGACCTCTCTTCCGGACAGTCGACACGGCCTCGCGTGCGGCCTTCTCGTACATGCCCGGCAGCATCGCCTCGGGCAGGCGTTTCGTCCGCCACACCTCCTGTGCGGTGGCGAGCATCTCCACCTCGCAGCCCAGATGGGCGGCTGTGAGGATAATGACGGCATTGCCGATAAAGTTCGGTACGCGTTCTTCCTGTTGTTCTCCTTTCATTGTTCCATTCTTTTAATCCGGTTCAAACTCGTCCTCATGGACTTCGATCTCCTTTCCGCTCTCACAGATGCGTGCCAGCCAGGTGTATTGGAGCTGTTCCACCAGCTCTATGCGGCGATAGCCCTTGTAGGGCACTTTCAATGTTGCAATGTCTCCCGGTTTCATGTCAGGCAGGTATTTCAAACTGGACATGGAAATGGAACTCGCTTATTAGGCTGCAGATATGCGGTACTGATTTAGGATCCTCCCCGTAAGGGTAGAAGATGGTCCGGCAACGTGTCAGGCATCGGATATCCTGTTTTCGTAACCGGTGCAGCAGGTAGGCCCTGCGTCGTAGTTGTTTCTTGCTCATCGTAAAAAGGATTATGTCGTTTTGATTAGAATAGCAGTGTGGTCGTCAAACAGGGGCATCTCTTTACGTTTTCGATGTAATGCCTCCATTGAAAGATGCTCATCTTGTGTTAACAGGGATGAGCATCATTTCAATGGAGGGAGTACTGATTTATTCTGACCCGCCACACCGTGCCGCCTACCGGGCGGATGGAGATGACGGCCTATTTTTTACGCCATGCCGCCATCTTCTTTTTGATGTTGATATTGTTGTCCGCCAGCATTTTTTTCAGGACTGCCAGCAACCGCCATCCTTCTCCGTTTTTATACTCTTCCGCCTTGGCTGACAGGAACGCCAGTGACTGGTACTTGTCCAGCCTGCGCCCCGAGTCATCAATGGCCGTGCAGCCATGGAAACGGATCAGGTTCTGCATGGTAAAGAACGCCCCGGCGCCCTTATAAGCGTCCATCCATGCCTTGCTTTGAGGAGTGCTCCATGGCAGCCGGATACGGCGGTCATTGAACTGTCTGACCGCGTTGTAAAGCTGTGTGGCGTCCAGCGCGTGCCTGATGTGGGTTATCGCGATGGAAAGCGGGTAGTACAGTTTGGATTGCAGGTCCTCCACGAAAATATTACGGCCGTGTACACGCTTGTAGGGAACTCCCTTGCATTTTCTTGTTTCCAGGTTGCCCACGTGTTTTTTCAGCGCGCTGACATAGTCGCTCGCGATGGCCAAAACCACGTCACGGTTGAACCAGCGGTTTCTCTCGGCAAAACCCGTGATGTCCTTGTGTTCCATCTTCATCTGGGCGTGCAGCTCGTTCAAGAGCATTTTCCACTGGTAATCATAGCCTTTCCGGTGAATCATCTCGGTCACCCCTGCCGGCTCTTTTTCACGGTAATGCGTGTATGACATCATATGGAACATTTGTGCCATGACCCACCGGCGGAAGAGTCGGTTGTTGGGAACGGTACCCTGTGCCATGATGCTGCCGAATATCGGGTCGTTGTCATCCAGGATGGAAAGTTTCCCGTCTTTGTTGGAGGCGATATACTCGCCGCCCTCGGCTCCCTGCATGGCGAACAGGCAGCTCACGTCCACACCGGCACCGCGGAGTGCCTCGATACGCTCCCGCGCCCCTTTGGGAAGTCCGGCGGGAGGATTATGGCCGGCCACCGCCGGATAGACCGTGCCCAAACCCGAATTCTTGCCGATAACAGTACCCGTGGCGGTAAATTCCTTGTCCGCGATGGCGAATTCCGTGCCGCATCCGGGACACAGGATTTTTGTCTCTTGTTTCTTTCTGCTCATTGTGAATTTGTTAATAGTTGATTACTTCCGGGCTCCACCCATTCTCTGAGTATCACCAGGTCCTTGTCTTTTTCGCTTTGCCAGAACCATTTGCCCATCGTTTCGGGATTCCATGTGAACCCGCCCATAATCCGGCAGAGGATATAGAATTCCAGCTCGAATTGCGCGGTGTCCCGGTGTTGCCCGTACAGCATGTCCCCGTCCTCGAGGTCACTTTCGGGCAATGCCATGAAATACCGGCGGGACTTGCTCTGGCTGCGCTCCGATGGTATCGAATGTTTATAGCGGCGGTACAGCTCCTCCACATCCGTGAAAAAATCCCCGCAGCCGTACTCCGGCAACCACGGAGCGCCATCATGCCTGCCGTTCCGTATCATGTGTCTCCCGTTTACTTTTAAACTTCTGGACCGGAAATCAATCCGGAAATTTGCGCCGTTCTCTATGGCGGTGACGGTTTCTCGGTAAATATCTTCCATTTTCTCACCTGTTTACAATTAATGGCACTCAAACCCCTGACGCGTATCTTTATAGTCCTGATAAATACAGTATGACTTCGGTCCTGAACCAGGTAGTAGCCTGGCTCAGGACCAAGCTTGAATACTGTATCTTGAATTTGGGTTCCTCGTGCATATGCGGTCGCGTTACCTTCTGTTCAGGGGGGCTCATCCGGACGGCACATCCCTTTAAAAACCTGATACGGGCCGCGAGTACGGCTGGACCCTGTGTCATCTGTCGTGTTAGCAGGAGATGACAAAGGTTCCAGCCGCGTAAATCGCGGCTCTGTTGAAATCCCGGCCTTGCCCCCTTTGTCCTGTGCTGTTCTTTTTGCGGTTCCCGGAATGCCGGCACGTTCCTTTACAGGTCCGATGTCTGCTGTGGCGGAAGCCGGAATGGCGCCGTCGTATGACGTTAGGGATACGACGGCGCGATACGGGCTTATCGGGGACAGCGGGCTGAATCCATTCCCCCGAACCGCACGTTCCCGTGCTGGAAAAGACTGAAAGTTCTCATAATACCGGCACATGGCTTTATGCTTCCGATGTATCCCGCGTATGGGTCTTCTGCGGAGTCCGAAGGCGACGGTCAGCCGCCTTCAGACTCGGAAAGAAGACGTCGGTACGCGGGATGCCCAAACCTATTCCTTGAACTTTCCCGGTGTGCTCCGGTAACGGGTGCGGGACAGACGGCACATGACTCTAATTTCCCGATACATTACAGGCGCAGCCAGAATCAAGGTGGGATTAACCGGCTGTTAGACCGGTTAATTCCTATATGGATTCTGGTTATAAGCCTGTAACGTTGAATAACCTGCCCGTTCACCCGTTCTGCCGTGTGCCCGGCATGCCCTATAACGATGCTACCAGCGTATTGTACACCGCCCGGCTCGTCAATAAGGCGCCGCGCATGCATCCTATGGTCAGGTAGCCCGGAATGATTCCCGGGGTCTTGCCCCGGTTCGCCTTCACGTTGCGCCCTTTGCCCCGGACAATGCAGCCGTCCTGCCCGGTACTGACATATCCCAGGCCGCCTACCTTCCGCTTGCCCGTACTTACGGCCCGGAGGCAGTC
This sequence comes from Bacteroides sp. MSK.20.82, assembly GCF_019052485.1. Lineage (NCBI taxonomy): Bacteria > Pseudomonadati > Bacteroidota > Bacteroidia > Bacteroidales > Bacteroidaceae > Bacteroides > Bacteroides sp. MSK.20.82. Next base: position 235,690 of record NZ_JAHQUN010000002.1, read on the forward strand.
CATCACGAACTTGTTCAGTTCGTCAAGGTCCCTGCGGACATTGCATACCGGAAGCACCTGGGTCGCCCAGCTGAACTCACCGTTGCCCTTATACAGGTAGCGGTTGACGGCATTTACCGCTTTTGCCAGGGTCGTGCGGGGATTACGGACCGTGCGAAGTTCAATCTCTTTCTGGAAGGTCTTGATACGGCTTGCCGAAGGGGAGATCATGTCCCCCTTGATGCTGAACCCGAGAAACTTGAACCAGCGGTCGGACATCAGGTATTCCACCTTCTTCGGGTTGAGTTTCATGCTTTTCTCACCGAGCTTTTGTTCCAGCACTTGCATTGCTTTCCCGTAGTCTTTCCCGATGAACAGCATGTCGTCCGAGTATCGGATGTAGTAGCCCGTCATTCCTGACAGTTCCCCGTCAAGATCGTGGAGCAGCACGTCGGCCAGCCAGCTTGCCACGGCACATCCCTGCTTGAGGGACTGGTACTTGGCTTGAAGGCGGTTGTCTTCATCGAAGTAAAGATCGTTGTGGTAGTACTTCCTGAGCACGTCAATTAAGGAGGAGCGTCCGTGTCTGGCCTCGACCTTGTCGAACGCCTCGTCAATGTACCGTATCGGCACACTATCGAAATATTTGCTCAGATCCGACTTCCAGCCCAGAATGCCGCCGCCTCTCGTTTCCGCTATCCGGCGGCTGGCCTCGGTGACTACGCTGCCACAGCCGATACCGCTCTGGTAGGACTTGCACGAGGGGTGTACCATTTCCGGCATGAGCTCAAAGAGCAGGTCGTTGGCGATGCCCAGCACTACCCGGTCAACGGGCTCGTTGATGTATACCGTACGGAACTCGCCGTTTTCCTTCGGTATCTGCGCGGTATGCGGGGGAGCGATTTCGTACTTCCCCTGTATCATGGCATCGGCCATGGCCATACGGGTATGCTCGTCGGTCAGCCGGATAAGCTGGTCTTTCCGGATGTCTTTCAGCACTCCTTTCTCAATGGCCTTTTTCCACCGGCCGATGTCGAAGAACATCTGTAATATCTTGTCTGACATGGTTCGTCTGTTTTTTATTATTTTTCCTGACAATACCGTTCAAAGCGTTGGAGGTTATAACTTTCTGTCTGCAGGTTCTCCCAGCAGTCCCGGATAAACTCCTCCCGTACCCCAGCTTTTGCCTGCGGGAATTCTTCCTCCAGCACTCTTCGGGCAAATTCTTTCCAGTTCCTGTTTTCTGCCAGTTCCTTGCGGATTTCAGGCAACAGCCGTTCGTATTCTTCTACCGTTCCGCACAAGGACAGCAGGTCGTCATTTGAGAGGTACTCTTCCGCGTCGTGGATTTTTCCGGCCTCGTCGGTAGGGATGAGGATTTTTCCTTCCGCAGTCAGCTCTACCGATACGGCACTGCTGCAGGCTGCAAAACCGTACTTGTCGTATATGGTCACCAAGCAGGGATAGAATCCCTTCCCGTCCAGCAGGTCACCGGCCGGATCACCCGTCGGAAGGATGAAGCGGACTTTCCGCCCGTATTTTTGCCCAAGGTATTCCTTGAGCAGGCGCATAAGTTTTTCACGGATAGCGGCCATATATTCTTTGCCGGCATCTTTTTCCTTGACAAGTCTCAGCAGGATGTCGTCCGGCATGGGAATGCCGGTATCCGATATGCCGTTTTCTTGCGTTTTACTCGGTTCTTTTTTCATTTTCAATTGTCTTTATCTGTGTATATCGTATCATTTCCCAGTTTCATCCCCTTTCTACAAATGCGGTGAGGCCTTCTTGCGGGAGGAGAAACTCCTTTTCCTGTTCACAGTAATAATAAATACCTTCGTCGATCCTTTCCGCGGCTTTTGAAACGGGTGCGCCGCTCCTGCGTCCGATGAGCTTCTTCTGCAACGCGGTGACCGATACGGTTGTTTCCATTTCCTGTTCCGTCCCCCGGAACAGTGTCAGCTTCCTTATGGGGTACTCCTTTCCCTGCCACTCGATGACGTCGAGCAGGCTTCCCTCTTCGGGATATACCCTGCAGAATGCAGCGTGCACGCTTGCCGACGCCTTGCCACAAAGCAGGCATATCTGTTCCCCCAGGCCCAGAGAGCCGTTTCTGATCATCGCTTCGAGCAGGTCCGTGCCTGCCCCGTTGTCCGCCGCCTGTGTGAGGGCCTCCCAGTATCCCCTGCCGAAGTGGCTTATGAAGGGCACGAGCTGCGAGGCCCTGACCGTCTTTTCCGACCCGTATCCCGATTGCAGCGCCTCTATTCCGGCGGATACCAGCTGTACCCTTGTGTCGCCCTGCACGGGAGGATATACGGGGCAGCACACCTGCATGGTTTCCATCAGGTCCTCGCTTTCGTTGTACCAGCGTACCTGTTCCCCGAATCTTATGAAATCATATCTGTCCATTTTTCTTTGTTTTCATTATTCTGTTGTTGTTTACAATTCTTCCGGTTCCCCATCGTTGATACTCCGGTAGAAACGGTCTCCGTCCGCCCATTTCTTGGCGGCGACAGCCAGCCCGAACGCTTCCTCTATGGAAAGTCCGTCGGCAGGAAGGGCATCAAGGAGTTCTCCCATGCATACGTCGTTCTCGCCATACTCTTCCTGCACCTTCCTGAGTGTCATTCTGCCTTTGTCCGTCTTTTTGCGGCGCAAAAGCATCTGTTGTATCCAATTTATCATGCGGTTCTTTTATTAAAGGAAATTCTTGGCATAACTGCGGGCTTCATTGAAAGTGTTGAAACCGATTCCACTCACGCAAGAGATTGCCCAGTATCTCAATTTCCTGCTTTCGGCACGGGCAAGATAGATTTGCCCGATACAAACCCCGTCTTTGAGGATGCCATGCCATTTGTCTTTTTTAATCCGTATCATGTTCCGGCATTCATTTGTCCATTTTCCAAAATCCGTAATCGGAGCCGTTACCGGGGTGGGCACCGAAATAGTAATCCTCCGGGGAGCAGCTGTCAAGCGTGTCGAACAGCGATTCCAGCAATCCGGCTGCGTCATCGCTGTTCCACCATTCAGCATCCTTGTCTTCCATGACATGGGCGGGGACGGCATTCATCATCTGCACGTACTCCGGTGTGTCACGGATAACATCCATGAACACCGGGATCAGGTCTTGCGCACGCATCGTGCTATGGGAAATGCTCTCGCCGGGGATGGCATGAATCCGGTTCTGTGTCCTCTCGTCTATGAACATGCCCTTTTAGATGAATGGAAGTCCGGTATCCTGTAACATGGGGGCCAGCATCCGGCACATTTCGTAAGAAGCCTCATTGCGCCCGTCGATACGGTGCGGGTCACGCTCCGCCATGGCGAGAATTCCGGCTTTTACAGTTCGGAAGAATGTCTGTTCCAGTGTCTTGTGGAAATAAGGAAGAGCCTGGGCGAAACGTTCGGACTTGAATCCCAAATCGTTCATGGCGTATTCCAGCTGTTTGGCCGCCTTGTACTCGCGGCTGTTCTCCAGGCTTTCCGGAATATCACCGAACTGTGCGGCCCAGAGCTGGCGTTCCAGTTCGATGACCGCCACCGAAAGCAACAGCTTGATGGCTTCCGGGTTGCCGATACCGTGTCTCTGCCCGTCAGCGGTATGAAATTCGATCAGGTTTACACTGTCATTCTCTTGTAATTCTTTGTAGCGCGCGAGGATTTCGCTGAGCACTTTTGCTTTTTCTTTATCCATAATTTTTATCTGATTTGATTGTTGTTGCATATGAGTACATTGCCGACGATAAAGTCTTTTGAAGAAGGAAAACGGGAATGGAATTCCCTGTCCGCCCCGGCATTGTAGGGCATGCCCAAAAGTTTCCCTTCCTCGTTCACGACCATCGTCGTCTTTTCGTCCAGTTCTACCAGTTCGATATTTCCGCCGACTATCGCTTGCATCTCCTTCAACGTGAAGTCGGTGCCGTTTGCGGGACATATTTCCTGGCGTGTCCCGTCTGTTCTGATGATTTGTGTCATTGTCGTTCAGGATTATGTTCTTTACAGAGTTCGACATGATATTTTCTTTCAGCAAGGAGCCGTTTGTGTTTTTCCGGGCTTTCCTCCTTACGTACCGTCGTAGGATTTCCACAGGCAAAATGTTCCACCATCACGCAACCGCAGGAGTGGGTGATCTTGATGGAAGTAGTGAGGTCTTCTATCTTTGCATCATCCTTGGGCACGGCATCACTTTCGATGATGCGCAGTTTGTCGAGCGTATCCATGGTTATCCTCCCTGCTTTTCCCTGCACCATGCGTGAAATCGTTTCACGGTGCGCAGTTGGTTAATGATATGGCCAAAAAGCTCGCGTGAATAGACGCGGTAATGGAACACGGCCGAATACTCACGCACGTTGCCGTGAAAGTCCACATAGGAACGGTCCGGAGCGAAGTCGAACAAGTCGCCCTGGACTTCCAGCGTGTATTTGTTCTGCCGCAGCCAGTCGAAGAACTCGAAGAGGTCCTTCTTTTGGGAGTAGAAAGTGCAGTATTCATAATCGTTACCGCGCAGGTTCCGCAGCAATGCCGCCAGTTCATTCCGATTACTGCGATCGTAGAATTCAACCCCCGTCCGTGTGGCGAGATTCCGGAAGAACCGCTTTTTCCCGTCCAGTATGAACGAGTACGGGATATAGGCCACGTCCGACCGATACCATGCCATGTAGCGCACCTCCGGCGTGCCCTTGACGAGAGTGGGACGGCGGTTCAGCCTCTCCGCATGTTCCCTGATCTGGCGGGAGAGTTTCCCGTCGGAAAGACGTATGGAACGTTCCGCCATGAAGAACCGCTCCTGCGAGCGGAAGCAGAACGGATATAGGTCACCATAGTAAGGTTCCCCGACAAAGAACCATCCGCTACCCATACGCGCCGGGGGCAAGCATTCCGACAGGTCGTAGTAGCGTTCCTCCGTAATTTCACGGAAGGGCTTGCATAGTGCCCGGGTATAACGTTTCACAAGCTGTGTCATGCGTCCCGGTGATACGGCGGCCAGGTGCGGGTTCTTCTCCCTTTCGCGCAGTGCTTCCAGCGTCTCGCCGCCGTAGTCGCTGTGCATGTCATCCGACATCGACGTGAGGCATGTCCCGTCGAAATAACGTGAATCTATGATGTATTTCATGATGCCGGTATGTTAGAAGTCGATACGCAATACGTGCCGTGCGGCGGATTCTGCCGCCAGTGTCAGTTGCCGCTGCCATGCCTGGTGGCTCGGCGCCCATTTGAATGCGGTCTTTTTCAACAGTGTCCGGGTCTGTTCGTCCGGTTTCCCGTCGAAAAGTATCTGCAGTCGGTTCTCCCCGTAATTCCATACCAGTCTGCCGCCGTCAAACGGTATTTCACGGTTCTCACGGCCGGCCTGTTCCTGCTGTTTCTCCCGCACCTTGCGGGCAATCTCGGGGTATTTGAAGATGGAATGACGCTCCGTGACGACGGGTTTCCCGCCCTTGCCGTTCCACTCGCGGAGGCGGGCGACGGCACGGTCGATTATTTCGACATTGCCATGGTTGGCATATGTGGAGAGCCGTCCGGCAAGATTGCCGACGAAAAGGGAGCGGCTATAACCGCGTAATGTGCCCGTATCAATGCCACGGATGGTGGCGGCCGTGTCGTCGATGTCAGCTTTGACCCTCTGCCATTCCTCTTCGGCACGCTGTTCTTCGGGCTTGGCGGCTTCGAGGGCACGTTCGCGCCACTCTCTGAATGCCGTAACGCTCTTGTTGTGGCTGTTGCAGGCCTTTTCGTTACGGGCGGTGTTAAATCTCCCAGGTCCCGTGATCATCGCGCTGGCACAGCGGCTGTTGGCGGCAATCATTGCCGAGAAATAGCGTTTGTAGTTTTCCATGTAACGTTCCCGCTGCTGTTCGGGCATAGACTGCAAATCCTCGTGCAGTTCCTTTTCGTGCGAGGCGATGTCCGTTTCACCCCGCTCTTCGGGTGAGAACGAGGTGAGGTTATAGGAGTCGCACGCCCGGCGGAAGTAGTCTTCCAAATAACCCGGATGCGCCACTTCCACAACCTCCCAGTCCTTGAAATTCGCCGGGGCGAGGATTTCTTCCCCACTCGGATTCCCGACAAGGTGGGAATAGCTGCAATACCCGTGTCTCTTTCCCCTGAAAAGAAACGCCACCGGCTCGCTTTCCGAGGCATCCACACGCCGCACCATGGTCACACGGTGGGCATTTTCCTTTGTCAATAATGTTGTTTTCATACCTTTCTTCTTGATTATTTGATTGTTTCCGATTTTTATTGTTGCTTTATCCGAGCAGCATGGCCCATTACGGAGGCGAGCCCCACCTCGATACCTATCTGGTATCCGCCCTCGATGGTCGATTCCAAATCCGCCTCGCTTTCGATCAGGGATTCCGAATCATCGGCATAAAGCCTGTACAGGGCAAAGACATCCGCCTCCCATAGCTTCCGGGCATTTTCCGCCGGTACAAGCAGCCACACGAAACCGTCTTCACGGGTTACCTTGACGGCGGCTTCGCCATGGCGCAGGGTCCTCCGTTCCCTGATGTCCAGTGCCGCCGTCCACACAATATACATCAGAGCGTCGTGGCGGCTTTTAACATCGGGGGAATCACACAGGCGGCTGACCGCGTCTTTGAGGGTCCGGAAAGAGTCCGCCATGAACTGCTCCACGACATACGGCTTCCCGGCAATGGCGGAACAGACTTCGTCTGCCCTGCCTGATTCTGGCACGGCCTGAATATCCTCCTCTTCAAGGAAGATTTCACGGTGCAGGCAGTCCATGTAGTAATATGATTTCATTCCGGTTGTTCTTTAGGGGTGAAAGTGATTCTTGTATGTCCGTCATAACCGAACTTGACCTGCAGCCCAAAGGCTTCGGCATCGCTCGATATGGCACAGATATCCCAGATACTGAGTTCCGCACCACAGGTTATGACGGTATTGTCTTCTGAAATCTGCGGTGACTTGTCTTTCAATGCGGCTCCGCCGCAGATACCGCGCAGGATTACACCACACCGGTGGGTGGATAAGTTGTTTGTTCCCATGGTTCTTCTGTTTGTTTTTCCGTTATTTTTGCCATTCTTTTTTTCTCCTGTTTGTAAAAGCATAGGGGCATTCCGCCCCCATGGTTGTTATTAATTCATATTATTTTGTACTGACTGTCTGTGGCGCCTGTTCCACAAGGGTGTACCGAAGTGCCGGCTTCCCGTTTCGGAATATGGTAAACGAGTTGCCTTGTACCTGCACGTCCTTTGCTTTTGGCCACCAGAGCCACGAGAGTTTCCCACCGCTGAGGAAAGCCACGGCATTGCCCTGTACTTTGCCGACCTCACGTACGCCCATATCCTCGTTGCCTCCGGACAGCCTGACGCAGTGCCAGTTGGAACCGAGTTCCATTTTTCTTTTTACATCTGCTAATGTTCTCATGTGATTATGTCTTGTTTTGATTATTGCATTATACCGCATGTATCCGGCATTTCCGGTTGCAACTTCTGAGATTGTCGGCATATGGCACCGGGTATGACCTGTTCATCCAGTCAGGAAACCCTTCACGGAAGCAGTGTTCCGGAGTCGGGTATTCTTTGCGCAAACGTTTCCTGTGGCGTCTTTTTGTCCTGTTTTCGACGGCATGGGGAACTTTGGGTATCCGTGGCGTATGCCATTTCCCGCCGGAATAAGTTGCGACATATTCCTGTTGCGGTTCGTCATTCTTGTAGCTGCACACCATGACAGCCGGTTTTTCGCTGAGTATCCCGGCATCGGCAAGCCCGCTGAGTGTACCTTTGGCAGCCTTGAAATTTACAAAGCAGCCCAGACTCATGGTACGGTCTGTGGAGAATATCTCTACCATGTTGAAATATATTATAAGTTATCTGTTTCCGGTGTTTCCTTTTACCTCACGTTCCAAACTGGGGATAACAGCGGGACGTAGCTCACCCAGTGAAGGGTGATTTGAAGGCAGCCCTGCTGCACTACGTCAACCGTGTTATGTCGGGGGTGGGAACGGCATCTCACGACGCAAAGAAGTAAATTGTGGAAGTTAAATTGGAAGTGTGGGTGTACGGGAATCGAACCCGTTTTCAGCCAAGACCTGAAGCACCCGTGAATTTAATCCGGCATCTCCCTGTAAAACGGGAGTTATGCTGATGGCGGCATTTTGACCGCAAGTGTTTGTCCGGATGTGCCACGCTGTATAACAATGGCGGTGATACGGTAAATAGCAACATCTTTACTCTCACAAACCACTTTGTTGCAGGATATACCATTGGCATACAGTGATATGTAGACAGTTGGACGGAAAAAGCCCGCAAAGTCGGCACACTGCCATACAATGCGGGCATGTTACCTGCAATTCACCGGAAATTCCAATGAATCAGGCGGCAGTTTTCATATCAGTGGAAGGTTGTTGTCCTGCCGCCTGTTCGGAAACAGCTCCGGCGGTTGTTTCAGCGGTTACTTCAGCAGGCTGTTCTTGGGACTGTCCGGCAGCCGGTTGTTCGGTTGCTTTGTTTCTGCCTGCGTTTCTGCCTTTGCCCTTGCTTTTGGCGCCCGCCTGTTCCGCCACGGTTCCGGCAGTCGTTTCTACGGTCACTGCTGCCGGGACTTCGGCAGGTTGTGGTACCGGTTGTTCCGCTTCTCTTGGCAGCGCCACACGGAAACCAAGCGCATCAAAGGACGCTTTTGCGGCGGCGTGGATAGCTTTCTTGTAGTCACGTGCCGTGCGTTCAAAGTCCTTTTTGGTCGGTACAAGACCGATTTTTGCCCATACGGACTCTTCCAACTCGAAGCGTTTCACCGTTTCACCCTTTTCGGTGCGGAAGATGACGGCACACGGAGTTGTGGCACGGAGTTTCGAGCGGATGCCGTCGTTCGCCTCACGCAATTTGATTTCTTCGGCTTTGACAGCCCAGAAAGTCATCACCACATTTTTCCATACACGGAAAATTTCATCCTGCGTCTTGTCTTTCGGTTCATAATCCGCACCAAAAAACTGTTGGGCGGTTTCTTTTTCATTGCCGTCACGGTCTGTACTTTTGTACACAAGGATCACGCCTTTCAACCCGTTCACCAAATTTACAAACTCTTCTGAATTTAATCTGCTTGTTGCCATAATGATAAAGTATTAGTTACTACGCAAAAGTGCGTATTGCGGGCACTTCCGGAATCGAACCGGAAATCTCACATTGCTGCGAAATGTGGCAGCCATTGCCACGTGCCCATAACCCGCCCATGTATTTCACCCTACATGCGCGGGTCTTAATTCATTTCCGCAACTTTCTTAACGTGCCCTATAGTTTGCTCGCAAAAAAATACTATATTTGCAATGTTAAATGACAAATACCTGTAACTTCGCATTATGGCAAACGCTCGCTTACTCCAATTTCGACAAGACGTTTCTTTGGCACGTCCCGAATCTTTTCCAATCCGGCAGATAACTTTAAGGTGAGGCATTTAGGCGTTTTGCCGAGCCGGGTATTGCGCATAGCATTGGCATATACATTTACCGGCGTCCCCTATACGGATAGTTTTTACCGTTACCGTGCATTTTATTCCGAGCGCACTGGGCGCAATTATGGCATTATTCTTACACGTCCTTTTTCATACAACTTGCACTCCCAAATTTGCGTGCTTTGTGTATGCGGTCTAAAAACACGTTTTTAGCCGTTCCAACTTGCTACATTGGTTTGTAGTCTTGCTCGGTGTGGTTATTTAACACCCTATTTAATCGCTCCAAAGCGAACAAGCGAATTTTTGATTTTCCAAGCCTCAAAAATAGGTTTCCCACAAAAAAGGCTTTTTGTTTCTCGCTCTTGGCGGTTTGGTCTGTCTGTTTCTTAAATCTTTTTTTTTACTATCTATTTTTTTATTCGTTTTTCTCCGTACTTGTTTGCCGTTTGTTTGGCTTTCGAGTACATGACTATTATAAAACCGTTTTTCAGAACTGCAAAACTTTTTGAGAAATTTTTTTTTGATTGTTTCAAAAACAACCCTTTTGCGAATATGGAACGCACGCACGCGAGGAAGGTTTATAAGTAATTGAATATCAATCAAATAGAAAAAGTGATTTTCTTTGAAAAAAAATTTTTCCTTTGCAAAAATCAAAAAAGCCCCGTTTCAATGTATGTATAAAATCAAAATTTGTTTTGTTTATTGATTATCAGACTATTATCTACTTAAAACGGATAAAATAGGACTGAAAAGTTTTTTTCGCTTTCAATTTGTAAGTAAAGATAATAAAAAAGACGTTTTTAGGCTTACTTTATATAAAAGTAAAACAAATAACTTATTATAAATCAATATAGTAACAATTTTAAAAAGAAACGGGTGGGTGTACTCCAAGGTGCGGATTCGATTTCTATCCTCGGGGCATTTTTCCAAATCCCGTTTTCTAAAACGACCCAATATGGGGCCATGTCATAAAATTGTAAGTAGACGTCAAAAAATATATAGTAACGGGACATGGACTTGCAGCGGATTTAAATACAACCATAACTGTTATTCAGGTATTTATAAGACATGCCAAGCCACAGATACAAATACTTCCGGTTTTCATGGATATACAGACTTTCAGAAGACTTTCGTTTCTTGCGGGTAAGGCCGGTTTTGGGGAATATCGGAAATGGAGGCATAAATATATAGTGCCAAAGTACTCCGGCTCTTGGTGTATATTCTTAATTGTACCGATAAGAAACGGCTTGTTGAATCCTGTAAAACAGCATGTTAAAAAGGGATTCCCATCGGTAAGGATTACAATGTAACAGCCTATTTATTAACCATATAGAATATATACAGTAATGCATGTGTATGAGTTTTGACTTTTTTGTATGTTTTTTGTGTTTTTGTATAAGAATCTTGATAATTGGTATTTAAACGCCTGTCTTTTTTGATGGATTTGTGTATATTTGCCATAATTTTTCTCTTATGTATAAAATATGGCTTTTGAATGTTACAGGAAGGAAGCGAAGAAAAGGATGAATAATGAAACCATATCGTAGAAAGGATATCAGGAATATTCCGGGCAAACTCTGCATAAGCAAGGGGGTGGTCGTGTTCAATGAGGCAACATTGGAGACGGGGCTTGTGGGGGATGTTTCCGGCGAGTGTATTTCAGTCCCGGTCAGGGTGACAGCGGACAGACAGCTTCTTACGGACGATGTCGTAATGCCCCTGAAAGATTGCCGGGAAGCGGATATGGAACAGAAGATTGCGGTACAGCGTCTGTTGAACAAACGGCATCTGGTATGGGACAGGCGCAAAGGCGCATTGTCGGAATCCATGTACATACCCAAAGACGGGCAGCAGGTGAAAGTGAGTCTTTTGGACGGGCATGTCATATTGGGGGCGTTCAAGGAGATCGACAGGAAAGGAAATCTTGTGCTGTATTGCCTGATGGAGGAGGACGGTACCCTGCGTCATTCGCTGCATGAGGAAATCGGCGTTGCGGAGAATTGGCAGATTACCCCGATAGGAACCAGTGCCCGCAGCCGGTTTGCCGATGCGCTGCACCGGGAAGGGATTGTGTGGAACGGACGGCTGAAACGCCTTGAACCGCTGGAAATACGTATTAACCGTGGCGGGAAATACTATTACCTGAATGATGTCCTGGAAATTTGTGAATGCAGGGACAGCAGCCGGCCGTCAGACAGAAAGCGCCTGGAATGCGGCAACTATTTCAGGGAGCGTAAGGATGCCGAACTGGTGTGTGACTGTGTGCGTTCCATCGTCAAGCTGAACCGGGGCAAGGATGTCAGGCGATAAGCACGACAGCAGGGGTAGAATATTATTTTATCGTTCTCTCCTTTAGGAATCTGAAGGGGGAGCAGCCCTTTCTTTTTTTGGTTCTTTCCCTTATAAAAACAAAAACAGACGGCGATGCCGTCTGACATCCATTTGTTTCTTTTTTGGTATCTTTTTTCTTTGCTCCAAAGAAAAAAGTACATCTACCATCTTCTTCTTGTATAATACTGCTTATAGTATTGTTGCTACATTTGTAACACCCCTCGTCTCAGTCATCCGGTACATTTGTATCATCTTCAAGGTAAAAAAACGGGGCGTCCGGGGCTTCTCTCCCTGACGCCATATTTTGTTTCAAATTGACATCTGTTGTTTGTCGCATATGGATACGGACATAAAAAAACAGACGGCAATGCAATGATACCGTCTGTTATTCTTCCATGTGCCTCTTTTCAGGGCGGACATGTTCCGTGCTTTTGTCCGTTCTCCTTCCAGCGGTAAACCTCCTTGTCAGAGACGGACATCACAGTTCTTTTTTCCACATCAAACACCTGCCGGCAGAATGCCTTGGTACAAAAGGATGTTTTCAGTTCCGCCAGTATTTTCACGAGTCTGTCATAAGCGCACATATCCCAGAGATAGTCATACATTCCGCCAAGCGGAACCCGTTTAAGCAACCCCATGCATGTTGCCTTCTTCACGCATTTATCAAAAAGGCGCGAACCGATCTCCATACTCTCCATATGATATCGTTTGCTACGCAAAGTATCATATCCCTTCTCCCGCAGACGCGTGCGTTCCGCCATGTACACCATGAATATGACCTCTTCCGGTGAAAACGCTCCCAGCAGTCCGCTGAAGCATTTCAGAAACGGTATCACGGCCGTTTTTTTTTCATTATGCCCTTTCATGGCGCGCTATTTCCCGGACACGTCCGTTTGTGAATTTCCCGTTTCATCATCCCTTATTGCGGGATTGACATAGAAGTGGCATATTTTGCCGTTTCGCATCGGTTTATACACGGAGTAACCCAGTTTCCTGGCATAACGTCCCACGGAAACCCGGTTGGCGAACTTGCCGGTATGTTCCCTCAGGTGTGCCGCCATCTCTTCGACGGTCATTCTGCTTTTTAATTCCATATCATTGCTTTTATTTGGTTTCATGGTAAGGATAGCCATGACTGGTGCAAATTGTTTTCAATTGATATGAATTGATAAAAGACGGCTCCATGAAATCGGCGCGGAGGAATTAACGGGTTATATCTTTGCATCATTCACGGAGCCGTCTCCTGACTATTTCTCCATCAGCCGGCAGGTCTCCCGTATCGTACCGGCATTCCGTTCGTCCAGCCCCACTCCCCGGCCTCGTTCCAGGAGAGTGATTGGCTGGATTTCAGGTTCTCCTTTGTGATGGTGTGTATGACGGTTTTCCTACCGTAGGTTTGAATCCGACGGAGTGCAGCCCGTATAAGCCGTCCCGGAAAAATGTACATCTTCCGGCGTACCAAGACACGGGGTGCGGCATTGCTGCCGGCATAGCGGACAGCGGCATTCCACCGGAGTCCTTCCTGTCTTGCGGATTATCCGCTGTAATGCTGTCTCCATCGTTATGCACCCGGTAAATGGTATTCCGGATTCTTTTTCCGCCATAACTCTATGATGCATTCACGGCCAGCCTGCGTCCAACGTTTTGTCGAACCGAAGGTATATACCTTTCCCCGGCTGTTCTCCCATGTGTAGGGGACATCACATTGCCATGCCCGGCAGGAGGGGAAGACCACCCACTGCCGTTTTTCGTACTTGCAGATTCCTTCCTCGGCAAGAAACTGATGCAGCTGTCGCGGGGAGATACCGAGCTCGTCGGCGATACGTGTACTCTTGAACCACTCCCTGTTCTCGATGAACTCCTCGTAGAAGACAATTTTGGGCATGGAGTCGCGCACCACTTTCCGTAGTTCCCGGATCAGTTCCTTTGCCCCCTCCATGTCTTGTGGCATAGGACAATCCAGACAAGGCATATTGGGTGGCGCCGGCTTCGGATGTTCACGAATGGCGGGCGTCGGGCGTCTCATGGACAGTTTTTCAATAGCTTCACCACACCATTCCGCCAGGGACAGGTCTTCCGGTGCGACCCACCGGGCCAACGGTATGACAAGGGGGGATTCCAGCCAGGTCGCTCCATGCCCACGTCCACGCGTGGTGAAGATTTGCGACTCATACTTTCCGGTACGTCCGTTACCCGCCAACTCCCTGCGGAGCATATCTGTAGAGGCAATGCGGAGCCACTCGGATGGTATCTTCCCGAAATGCATCGTGATCTGTGTGGCGTTGATCATCAGTTTGTCGCCGATGCGCCGGAATGTGACAGGAAACCCTTCCTTGAAATGAAGGATTATGTCATTCCGGGCTGCGGCGTGCCGATCATCAGACTCCTGTTCCAGAAGTTGGTTGCCCCATGCCTCCAATTCGTCGAGTATGTCGCGGGGTATAATAGTCTCCTTGCACACCATACGCAAAAGCCTGCGCATATCAACGGGCCGGAAACTCCACTGCTCCCGTCCGTTCTTCCGGAAACTGATCCTCAATGCCGTCGGGCAGATGCGGGCGATAGCCCCGTCTTCAAGCAGCTCGCTACGTTTAAGTATGTTACATACGTCCATGGCACAGATGTGCAGATGGCCGCTGTGGTCTCGGGAAACCCGTATGTTCCAGTCCCGAAACGGAATGTTCCTATTCTCTCTCATTGTCATTTCCTCCTTTCTTCCTGTTGTCAGATTTATGTTTATTTTCAAGCAAGGCCCGCTTGTGGGCCATTTTGCGTACCGGATAGTATGTACGTTTTTCACCGCAAAGGGCATCATAATCCTTCAGCATCAGCGTGCCAAGGTCGGACAGTTCGATCTCGACATCCGGATGCAGATGTCTGAAATAGAGCCCTCCGCTGCATACGTACTTGCCCGTGCAACAAAATGAAATGGCCTGCAAGTTGCCTTTTGTCAGTTCCGCCGCACTATGCAACGAGCGCGTAATGGCGACAAGAACCTGTGCCCCGTTGAAAATGAGCACCATTTTCGGCCGTTTAAATGTACTACGTCTCATGTTGTCCTAATATTTGCGTTAATTCCTCCTTTGTAAATCTAAGGCAGGCAGTCTGTACCAGCCAAGTGTCTGAAACGGTAAATCCACCGGACAGCAATTCGGACATGCGCTCCAGAAGGTAGGCACCGAATGCAGGATCGATGTAAACGACAAATAATAGAGCCAGACATTCATCAATTAACAGATGTCCCGACGCCTCGTCACGGATAATCATATTCTCCTTGTCTATTCCGTAAACATCCGTCAGCGCTGTTATCCAATGATGGAAAGAGGCGCGGAAGTCACGGACGTTGTGCCGGCATGCGTCTCCTCGGACCCGGATAAAATGTGTTGCGTCGAAATAGACCGGTCCGTCCTCCTGTGACGTTCCAAAAAGCAAATCGGGGAATTCCCTGTACCGGACTGTCCGGCAGGAAATCTTTTCTTCTTTCATGTTCTTTTTTCCTTTGTTTTCAATTTTGTATTCAACATTGTGCAAATATATATCTTTTTATGGTGAAATATCACAAAAAACAAGACTGTTTTTTTGTTTTCATTCAATTAATTGTCGTTGATAATAAGCAGTTTACATAAAATTTAAATCGAAATATCTATATATTTGGTTGTGTTATTTCGTTTTGCAAATCAAGCATTAATAAGCTTGTTTTTCATATACTTTTTTTTGTACAAAACTTCTCTCCTGCCTGCGCTCTACTCTTTAGGTAAAAAAGCAAAAAAATATGGTGACATCGGACAATTCATTCAACGGGGAGCTTTTGGAGAGCATATTCAGGACCTCCAAGAAAACCATTCAGGAGTATGTCCGCGAAATCGAACGTAACAACCGCTACCGTTCATGCCGCCAGGATATAAGTTCAGGATACATCCTTGATGACCGTGCCAGGCTCATTGACTTATACGAGGCCTGCCTGCAACAGGATGCGCATATACGGTCGGTGGTCGAGACTTTGGAGAGTCAGATACTTGGTGACCGTTATATGCTTGCGCATGTGAACGGGAAAGGGAAATATACCAAAGACGTGGTGAACTCGCAAAAGATACAGGGCTCGCAATTTGACAAGATAATCAAGGGTATCGTGGAAGCCAAGCTTTACGGGTATACTTTACTCGAAATCATGCCGTATGTTGATTCCGGAACAGGCAGGCTGGCGGAAGTCAACATCATCGAACGGCGCAATGTACTGCCGGACCAGAGAGTCGTATTGAAAAGGCAGGGGCTATGGGAGCCGCATTGGGATTTGCGCAATCCGGCCTACCACCGTTGTTATGTGCTGGTGACGTCGGGGGACCTTGGGCTTTTTTCTGCCACAACGCCATTGATACTCGCCAAAAAGTTCACGGTGGCCAATTATGTTAACTTCTCCCACACCTACGGACAACCGATCATTCATGGAAAGACGGTCAGTGAGAGCAATGCCGACCGCAAACGGCTGGCCGGTGAAATAGCCAATGCGGCACAGAACAAGGTCGTGGTCACCGGCATCGAGGATGAGGTGGACATCAAGACCTTCACCATGTCCAATTCGGAAAAGATATATACCGGACTGATTGACTTTGTCAACAAGGAGGTTGCCAACCTTGTGCTCGGCTCCGAGTCCATGGCCGGAGGAATGCAGTCGTATGTGGGTTCGACCAAGGCGCATCAGGACATTTTCCGTGACCGTATCGAGGTTTACCGCAGATATATCGAGAATGTCATGAATGAGGAGATAATCCCCCGGCTGGTAGCCATCGGATATATTCCTGCAGGACTGGAATTCAGGTATTCAAACCGGATAGAGATGAATAACGAGGACCGTATCAGGCTCTATTCGCTCATTACTGAAAAATACGAGGTCGCGGCTGACGAAATCGAGAAGGAGTTCGGAATCAATGTGGGCAGGCAGCTTAATGCCATCCCGGCTATGGGGCTTGAAGCGGATGGCGGCCGGTACATTCCCGGCCATAACGACCGTGGTATCATGTCAGACGAAGAGTATTTCCGGCGTTACGGGCATCCTCGGGGGAGTAAGGTTGAAAATTTTTTGCGGGGAACGGAGTGATGGCCCGGCTTCCGTTCCCAAACGGTGTTCCATATGGAGCTGTCAGGGCGTCCGCTTCTCAGGAATCCGGTACGGAAAAGGAGTACCGTGTCATATTTGAGGCATTCCGCAGGTTCATTCTCCACTACGAAAACAGTGCCGAACGCCTCGATATTATGGAGGATATCATCACTTTGCGTGCTTCTTTCTTGATAGACAGAGCGTTGACAGGTTTACGTATTGACCTGGACCATGCATTGGAGATTCTGAGAAACCATAATGACTTTACGACGGAGAGAGAGCGGCTGCAGCGTGATGTTCTCATCGCTGCCATAGACAACCTGGTTGATTTTGCGGCGGCCGAAGAGTATGCGATGTTCAAGGATATGCCTGAAACAGTGGATGAGCGGGATATGGAGGCATACGGAGAGATATGTCACCGGTATAACTTTATTTATGCGGAGAGAGAGAACAGCCAGGTGCTTTTCGCCGCTTCGATGGCGGCATGGTGGCTCACAGTGGATACGGACACGGTGCTGACCTATGTGACGCAGGGAGACGAACGGGTACGGGCGTGGCATCTGTCCCTCGAGGGACTCTCGTACCGTAAGTCGGAATTCCCGCCGGAGTTGATACCGCCCATTGAGTGGGGATGCCGTTGCTATCTGGTAGCGGACGGGTTCGCCGCAGTACGGGCTGCACTGCCCGTTCCGGAAAATTGCAGGAAGAGGATTGATCCTGTCTTCTGGGAGAGCCTGGCCACGGGCGGACGCATTTTTTCCAGGGCACACCGCTATTTCGACATGCCGCTGCCGGAGCACATGACTAAAATTGTAAAACGGATAAAAGAAAAATTTCATGCAAAAGATAACACTCGATGAATTTTGCGCCCATTGGGTGAGGGAAAGGGAAAAGGGAGGCTGGGATCCGTTCCTGCCCAGCCGTCTGGCGGGTAACACGTTTGATTTTGCCACCGAGGCCGGACAGTACAGCCGGCGGCAATTTCTTGCCTCCTTTCCCTCGGGAGGTTTCTGCGGCGGCACATGGACGCCACGTACCTCCCGTTGGGGGCGGAAGTTTACACATCCGGTCATGAATGACACGGGAGCTCTTGCCGCAGGTATCAAGGGAGAAGCGGACAGGACCGATATCAGGGGGCGGCGCAGCGACGGTAGCTGGATATTCCGTAAAGGGGCCCGCTACTCAATATGGACTACCGAGAAGAGCATTCCGGTCAAAGGCAAACGGGGACGTAGCAAGAACCGCTACGGGCATTATGCCGCCGTACACAATACCGACCCGAAATTTGGCCTGTACACTGTGAACCAGCATTCTGCACGGCGTCCCGTACACCGCCAGTTCATCGGTTTCTCCCCGAAGATAGAGGATTACATCGCTGATAACTTTATGGATATGATTTTTAAAGGATTTCCGGGCGTATGATAAAGGACAAGCATTCCGTAAGGCAACCGCATCAACCGGCTCCCGTGCAGGAAAGCCTGCCGGAAGAAGTGTCTGAAAATCCGTTTGTGAACATGTATCAGGCGGTGAAGCGGGCCATACAGACCATAAGGGAGGATCCGGACGATCCGCTCTCACCTCCCTTTTTCAAGACTATAGCCATTGACAACGGACAGTTCGCCCGTATCGTACGTGGGGAAAACACGGAATATGAGACCCTTTTTCCGGCCGTCTTTATCCATTTCGTCAACGTGAGGTACCTGGTGCAACAGCAGAGAATCGGCGAAGGACGCGCCACCATGCGTGTACGCTTCATTCTTAATACGCTCAACAATGGGGACGAGGATAGGGAGTGCGAGTCATTCATCGTATTCCAGAGGCTGAACGTGGCCATTCAGGATGCCAAGAACAGGGAATCCGCCCTTAATGAACGGTGTAACCTGACCTATTTTGACATGCCGACAACCACCAATATGCTCCAGGCGTATTGGGTGGACTATGAGGTATGGTTCCGGGAGTCTTCCGCATGGAAATACAGGGATTGGATAAGACGCTATCTGGTCATGCCGCCTTTCACGCAGCATGGCGATGCGCCGCAGCATGACGGCGGCGGGCACGGATATCACCCTGAACCGGGCTATGATAAGGTGACCGGATTCAGTCGGGCGGTGGAAACAGACGTACATGACGGAAACAAGGATGACATTTCCGGCATTTGATGGTTGGGGCTTTGCACATTCACGATATGGATATCCGAAGGGGTAGCCCGGCACTTAGTCTGTTCAAGTAATGCATGGTCATTTTTCGATTAAATGTCATTATTCCGGAAGGTAAGTCCCGCTGCCATATCCCAATGTCTTATAAAATGATCTTGAAGTTACGTGGAGTGCAGATGGAACAGCCTGTCCGGTACTGTTTTCAACCCATAATCTTGCTTGACGCCTACTCTTCCATAAAAAGAAAAACATGAGTACAGAAGAATTGCAATATGTGGTGGGTGAAGCAAAAACGGGTGAACCTTCCGTTATCCGTTTCTTCGGCCGCATAACGGAAGAAACCACCTCCCGGTTCAATGACGAGTTCGACTTTCTTGAAAATATTATCCGTCCCTCCTGTATCCGCGTGTTAATCAATTCGGAAGGTGGCAGTGTCCTTTACGGCATGTCCACTTATTCCACCATCGCCAATGCCAAAGTGGACACCGAATGTGTCATCGAGGGTGTGGCGGCGTCAATGGCTTCCGTTATCTGGGTTGCGGGCAAACGTTCCCTTATGAGGGACTACGCCATTTTAATGATCCATAATCCTATACTGCCGGACAATGACGGGGAGGAGCCTTCGGACATGCTGTTGGCTTTCACCTGGCAGATAGAAACGATTTATCGAAAAAGATTCGGTTTGAATAAGGAGCATGTGCGCGCCATTATGGACGGGCAGGCCGGCAAGGACGGGACTTATTTTGATGCGCAGGCTGCCGTAAAAGCGGGCATCATTCCATCAGAGAACGTTATTCGTACATCGAGGCAGCTCTGTCGCAAAGTACATGACGAGATCGCCGGACTGGCGGACATGGCGGCCATTCAGGAGTTGATGGACCGTGTCAGTAAGGGGAATAAACCTTTTGAGGATATTTTTCCTACTCTTACAGAAACAGAAAACGATATGACAAACGAAAACAAGACACAAGGTTTTGAATATGGGGCGATTGCCGCCTCGCTGGGCATGAAGGACAGAGAAGTCAAGGACGTGATGGCCCGTATCTCCGAACTGGCAGCCATGGAACCTAAATACAATGAGGTACAGAAAGCCCTGAGTGACGCACAAACGGTCATTGCCGGCAAGGATGCTGCAATCCGGAACTTGCAGAAGGATCTGTCCGCTGCCACGGCGCGTCTCTCCACTTACGAACAAAAGGAGAAGGACGAGAGGACATCCCGCATCGAAACGCTGGTGGAGAACGCCATTGGCGAAGGCAAGATTGACCGTGAGGCAAAAGCGCAATGGGTGGAGATGGCGGAGGCCAACTTCGAGTTGGCGGAAAAAACACTGGGTTCCATCCCCGCGCGTGAGATCATCTCCAAAGAAATCGCCAATGATCCGGCCAACATCCAGGCCACGGCGGAGGCGAGCAGGACGGCCGAGCAGATGATGGCCGAGAAGGTGGCCGAGGTGGTCGGCGCGGATTTCAAGTTCCGTAAACTCTGACAGGCAGATATCCGATCTTAATTGACATGCCGGAGGCCGCAGGGCCTCGCGCGGAAACACAAGTATCCGCCAGTCGGCCAAGTTTCACATTCCAACGGAAAAACTTAAAACGACAATGGCCGATACAGTAAATTTTCTTCAAAATGGATATAGCGGTGAGGTTCTTGAGGACCTGCTGACCTATACCGTGCAGGGTAATGATACGGTTCGTGAAGGACTGATCCATATCAAGACTGGCATCCAGCACCGTTATACACTCCCTGCCATCAAGCTGGGCAATATCATTCAGGACAATGTGCCAACCCCACAGCCCATTCACGGTTCCAAAGGGGATGACGGCTCGAACGAGTACCAGTTCACCGAACGGTATCTTGAGCCCTCTGATTTTATGGTTTACCTTGAGTTCAACCCCCGGGACTATGAAAAGTACTGGCGTTTCGCACAGCCGGAGGGCAATCTTGTATTCCGGGAACTTGACCCGAAAATCCAGGCCACGATGCTTCGCCTGCTCATGGACAAAAAGAACGAGTACATCGGTAATGCCATATGGACCTCCGCACGTGGCGGAGATACGGCAGCAAAAATTACCGCACCGGAAGGCTGTACGAAAATTGGCGCCAACAAGGAGAAGTATTTTGACGGTGTTGTTAAACGCATCCTCGACAATGTAAGCTCTAAGGACACACAGGTAGTTGCCGGCGGACAGTGTATCGTTTCGGGAACGACCGAGCTGACAGACGGTGCGGCAGTGGAAGCGGCTCTTTATGCGATGTGGAAAAAATGTCCCAAACAAATCCGCAAGAAGACATCCTTGGCCTTTGTGGTCGGATGGGATGCCTGGGACGCGTATGACCAATACATCTCGGACAAACAGGTCAAATACTCCGAAAACACCGAGGTCAACCGCTATCGCTTTAAAGGCAAGAGGATTATCCCGATCGTGGGAATTCCCGAACATACGATGGTGCTCGGAGAGTTTTCCACCGGGATGGACTCCAATCTTTGGATGGGGGTGGATTATGCCAACGATACGGATATTCTGAAAATTGACCGGTTGCAGGCCAACTCCGAACTGTTCTTTTTTCAGATGCGCATGAAAATGGACGTGAACATTGTCCGTCCCGCAGAGATCGTGGTGCATACCGCCTACAAAAAGAGCGAATAACACACCTTTCTTCATTTTTCAATATCCACCCGGGGAGCGGAGGTCAGAGCCCCGTTCCCCTTTTTTATTCCACTGGCATGGCAAAAAAAATAAATACGGAGGAGGAACCTCAAAAAGAAGGCAACAAGGTTGCCGCACCGGAACTTCCGGCGGAAGCAATACCGGAAATGTCCGAGAAAATACCCGCTACGGTTGAAGACAAACGGCCCGTCCCGGCTGAAAAGACAGGGAATACGGAGGACGAGGTGGCAGACCCGTATATACTGACTATTCTGGAAAAATTCCCTGCATATCCGTCCCTGTATATCGACAGGCATGGTGGAACCTACACTCCGGACACGGCGGCAACCGTCAGAGGCGGGGCTGTACTTTACAAAAACCCTTTTTATAACGAACTTAAAACAAAACCATAATGGCACTCGGCAATGTCTTTATCAAGGATGTGGACGGCAATATCCCTTACGACACCGGTTCTTCCAACGAGAAGGTGACGGGATTATTGTTTGATATTTCCCTTCAGTCCACACTCTTTACGGAAGGGTATGGCAAAACCAATGAAACGAAGCTCAAACCGGGGGATGTATGCTACATCACCACATTCAAGTCCGCCGTTAAGGATTTCGGTATTGTCGAGCGTGTAGCGGCTACCGGTGAGGAGGAGATGAACGTCAATTTTCTGCATGGCATTCCTGCCTACCATATCCGTGAGTTTTTCCGGATGTCAGGCAATCTGAACGGTTCGGGAAAACTCTATGTGATGTTTGCCGACTGTTCTGCAAACTGGGACGCACTCGAAATCATGCAACGTGCCGCCGGAGGCATGATCAACCAGATAGGAATTTGGACGGAACAGCCGCTGTGGAAAGCCAACGGGACTTCCGGAGTGTACAATCTCAACCTGGTAAAGGGACTTAATGATGTGGCTGTAGGGCTTGCCGGACAGAACCAACCCCTGTCAATCATACTCTCCGCCAATCCTTCCAATACTGGGGCGGATACGACTGCGGGGCGTCAGATTGACTTGAATAAAATTCCTTCATGTATCTGTGAATCAAGCCGTATCAGCTGTATATTCGGCCAGGCGCATCACGAAAGGATCTTCACGATGCAGATACGCAACAAGAACCACACGCCGGTAGGATTCTTGGGCGCGGTCATGGGCGCCATTGCCAAGGCGAACGTCCATGAATCCATAGCATGGGTCAAACAGTTCAACCTCTTCACGGATGATTTTCAGGAGATAGAGCTGGGGTTCGGTGATATCAGTCTTGACGAGGCGGAGGAGCATTTTATCAGCCTGAACCGGTATGAGTCGTTGTCCCCGTCATTGCTTGACGAACTTGATGACAAGGGCTATATTTTTCCCATCAAGTATGCCGGCCGTGAGAACGGTATTTATATTTCAAAGGACCGGACCTGTTCAACGGGCGATTTCCGCACCATCGCAAGGAACCGTACTATCAACAAGAGCCGTCGCGCCGTGCGTGCCGCACTGTTGCCGTATGTGAATTCCCCGCTGATGGTCAATCCTTCAACCGGGTTCCTTGCCCCGTCGAAGATTACGGCATTCAAGACGCTTATCGGGGATATATTGGCCAAAATGCAGGCAGCGCAGGAAATTTCAGGATATGCTGTCACTATCGATCCGAACCAGAATGTACTGGTGGACGATACGCTCCGCATCTCCTATGTCCTTGTGCCTGTCGGAGTGGCTGTGGAGATTTATGTAGAGGAAGGACTTTCATTAACCGCAAACAAATCATAGAAAATGGCAATAATTAATAATGTGGCATATTCATGGTCTATGATAACCCTGTCATCGACCGCCCTGGGAATTGACGAGGGATCTACAACCCTTGAAGGTGTGTCCGCTATCAAGTGGTCGAAAAAACGTAAGGTGGAAAGTAACTATGGCATGGGTGGAAAACCTGTCAGCCGCGGATTCGGAAACATTACCTATACGGCGAGTATCACAATGGACTATGCCACGCAACAATTGTTGCGTTCAGTCTATGGCTCGTTGCTCGAAATTGGTGAGTTCGACCTGATCATCAGCTTTGCCAACCCCATGGCCAGTGATGACTGGACGACCACAACGGTGACACTCAAAGGATGTATCTTTACGGAGGACTGTCTTGAATCGCAGCAGGACGATACCAACATCACGCATGAGTTCGACTTGAATCCGTTTGATATCCAGATAGGTAACGGCGATACAATCTGACTTGTCATGAATGTGACCTTTGAAGGAAAATCTTCCACCGGAAAAAATGAATGGCTTACACCTCCTTATTTGCTTGACAGGTTGGGAGAATTCGATTTGGACCCGTGCTCACCGGTAAACCGTCCATGGAATACGGCGAGGCATCACTACACCGTCGGGGATGACGGGTTACGGCAGCCATGGTTTGGACGGGTGTTTTGTAATCCTCCCTATGACACGCCACTGATTGTCCGCTTTATCCGTAAATGTGTGGAGCACCGGAATGCTATTGCGCTCACTTTTGCCCGCACGGACACCCGGCTGTTTCATGAACTGATATTCCCTTATGCGGACACAGTACTTTTCATCAGGGGGCGGCTCAGGTTCTATCATGTCACCGGAGAGCAGGGAGGCACTGCCGGGGCGCCATCCTGCCTGATCTCCTTCGACAAAGAAAATACTGCCGTTCTGGAAACCTGCGGTATCGAAGGAAAGCTGGTATACCCCAAGCTTTTGTAACCGGTTACCGGTTCTCGACTCGGGAACCGACCTGTTTGTGGGAAGTATAATTCCGGCAAATAAATCGGTTGTGTCTATGGCAGGATTGTTCTTTTTTAATATATACTGAAAACTATGTCCCCCTCATTGATAGAGATATATCTCATCTGGTTGCAAACATATCGGGTGTGGCCGATAACCTTGTTTATAGTACGGTAGAAATATCCACGAATCCAATATTCTATCGGTCTGTTTGCTGTAAAATCACCCGATTGAATAGGCAATGCATCGGCTTCATACTTAGAGAGCCACCGCTAAATAAGCAGATGGCTCTTATTACCTGCAAAGATAAAGAATCTTCATTTATAGATTTTCAGAAGCACTGTTCTCGATCTGTATTGTATTCCTAATCTCGATATCATTATGGGCATAACCTCTGATTGCCAGCAATTTCTTACATTCATTATAGATAACACCTCTTTTCTTAGGATCTTTTATAGTCACTATCAAAACAACCTTTTGCGATATGTCTGTTCCGTCCAATTCTCTGGATACCTCAGCTGCTTGTCTATAAAGTCCTACAAGTTTCAGTGCCCACTTTTTCTCTTGTTGCAATATATTCCTCTTATTGGCAGGTGTCATGTCGCCCAATGACACATGATACTTCTTAATCGGTTGATACTTGTTTCCTTTCTCAATAAGAATCCTTTCATTCGCTTTTTCCGCCTTAAAGGCAGCTTTCTTATAATACAAGTCATTCAATACATTGGCAGAATCCTTGGACATCCTCTCTTCATTCCTCATCATTGATGATTGTGAAAGATCTGCATGGTCAACTTCCGTAAACGTCTCTAAATAAACATCCACCTGACTTTGACAATATTCGCTTCCCTGACTTGCTATCAATACAGGATCAACAGCCAGTGTAACAGTAATATCCCCATAGTAGTATCCTTCATCGTCAACCATACTCTTCGGAAAAGGAAAGTCCAGCGACTGGACATCTATACCCTTATCCATTGTATGACAGAATATCATCGTACTTTCGTCAGAATCGTTCAATAACATGTTGTCCAGGGTGGCAGGGAGACCAAACCCCATCTCGTATTTGAAATTATCCGTTGATTTAGCTATATTTGAAGGATAGAAAGCATTATGTATTAAAATGGCACGAATCAGTAACGGATTAAAAGGAACGCCTAACCGATATTGAATATTTGCAGCCAACGATGCGATTCGTGGTGTGGAAAAGCTGGTTCCACTACACATACAGAACTGCCTGCCATAAATAGAAAAAGCAGAAATGTGAGTATCCCAGTTTCCACCATAATGGACAAGATCAGGCTTGGTATGATTCTCCACCCCTGGGCCAATACGAGAAAATGGACTCCTGTCATTTTCCTCTGCGTCCCGTTCCGTCGTTTTTGCATGAGCTATCGAACCGACCACAAGGCTCATGACAGAATCCGCCCCTTTGTTCAGCCGGAATGATTGACTGGTATCGGCTGGATTGTCAATATTTCCAGCAGACTTGCATATCAATATATTGTATTGCTTTTGAAGGCTGTCCAGCGCTACAGCCAGATCAGAAAAACGATTGTCTTCTATCTGGGCATTTATTCCTTGTGACAAGTTCCATACTTTAACGTCAGAATGGCGTCCCACCGCTTGCTGTATGTTCATCACCAGTTCATTCTCATAAATCCGGGTCTGACCATTGATGATACAGCTAAGTATCTTGCAAGGTCCGCATTGTGTCAAGTCTCTTTTTTCCAAGAAATCACCATAATTGATGATACTGGCTACAGCCGTCCCATGCCTTCTATCTATTTCATCAGGCAGTAGATCAGCTACATTTTCTTCTTTCAACAGCCACGGACGCATATATCCTATGTCTGTCACACCGGAATCAAGCAAACCTACTATGGGATAATCCTGTCCATCCTTAGGGAGCATTATCTCTATTTCACTATCTTCCGGTTCCGGAGCCGCCTGAAATTCGATAGTCGGCATTTTTCTGACAGACAGCACGCCATCCATTCCAACAAGTTCACCGGCATTCTCCCTGGAGATATTTTTCAACTTGAATAATCGCAGTTCACTCGCATAGTTTAATTCTTCGACTTCGACATTATTCTTATTGCAGAAATTAAGCAATAACCTCTTGGAGCGTAGATTCATCTCCGAATTTAAATAATCGACTAACTGAACTTTCAAGACTTCAGCAGATTCAATGGAAGTGTCGGTTATAGGAACATATTTAGTGATGTCCGCAACGGCGGCCAATCCTTTTTGCAGATTCTTGCTGAGATTCTTGTTTTCCGGATTAAATTTCTCAGCAATCGCCTTTAAATCGGCTCTTGTATCTATTTTAACAAGCAGTTTACCAATGTCAGTCGTACCCAAGACATTACGCTTTTTGTTCACATCCACCATGGAATGTATGGCGAACCTATGCGATTTCGCTGTAGCTTCCTTGTTGATATCAACTATAGTCAGGATTGGCAAAGATGTTTCATCCCGTTTTTCAAAGGCATGTTCCAGTTCGGCTATGTGTGCATTGACCCGAAGAATATTGGCTCTTATATTTTCCTCGTTGACCCATTTAGGTAGCCTGGATCCTCCGCCGCCTTCCGTTAGAAACTGGTCCCGTTCCCCACGGAAATGTACTTGCTGAATAGGTAATGTTTTTGACATCTTCTTTATCTTATTTTTTGTCCGACAATGCATTACGCACCTGACGTATGCTGATATTCAACATTTTTGAGATTGTATTCTGTGTAACTCCATAGGTATTGAGGTACACTATAAAATTATCCATAGGTTCATCTTTACCTCCAAATTCGTAAATAGATGCCAGAATCTGTTCATAGTTGATTTCCTTGCTGCCATCAATAATGCTCTTGACTTTCAGTTTGGTTAAAATCGTACAAATGTCCGAAGGGGACAGATCGGCCATGAGTTCAGATATAATCTTCATTCGGTTTTCGTCTTCAAGAATCACACTTTTGAAGCCCTTCAATGTATTTCTGACAATCTGCTTTCTACTGTCTTCATCAGGCAGGCCCACCTCAAGCCTTGTGTAGAAACGCCTCCATACGGCCTTGTCAAGCAGGTCTGGATGATTGGTAGCTGCTATCAGCACAGTGGATGGTGACATTGAATCAATATTCTGAAGAAGACTGTTTATCACACGTTTAAGTTCTCCCAATTCATGGTTGTCATCACGAGCTTTAGCCAGAGCGTCGAATTCATCAAGCAAAAGAATGCACGGCATACTGTTGACATAAGAGAATATCCTGCTTAAATTCTTCGCCGTACTACCCAATAATGAAGACACAATAGCATCAAGGCGGGATACCACCAATGGGAGTCCTGTTTTCTCACTGATGTAATGGGCAATGGAAGTCTTTCCACATCCCGGTGCGCCATAAAGCAGCAATGATTTCCTGATATTCAAGCCCGCCAGTTCCAATTCTGTATCATTCTTTATCAGTTTAATGAATTCCTCCACCTGCTTCTGTACCATATTTGATAATACGATATCAGCTCTGTTCGAGTTCTCCGGAACAATTTCCACTATTTGTAATTTACTGTCCATGTCCAGTGGAACCATGCGCATAGCATCAGCTGTAGCAACATTCTTATGCGTGGACGATTCTATCTGTTCAACTATACACTTAGATAGCTGAACATCTCCGTCGGCTTTCAGCCTCTCAGCCAAACGTATTGCGTAATTGATGATTTTTCGTTTGTCATTCGCCAATCCGCCTTCAATGATTCTTAATATATCTGTTGACATCTTACTGCTTATCGTTTATTTCGATACAAATATAGTATGACTTTTTCTATTATTAGTGTAAAATCAAAGATTTAACCCATAATTAACACAAATCGTAATATATAAAACACAAATCGTAATAATAACCAGAATTATCGTAATATTTAAGTAAACTGCCATTACGGGTAATAACATAAAAGTACTCTCGAGTTGCTTCAATGATTGTTCTTCTGTGCCCCCCTCTAACTCCTGCCGACTTGAAAAAATCAGCATTAGGCAATTCCTCTTTGACAACCTCACAGAAATCGTCAACATCTTTTTTGAGAGTATCGGGCACCATATAAGTGCCTGTCGGGGCAAGCATTGCGACCGGTCTGAAGACATCTTTCCTATGTTTGGCAATATGCCTGCTGTCCACCTGTTATCCCTTGTTTTTCCGTCCGATCATTCCCGGAAAAGTCTTGTATTTCAGATAGATAATGGTTTCAATATTTGCATATGCACCCATATTCCTGTCTGCTGTGGGCAATTGTAATCATCATCATCCGTCAGAATGGAGGACAAGCTTGACAAGTCCGAGATTTCTGGAAAAAAGTTTCACCTGATATGGGAATTCCGAAGCAGCCAACTCCTTGAACCTGTAATGCTCACGCCGCTGTTTCCCTTCGTCCGTTCCTTTTCGATGGGGGGCGCCAAAAACGGCAGCACCCTGTGTATCGTTGATATATTGGCTATTGGCTTGTTTTATGTATATAATCATTTGATTTGCACATAACCATTCATGTTTGAAAATGTGCAAATGCAGTGATTATTTCTTGTTTTACAAATAAATATAACACATTATCTGTTTTTATTTTCTGGGGATCTGGTTCAAACGGACTCTTGACAGGACATGCAGTGTTACGATCAGCCGGTAGTTGCATCACAATATTATGGATAATAAAACCCTATGTTTGGTCCATACCGGATAAAATGTATGCCCATATAATCTTTTCACCGTTCTTTGCCCTACTCTTTTGATGAATCAAAACAATATTCGACATGGACGAAAAAATGCTTTCACTGGAACAGGAAACTAAAATCAAGGAAAAAGCTCTCAAATTGAAAGAAGAGAGGAAGCTCCGTAAAATTTATCCGATGGTGGTCTTCGGAGACACGACCAACGGCGAGAAAGAGACCTACGTAGTTTATATGTCCGAACCGAACTTTCCACAATTCAGCAAATTCATGGCCGCATCCAAAAAAGACGAGGTCATGGCGATGCGCACACTTGCCCGGGACTGTTTTGTGGATGGTGACAAGGAACTTGTGGATGACGAGTCACTTTTCCTTTTCGGACTTATGGGACAACTTTCCGAACTTATCACCACGCGGCAGAGTCTTCTGGTAAACTTATAGGCCGGTGGGTGGTGACGGACGATCAGCGTATCCGCCAGCGGACTGTCTATATCCGCCACTACTTCCCCGGCGTCAACCTTGACACGATCTCTGACGAGGAGTTCGCCATGTTCTCCGAAGAGGCGCTGTGGCTGCACGAGCAGATGCTTGCCAGCCGCATGCCGTTGCCGGTTTCCATGCCGGAGAGGATACCCTGAACGGCCGCTGTAGTCCTCCGGGGGTACGGCGGCTTCGTTTTACCCCCGCCCTTTCCGGTGACACTGCTCTTTTAATGCGACATTCCCTTCAATCATGGTTCAGGAACAAAACTATCAGGTCAATTATACCATCAACGTCGACGCCTCGCAAGGCACCAGACAGGTCATAGCCTTCGGTGAGGCTGTGGGCAAGCTGGTGCAGGCGAAAGCCTCGCTGTCCCCTGCGGTAAACAACATCAAGACAATGATGGACGAAGTTGACCGTGTCTTCCGTACCAAGAATGGGAAGAAGCGTAGTTTTGACTATCGGCTGACTATTGACACGAGGAGCAGTGAGGAGAAGCTGGAACGTGTCAAGAACCTGCTTACGGACATTGCGGCCCTTTCCAAAGGAATCAGCCTGACCATTAATGCGGGACAGGTACTCGGCAGCAAAAAAATCAAGACCGCCGCTAAAAATCTCTACGAGAAGAAAGCGGCGGAGATTCGCAAGGCCGAAATTGAGAAAAATGCGGCCTCTTCAGTAGGTACGATGGTCGATGCCCAGAAGCGCATAACCAAGGCCATCGGCAAAATCAATTCCGCCCTGGTTTCCGTGGAACGCGGCAGGGAGCTGCAAATCAGGACCGATACAGCGGAAAACCGGCTGCAACGTGTGCTTTCCCTGCTGGAACGTATCAAGAGGGAATCCCGCCTGAGCCTGGGCATGCAGGGTGGAATGTCCGTGAGGAGCTTGTTCCCTTCCATTCCCGTGCCTTATGCCCCGGGAACATTCGTCATGCCGGAAAAGGAACAGAAGAAACTGATGGGGCGTCTTTATGTCCGGCAGCAGCTGCATCGCCAGAAACTTGCACATGCCGAGGAGGTTTTTGCTGCGGACCAGCGTCGCAAGACGGAATCGGCCCGGGCCGCCGCAGAGGAGAAACGGCGTGCCGACGAAGCCCGTATCAGGGAACGGGAACGTAAGGATGCCGCCCGCGAAGCGGAGAAGTTACGCCGGCAGACAGAACAGGCACGCCGGAAAGCCGAAACGGAACAGCGCAAGGCGGAGCAGGCAGCAAGAAAACAGGAACAGCGTAATGCGATACAGGCCGTACGGCTGATGCAGCGGGAACATACCGCTGCCGGGACACTTTACCGTAGCAAGCGACGTGCGGCCATCAACCGTATCCAATACTCGAAGGCACCCTCGCTGAGGAGTCTGCCTTTCGCTTCCATGCTGAACGCCTACATGGGCTACAGCCTGGTACGTTCGGAACTGTCTGACGCTGTCGAATATGCCAATATCATGAAGTCGGCCAGATCCATCCTGCGCGTGGCCGACATGGATCTGGGTTCTTTTGAGACCCGCTTCGATGACATGGCCCGCCATGTCCGCAAGATAGGAATCGATACGAAATATACTGCTGTGGAAATCGCCGGCGTCGTCAAGTTCCTTTCCATGGCCGGCATGGATATCGAGACAATCCACAAATCCATCCGGCCGGTCACGAACCTGGCGCTCATCGGGGACAATGACGTGTCCTATATTGCCGACCTGGCCACGAACATCATGGCCGGCTATGATATCCATAACGACAGTATGGATAGTGTGGCGGACATTATTGCGTCGACCATCTCCCGTTCGAATGTCAATATCGTCGAAATAGCGGAATCCTATAAAATGGCCGCCGGTTACCTGCGTATGGCCGGTGTGGAGTTCACGGAAGCCAGTGCCGCCATAGGTCTGCTGGGCAACATGGGGTTGAAAGGCACACTGGCGGGTACCTCGCTGCGGGCCATGTCCACCCGTTTTGCCAAGCCTACGAAAGAGGGGCAGGAGGTTTTGGACCGCCTGGGCGTCAAATTCACGGAAAAGCGGGACGTGGAGGGTGTGCGGGTGGAGAAGTTGCGCCCCATGGCGGACATCTTCGAGGAGCTGAACAGGAAAGGCGCCTCAATGGCGGACATACAGGCGATTTTTGGAAAAATCGGGGGGAATGCGGCTATGATGTTTGTCCGTAATTACGACCGGCTGCGTGCACTCAGTTCCCATAATAGAGGTTCCCAGGGAATATCGGCGGAACTGGCACTTGTAAAGCAGGGTACCACTAAGGGATTGTGGGCGCAGGTTACCTCCCGGATGAGCGAAGGGTTCATGCACGCATTCGAGGTGCTGGAACCCTCGGTACGTGCCGTTCTGCGTTCCTTTCTGGATAAATTCAAGACTCCGGAATTTACCCGCGGACTGGTTTCTGTCGGAAACGCCCTGTTGGACATCTTTGCCGTCATAGGTAATATCGGGGTCTGGGTGGCACGCAATTTCCATTGGATAGAACCGCTTGTTTTTACAGGAGCGGTGGCTGTCCGGCTGTTCAAGGTGGCCGGTGCCCTGACCAATATCGGTATCGCTATGGGCTTTATCGGCAAACAGTCAGCGGCGACGGCGGCCGTCGGCTCCGTACAGGGATTGTTGGATATGGGGAGTCTTAGCAAGATGTCTTTCGGACAAAAGAGGGCCATTGTCTCGGCCATGCAGTCCGCAGGCGTGGCAGGACGGGGAGCTATGACGCGTACCTTGATGTCCGGAGGCGGTGTTGTCGGAGCGAAAGGGGTATTGCAGTCGCTGTTCGCAACACAGGTGGCCACGGGTGGCAGCCTGACAGGCGCAGCCGCCTCTCTGAGTACCATGGGCACGGGGGCGGTGGCTGCCACGGCGGGAATCGCCGCATTGGCCGGTGCTCTGGGCTGGGTGGCATATAAAACCTGGAAGATAAAGGAGGCGAAGGATGCCGTACTGGAAGAAATCACCTCGAACCGCAAGTACCGCTATCCGTCCATAGAAGGCCTCCATTCCTCTTTGAGTAAGACCTACAATATGGCGCTCAAGACAAAACGTGCCGTGGACGAGGTTGTAGCGGGGAAGAGCATCGAAGAGGCTTCGGGACGTAAGATCGGTGCGTTCACATCCAACTGGTGGACGGGATTTCTGGGAGAGTTTGCCATTGCCTCCTCAGAAGGCATGGTGTCGCGCGAGCATATATACAATATGGACAAGGCACGTCAGGACGACATAAGGGAGGCGCTTGTGACCCTCGCCAAGCGGGACAGCCAGACACGCATTGACGCTGCCTACGCCGAATTCGGCAAGATGGGTACGGCACTGGACGTCGATGCCTTCCTTAAAACGGTACAGGAACGTTTCGGTCAGCAGGACAAGGATCTGGACAAGTCACTATGGAACGTAAGGGACGGTAAAATCGTCTATGTGGATGATATTGGTGACAAGCCGGAAGCGGTGGCCGCCCGGACATACGATTACGCCCGGTACATGAACACGCAGACCGTACCGGAGATTATACGGGCCGCAACAGCCTACCGTAACGCCATCTCGAGCGCTGCAGACGCGCAGGAGTTTATGCGTAAGGGCGGTTTCGATTTTAACAGGCTCAGGAGCTGGGGGTTCGAACAGGATGAGAAAGGCCGGTGGAAACAGCGGACATTGGGGCAGGATGCCACGGACGAGCAGCGTATAGACAATATTGCCAACCGTAAACTGGCGCACAATGTCCTTGTCAAATTCTTTTCATCACTCCGGCAAACGTTTGGCGGGTCAGCGGAGGCGGCCGAGAATATCCTTCGTGCAGCAGGATTTACACCCGGACAGTACAGCAACGAACCGGACTCCAACGATACCCGTCCGTTCGACACGAATCCGATCACCAATTCACACCTGGATGATGGAGGTGCCGGCGGAAACTACTCGGGCACGGGCAAACTGTCATCCGCAGCCCCCAAACAAGTTATCGTAAATATCGACAGCCTGCTGAGTGTAAGGACTATCGACCTGATGAAATCAAAGGAGGGACAGACGGAGGAGATACAGAACCTGAAGGAACAACTGGCACAGGCGCTTATTGATGTTGTCCACGACTTTGACGCATCATGGAACGCATAAAAAAACTATAAAAAATGGGAAGACTGATACAAATTGCATCCTCGACCTTGTTAAGCGGGGGGATACTTGGAAACGGTTCGATTGGCAGCTATATCAGCAACTCAGCCCGTCTTGCCATGGGCATGGGGCTGGCCGAGTTGCAGGACGGGCAGGTGCATTATTTCTCCAAACATCATGACCTGCTCAAACGGGCAGCGGTACAAATAACCTCACAAACGACCTACGGATTGTTGCGTTCATATCCCAGATACCTTAAATATTGGGAACAGCAGGTACGGGATAAATACCTTCAGACACAATCACAATCCAGCCTGGCCAACAAGACCGGACAATACTACCGTCTTATCAGCGAGCAGCAGGCCGTGGCACAGAAGAAAAGCCATACCGATTCCATTGTCGGACGGACGGTAGCGGATTTCCTGGAACTCTCCATATCCCAAGAGGGCAAATATTACGACAACAGTGAGTGCAAGGTGCTGCCCAACAGCCAATACGGTCTGGTTACATTCGTGGACCTGGGACCACAGATACAAGTCGGCAGCCGGAACAATATCCTGTTGACACAAGTGCAGGGGCGTGATTATACCCGTAAGGAATATATATCCGGCGGTGACCTTGAGATCACCATCAACGGTAAAATCACATCCAAATATCCGGATGTGTATCCGGAAGCGGAAGTTTCCAGATTTATTAAACTGGTACAATACAAGGGGGTTGTCGATTGTGACAATACGGTATTGCGCCAGTTCAATATCTCACAGCTGATTATACAGGGGTATACGCTTCACCCGACGGACTGTAGGAACGTGCAGCCATATTCACTCAATTGTGTCGCCGTTGAGCCGTCCGAAGCGGTGGAGCTCAAACTGGCCGGGCAGGAAAAGGCCGATACGGCTATCAGGCACACGAACAAATGGATCAAATATGTCAAATTCGGTACGGAGATCATCGATCCCGTCTCATTGCTTAAACTGACACGCCTATGGGTGTAGCCGCAATGGATGTTCTCTGCTGTCGTATTACCATTGGAGATGCCGATCCGTCCAATCCGATGAAGATTCGAAGCGGAGTAGGGATAACGGAGGTTCATACGCTTGAGATTAACGAGAGCTACAAGAAGCTGATCGGGACGGCCAAAGTCACGTTCCCGAAAGGTACCGTATGCCGTTCGACGATTATCGGCAATATGACACTGGAAGGGAAAGACGTGTCCCGGATAACGACAGAGGTCATGCAGGATGGTGTGATTATTGAAAAGCGCAGCACACAACGCCTGGTTGATGAGACGACTTTTAAAGTAGGGCAACGCATCAATATCAAGCTGGGGTATAACGGTGTATTGAAAAATATGTTTGACGGTTACATTACCGGCTACAACTCGGACAGTACATTGGAAATACAATGTGAGAATATGGCCTACAAACTTAAATTGAAACAGGCGCCCCATTTCGAAACTCCGGCAAAAGGGACAACCGTGAATGATGTGCTGGATGGGAAATACAATATCTTGAAAGATACCGGTTTCAAGATACATTCCGATACAAAACGGTTTGATATCCATATCGGCAAGATCAAGGTGACGGATAACTTTACGGTAGCGGACATTCTTTCCGAATGGTCGAAATATAAGATTTATTGTTTTTTGAAATACGACGCTGAGGACGAAGGCGTCATGCCTTCCATTGCTGTCGGACGTCCTTATTCGTCCAGCAAGGCGCAGCCGGTATTTCCGGAAGACGGCCCGGCCGGGCCGTTCAAGATATATTTTAACGAACATGTGGCGCAGAGCAACCTGAAAGTGGTCAAGACCGACCCGAAGTTTCTGGCGGTGACGGGCAAGGCGCTTGGAACGGACGAGAAGTTCTTTGAGGTGACGGTACGCATGAATCCGGAATATGATCCGGCAGTACCGGGCAGCAAGGAGTTCCAAACGGTAAATGCCACCCAAATTTCAAAAAAGACACATAAGGTGACTGGAAACACGACGGCTTCGGGGGCAAAGACCAAAACAAAGGTGGATTTGTCCACCTATACCATCGTACCGTATATGTCACCGCACGTAGGCATCAATTCAGACCGGCTTGTGGAAGAGACAACTGAGTACTTCCGGAATTACAACCTGAATGGAATCACCGGCAATGTGACCATATTCGGGGATTTCGGGCTGTCTCCTGCCGTACAGGTGGAACTGATCGATTTCCGTAACCCGTCCAAGAACGGCGTGTATCTCGTGGAGGAGGTCACGACTACGTTCGGGATTGGAGGGTACAGGCAGCAATTGAGTATTCCGTACAGGATTTATCAGAAGCCCTAATTTGTGGTAAGTAAATAATGAAAACCTGTTTCAGATATTATTCAAATCTGTGCACCTGGTATAATAAGTTTGCATAAATTATTTATATTATGAATGGTAATAGTACTCTGGTATAATGGATATATTTATGGATAGCTTGTCTTATAGTTTTAAAGGTCTTGCCAAGAAGGCTGCCATACGCTCCCGTGCTTGGAGTGATTCCGAAAAAAGGGTTTCTATTGGCTTTTTATCTGCAAGATATTACATATATAAAATTAAAAAGGATAAATATGGACACAAAGATTCAGGGTAGCTAAGGTCAGGTAAGTCCTTGTCAGGCAAGGGTGGCGCTTTTTCCTTTTGCCGGAAAGCATCGGACCTTGGAAGGTGGGACGGATGTCTGCATGAATGAGAATGAACGTCCCGACGATGGATGTTGTAGTGGTTATATCCCCACCTTTCGAATACAATGACTGACCGGCCTTTAATATGCCGGTCAGCCTTGAGTTTTATATATCACTTTTTTATCTTTTAGTGTCTTTGCTATTTAACCATGAATGATTGTTTATGAATATTCTGGATCTCAAAAAAACTCTTTGATATTTGCTGAAATCTCTACTTAGGATATTTTTCTAAACAGGAGTTCTTATTGTTTTTTATGTTGTTTCTGTATTCCGTGGGAGAAACCCCGGCGAATCGCTTGAAAAACTTGCTGAAGGACGCCTGGTCTGTAAAACCGAGGGCATCGGTTATTTTCTGGATGTCGTTTTTTGAACAGGAGAGCATTTTTTTAGCTTCCATGTAGAGTAATCTTGTGATATGTCCATGTATAGTCTCACCCGTCTCTTCTTTGACAATTCTCGACAGGTAAATGCCAGAGACGGACAGGCGTTCCGCGTAAAAACGTATCTTGTGTTGGCGGCGGTAATGCTCAAACAACAGCTCCTTGAACTTGTAGTATATCCAGCTTTTGTTGGATATGGCGGGTGAGGCGTCTTCGATGGAGGAAAAAAAAACGTCCCCCACGTTTAAAATAAAAAAATTACATAAATGACCGTAAATTCCTTCCTGGTGCAAGAGTTCTCCTGTACGGTATCCCCGAAATAGTGAAAAGGTCTTTTTAAAATAGGTGCCGGCATCATTTTTCAAATGTATGGACGCGAATGAATACCTTGTGACAAACTCACACAATTTCCCGTACAGGAATTGGCTGGAAGGCAAGCTGTAGAAAAACGGGGGAGTAAACACGAGGCAGTGCATGGCGTAATCTTCACTCAATTGTTGAAATGTGGCCGTCATGGATGCAGGAATAACAAGCAAATCATTTTTTCCGATATGACACGTGTAATCCCGCGTGTGCCGGGTGTAGACTTTCGCTTTCCCGCTTGTGACCATTAGAAAAAAGAAAGCGTTCTCGCACACGAGTTCTTTTGAGAAACCGGAATACATGATTGTATCGTAAAAAAGAGAGTCGGTCAAAATGCACTTGTCTTTTGACCGGGCAAAATGTTCGATGAGGTTCATAGTTCGATGAGACATGTTGGCGTTTTTTGTTTGCAAATATAGCTTTAGTTTTGTTTTTGACAAATTTTGGTTTGTAATATACTTGATAAAACAGGCCGCCATTCCGTATCTTTGAAAAAAAATACATCAACCTTGTTAAATTAATTATTGTTAT
This sequence comes from Bacteroides sp. MSK.20.82, assembly GCF_019052485.1. Lineage (NCBI taxonomy): Bacteria > Pseudomonadati > Bacteroidota > Bacteroidia > Bacteroidales > Bacteroidaceae > Bacteroides > Bacteroides sp. MSK.20.82. The sequence goes on from NZ_JAHQUN010000002.1 coordinate 273,304, forward strand.
TATGCAAATGAATTTTAAAGAAACATTGAAGTACCGGAGAAGTTATTATCACCTGACAAATTCTTCACCTGTATCGGACGAGGCAATAAGAGAGATTCTTGAGTTCGGATTGCTTCACGTTCCGTCCGCTTTCAATTCTCAATCCACCAGGGTCGTGTTGTTGCTGGGAGAACATCATAAAAAATTGTGGATGATCACGAAAGAGATTTTAAGAAAAATGGCGCGTTCTGCGGAAGATTTTACTAGGACGGAAGCGAAAATCGACACGAGTTTTGCCGCCGGTTACGGTACTGTTCTTTTCTTTGAGGATACGGCAGTCGTGAAGAAGTTGCAGGCATCTTTCCCGACATACAAGGAAAGTTTCCCTGTTTGGTCCCAACAGACATCGGCCATGCATCAACTGGTCATTTGGACCATGTTGGAGGACGCCGGTTTCGGGGCTTCCTTGCAGCATTACAATCCATTGATAGATAAAGAGGTGAGGAAAGAGTGGAAAATAAATCCGGATTGGGAGTTGATCGCGCAGATGCCTTTCGGCTCTCCCCTGCAACAGCCCGGGAACAAGGAGTTTACCCCTCTTGATGACCGCTTGATCGTGTTTGATTAAATGCTAATGACAAGAAAAACATGTTTGTTTTTTACCGGAAGACAAGAGATGAATGGAAGAAGATTATAAGTTAGTCGATAACAGCTACACTCGCCAGTATAAATTTCATACCGGCAGGCATGTGGCAAAAAATAGGATACATAAAATCTTCAAACGGAGTCGTGTATTTGACGCGTACCGAAGTCCCGCCGGATTTGAAAAGGCGTAGAATCGGCTACCGGCTTGTTGAAAAGGTTCTGGCAAATGTCGGGCGACAGAGCCGGCGGTTGGTTTCTTTATGCACGTTTGTTGTCATGTGTATACAAAAGTATCCGGGATGGAAACGGCTTCTGCCGGAAGGTTTCCGGGTAAACTGATTTGTTGTAAAATAGATCGAATTCATTAATTGAGAATTTAAAAATTGAAAATATGAAGTATATTGTTGATAAAGCAGAAACGAGAGGTTATTTTGATCATGGGTGGTTGAAAACGTATCACACGTTTAGTTTTGCCGATTATTATAATCCCGGGCGGATGCAGTTTGGCGCGTTGCGCGTGTTGAATGATGACACGGTTGCTCCCGGTAAAGGTTTTGGCATGCATCCGCATAACAACATGGAGGTTGTCTCTATTCCCCTGCAAGGGTATTTGCGGCACGGGGACAACGTGAAAAACGAACGTACCATAACTCCCGGGGAGATTCAGGTCATGAGTACGGGATCCGGCATGTTCCACAGCGAGTATAACGGGAGTATGACCGAGGTCTTGAAGTTCCTGCAGATATGGGTAGTTCCTGGGGTAAGGAACACGGAGCCCAAATATCACAATTATGATATCCGTCCCTTTTTGAAACATAATGAATTATGCACGTTTATCTCCCCGGAAGGCGGGGAGACACCGGCGCACCTGTTGCAGGATGCCTGGTTTTCCATGGGAACCTTCGATGCCGGGCAGGAGATAACATACCGGCTAAATAAAAAAAATACCGGAGTGTATATTTTTGTGCTGGAAGGCAGCATCAATGTACAGGATGTTCCACTTTCTCGTCGCGATGGCATCGGGGTGTGGGAAGTGGAGGAAACTCTGATCAGGTCCGTTTCCGGTTCAAGCGTCTTGGCCATCGAAGTCCCCGTAGAATAAATCACGGAAACATAAATACCATAGTGCATTTGACAAGGGACAGACACAGGGCTCCTTGTCGAATGTTATTTTTACACTGTTGGGTTCAAGTGGCAAATGAATAAACGGAAACTGGAAATATGGTTATATGCCGGACTTTTGTAAACATGAAGACGGGGTGTAAAAAAACAAACAGCCTACTTGGCGGACAGTTGCAGTACTTGTCGGTGCGTCAAGGACGCCAGCCCCCCTCAACAAAAAACTGCAGTTCCGTTTTTGGAACCGCGGAAAGTGGCATACACGTTAACGGCTCGTGTATTCGGGAAATGGACCATAATTAGGGATATTCATTAAATCCTATAAAATTAGCCAACTAATTCATACTAAAAGTATTGCGAGTTAGTTGGCTTTTTTTGTATCTTTAGGTATTCCCCCTAAAATACGGTTTGACAGCCAAAACGGGGGAATATCCACCCTAAGATATGGCGAAGATACAAAATATTTCAGAAATTCACCCTACTTTAGGGTTTACAGAATTCGATATTCTGGAAAAATATCGTAAGAGTTTTCATGCGAGTGAACTTGGCAGTCTTCATTCCGTGTTTCCGTTCGAGAGTATAGCTAAAGAGGTAGGCCTTTCACAATCCCGCTTGGGTCGCAGGAACAGTTTCAGTCCTTCCGCGAAGATAGCCCTTATGGTACTGAAGGCTTATACCGGGTTCTCTGACAGGCTGCAGGTAGAACATCTTAACGGAAACATACATTATCAGCTGTTTTGCGGTATCATGATAGACCCGTCCTTCCCTATAACCAACTACAAGATAATCAGCGCTATCCGTAATGAGGTTGCATCCCGTCTTGACATCGACTCCCTTCAGAAGATTCTTGCCTCACACTGGAAGCCTTATCTTGAGAACCTTCACGTGTGTATGACCGATGCTACATGCTATGAAAGTCATATGCGTTTTCCTACGGACATGAAGCTTCTTTTGGAAAGCATCAAATGGCTCTACCGGCATATCTGCATGCATTGTGGGAAACTCGGCATAAGGCGTCCCCGTAACAAATACACAGATATTGCAGCATCCTATCTGTCCTATTGCAAGAAGAGAAAGAGGAAGGCTTCGAGGACAAGAATGCTGAAACGTCGCATGATCAGACTCCTGGAAAAACTCATCACACAACAGGATGACATTCACAGAGAATACGGCTCTTCACTCACATATACACAGGATTATCAGAAACGGCTTTCCATCATCAGAAAGGTCCTTGTACAGGAAAAGGAACTCTTTGAAGGCAGGAAGGTCAGTAACCGTATTGTCAGTATTGACCGTCATTACGTACGCCCTATCGTAAGGGGCTAGGAGACAAAATCTGTCGAGTTCGGTGCAAAGGCTAATAACATACAGATAGACGGAATCTCGTTCATCGAGCACATCTCTTTCAAGGTATTCAATGAGGGCATACGTCTGAAGGATTGTATCCGTATGCATCAGAAACTGATAAATGTGAGGGTAAGATGTGTGGCCGCCGATTCCATATACGCCAATAATCGGGGCAGGAAGTCTGTACAAAATATGGGATATCAACCTCCTTTGTACGTAAGGGAAGAGCTGCAAAGGACGAGGCGGTGAGGAAGGTTCTCAGGAGTGAACTCTCCAGGGAAAGAGCCACCAGGCTTGAAGGCAGTTTCGGTACGCAAAAACAGCATTACTCACTATCGAAAATCAAAGCACGGAACAGGAAAACAGAAATCCTGTGGATTTTCTTTGGAATACATACGGCAAATGCCATATTGATGATTGATAAAATCAAATACAGACAGAAGAAAGCTGCATAGTATAAGTATAAAGAATCTATTAAAAGAAGTCTCAGGCTTCTTCCGGAACATCGTGCCCAAAAGGAGAAGATTTTAGGTCAGAGAGAAAAAATAGATAATAAAAATGGCATATGAGATGATATTAGCAAGTCATCTTCATATGCCATCTTACTGTTTAAAGACATTTACTGAATATCCCTAATTACCTGCCCGCTAAAATCTTCATGGTGATACAGAACATCTCCTGTTTTCAGGAACCTTCACGAATAACATCAAGGGAGGAGGGCAAACACAATGCCGCTCAGGCGGGAATTGGGGAGGTTACACGACGGGGAGGATGTATGACTTTGCTGTCAGGCTGCCCGTTGGTCCCCGTGAGTGCAAAACTCTCTCTTTTCAAGTTCGGCTTGCTTTACCGTCTCCTCCAAACTGCGCATGGATGTGAAAGCGAATATACCCGGCGTTCGGAAGTTTTTTCAAGATTCTTTCCCGAATTGGAAAAACTGATAACCTCATCAATAATGTCAGCTATTGATGCCTTGCGTTGTTCTGTAGAAGATTGTATTGATGCAATTCTTTCGAAACGAGTAATCTGCACAAGACTTCGGTTCTTCTTCAAACTTGGTGGCAAGTTTTCCTCTAGTTGTTTATCTGGTTCGGTCAGCGCTTGTTTTTTCTTATTAAAGTAAGTAAAAAAAGATAATTACCGACTTGAAAACGAGGTAAGAAATTTACCATCAATTTTGAAGAAGATACAGTCTTTTCATCGCGGTCATTGTTTTCTATGGGCATGAGTTTTCATCTGTTTCTTTCCCCCGATCGTCCATTCTTTGGTCCGGTTATACGTTTTCCACATTTGTGCGTACCGCGCCCCAAGGGCGAGCAACTCCTCGTGCGTACCCGCTTCGGCTATCACTCCTTTATCCATGTACAGGATGCGGTCGGCATTGGTGACTGTACCCAAACGGTGGGCGATGACCAGTACCGTTTTACCTTTTGTCAAATGAGAAAAGGCGTCCAATATCTTGCCTTCGTTTTCAGGATCGGCAAAAGCGGTGGCTTCATCCAGCAGAATTATAGGCGCATCTTTCAAGATGGCACGAGCCAAGGCGATACGTTGCGCCTCACCACCTGAGAGATATGTACCCCCTTCGCCCACCAACGTCTGGTAACCATCGGGCAAGGCTTCTATAAACGTATGGCATTGTGCTGCTTCAGCAGCCCGTGTCACCTCTTCAAAGGTTGCCTCTTGATTGCCCATGCGGATATTCTCTTCGATGGTATCGAAAAAGAGCGTATTGTCCTGAAAAACAAAAGCCACATTGTCCATCAATACCGGAATGGAAATTTCTTTGACAGGTACTCCTCCGACCAGTATTTCTCCTTCTTGAATATCCCAGAATCGGGCGGCAAGCATGGCAACGGTACTTTTGCCTGCCCCCGAAGGACCGACCAATGCTGTTACCGTGCCGGGATGAGCTATGAAAGAGACTGCTTTGAGAACCGGCGTGCTGTCATACGCGAAGGAGACGTCGCGAAACTCCACCGAAGCGTCTCGGGGTTGCCGGGGAACGGCAGGCTCTTCGATTTCATCCATGTAAAGAATATCGTCTATCTTCTGTATACCCATATTATTCTGGTTCAGGAAACCGCCTATCCACAAGAGCTTGAGCACAGGAAAGAAGATCGTCACCCCAAAAAGCAGGAACATCAGTATCACCGGCACGAAAGCCGTATACGAAGCACTTCTCACCAGTAGCCATACCGCCACGGGAATGATGAAAAGTAGTGCTGAAGAGAGTATGGTAAGGAAACCTACATATGTGGGTTGGTATTGTACGTTTACCTCGTTGGCAAATTTGCGGTACTCCTTGATGTCGTCATTGAGTTTGCGATAGGCATTAGTCGATTCGGTGAAGGTCTTCACCACCTGAATACCACGAATATATTCCACAATACTGGCATTCATTCTACCTAAGGTCTCCACGTATCGCCCGGAAACCTCCCGGATTTTTTTGCCGGTGTACATTCTTCCCATCACATAGAATGCCACCGCCAGCACAGCCAATACTACGATAGCCAACCGCCAGTCTACGGCAAACATATAGCTGACGAGAATCAGCGGAAAAAGTACGGCAGTTACGATGTCTGGGATATGGTGGGCAATAAACAGTTCGATACGCTCCACGTCGTCGCCCATTATCTTCTTCAGTTCTCCCGAAGCCCGGCGGGAAAAGAACCCCAAGGGCAAACGAACCATTTTTTGTGCTAGTTGCATTCGTATTTCATACAGAATGTTGAAAGCGGCAATGTGCGAGAGCATGAGGGAAGCAAACGTGAGCACTCCGAAAGCGAAGAAAGCTCCCAAGGCAATATACCCCCACTGCCAGATGTATGCCTTGTCAATTAATGAGGGATCAAGCGCATGCTCAGCCAACTCGATGAGAATATTGTACACCGCTATGATCGGCACAAACTGCATGATGGCGGTAATAACTGCCAGCAACATCGCTCCGATGAGTAGCCGACGTTTAGTGCCGGCAATTTCTATCAACCGTGCCAGCCCGGTCTTACGTTTATTTGTATCCATAGCCTTACTGTTTATTCGATTGTTAGAACTTCCATCCTTTTACCCGCTGTTGTTCCTCCCAAAGATTGCGATACAGTCCTTCCTCTGCCAAAAGAGCTTGATGCTTGCCTTGCTGCACCACCCGTCCTTGGTCTATCACTACAATATTATTAGCACCTATCACTGTGCCCAAGCGATGAGCAATGATGACTACAGTCTTTTCTTTCACCAAGTCGTTGATAGCATCTTGGATGTGAACCTCGTTTTCGGGATCAAGCGAAGCAGTTGCCTCGTCGAGCAATACGATGGGTGCATCTTTCAAAATAGCACGGGCAATAGAGATACGCTGTTTCTCTCCACCGGATAGTGTGCTGCCTCCTTCGCCCACCATCGTTTCGTAGCCGTCGGGCATGGCGGTGATGAAGTTGTGGCATTGCGCCTTGCGTGCGGCAGCTTCTATCTCTTCGCGGGTAGCTGTCTCACGTCCCACGCGGATGTTGTTATAAATGGTATCATTGAAGAGATGCACATCCTGAAAGACGATGGAAACTTGTTGCATCAGTGTATGCACGGTGTAGTCTTTGATGTTTCGTCCGCCAAATAGGATTTCCCCCTCGCTTACATCCCAGAAACGGGCAATGAGTCGTGTCAATGTCGTTTTTCCCGAACCCGATGGCCCCACAAAAGCGGTCAGTTCCTTTTCGGGAATGGTAAGCGATACATCCCGAAGTACGGGAGTGTCGGCATTATAGCCGAAGCTGACGTGACGGAACTCTATCTCCGAGTTGACAACATTTTCTATTATACCCTCCGGAAGTACGGGCGTTTTACAAAGAGCATCAATGCGTTCGGCTCCCAGCTTCATGTAGTTGATGAGGGCGATAAAGGTCAAGGCGTTGATGAGTGGGGCATAGATAGCCGACCCTGCCAGCAGGAACATGATGTACACGGGCATGGAGACTTTAGCATTTAACAACATTGAGAAGCCAAGTAGCATAATAAGAACCAGGCCGCCATTGAGTAGAGTGGAAGCCAGCGTGATGCTGGGTGCGGGAGCCGCTTCCAAACGGATGCTCTCCCGCTTGAGATCACGGAAAGCTCGTTCCAAGCGTTCAAACTTATTGCCGCTCAGGTTGAAAGCCTTAATCAGGCGGATACCTTGTATATACTCGATCATGCGCGAAGCGGCATTGGTCTTTATTTTTTGATGCCTCTTGCCCAAGGTTGCCACAAAACGATTGGTAAGCAACATCATAGGGTATGCCAATGGAATGACAGCTGCTGCTGCCAAAGCCAATTGCCAGTTGAAGAACAAGAGCGACACCAAAGCAACGATGGGCATCGCCAGCCCGCCAAAGAACTGACCGATAAGGTGAGTGGTAAGCATTTCCACATTGTTGTAGTCGCTGACAATGTATGCCCCGATGTCGCCGGGATCACGACTGTTGAAGAAACTCATCGGCAGGCGGCGCAAGTGATCGACCACAGCCAAACGGCCGTTACAACATATTTCGTAACCGTCGCGATAGGCTACGAGGTAGGCTTTCTTGGCAATTAACCAAAGGCAGATAAGAGAGATGAAGAGCAACAAGCACGCCCAACCGATGTTCACGAGGTTTATCGACATGCCGGGATCTTGCAGAGGTTTGAATACCTCCCACACCACGAGCAGCATTGCCCCGTACGGTGCGCCACGGAAAAAGTACTCCGCAATCGTCCAGCCTATCAGTGGACGCAAGCGACGGGGGTGCCCCATCGTGGCGGAATTGAGTATTTGAGAGAGAGCGTTCATAAAAATGTTATTTGAGTAAGAAGTGAAAAAGAAGAGGGCAAAGCCCAAACCGATGTTTAGCTTCCGGCTTTGCCCTCAACACACTTTTGTTATAATGACCTCTGAAGAACTCAATATTTCTCTCCGAAATGTCGGTATAGTATCGGCTTTCCAGCAGTTTTTACAACAGCTTCCTTGCTCGCTTCTTTGGTGGCGAGATTATACAGATAGAAACCCTGATCTTTGTCAGTGTCCAATCCGAATACGATTGTGTTCTGATGTAATCCTACCGATCCCCATACAGAAGTTCGAGGCAAGTCAAGCTTGCGAATGGTCTTTTGATACAAATCAACCTCCACCGCAATTGCCGAACGGCTACTCACCCAATCTGAGGATGAAGCATAAGCTGGAACATTGGCTATGGCATACATTTTACCATTGCCTGCATATTGCAACCAATGGAACGCTTCGATCGCTTCACTTACACCTTCAGCCTTCACGGAGGATGGGTCTAAGGCATAACTTCGGTCAAACTCTGTTTCGTCTTTCTTTATACGAAGGATTCCTGCCTTATGACCTTCTGCACCATATCCTCCATAGCAGTTGACATAGATGTCGCCTTTCTCATCCATGAAGATGGAACGTTGGTCAACGGCACGAGTAATATCGGAAAAGCCTGCTTCCTTCTGACTGATCAACTTTACCACTTTATCGGTCTTGGTATCGATGAGTAGCATATCTGCTTGGTGATGCTTCGGATAGTAGCCACTGCCAGTTTGCCTAAGCCCTACAAAGAGCAATCCATCCCTGATGATCATCGCCGCGGGGTTTGGATTCTTGTCGCTTACACCGTACTCCGTAATGTCAATCTCTCCGGTTTTAGCCATTGTGGATGGATTGAAAATCATGATTTTCCCGATATGAGCCAGCGACATATAAGCCTTTTCCGAACTTTGTACAGTGACCACTGAAGCCCCACTCTTTGGAGGGATGGGTAACGCCCCTTGTTTTTGCAATCTGCCATCTTTTGTTCGGGTGTATTTCACAACTTCTTGTTGAGAGTCCCAACCGGGCATTACATACACGTCATCGCCATGTAAGCAGGGACTCGCCATGAATGGGGTCGGAATAGCCTTCTTATTGTCGTAAGAAGAGGGGAGCAGGTCGCCTATCATTTGCATGTAATAGACGCCTGTTTCTCCTCCGGGATTAGGCAATGCCGTAATGATTAAGTTGTCCGAGACCGGCAAGGCAGGTTCGGGATTTTCTTTTTGGCAAGAGGTGAAACTCAGTACCAGTAACAACACGGAATAAATACTTTTTCTCATACTTTCTCTTTTTAATGATTAATACATCTTTATTTATAATGCTATTTCAGTATATAGCGAATTTTAGCCAGGAAACTTCGTCCGGGTAGCGGACGGTTAAGCTCCGAAAGGAGCTTGCTGTTAGTTACATTGTTTACTTGCACTCCAAGAATGACTTTTTTTGTCAGGAAGCTATGTTCCAATCCAAGGTTCAGCGTAAAGGAGCGGGGGATACGACGTTCTTGATAAATGCTTTGCTCAAAATCGTAAAAATACTCTTCGATGTACGCCCCTTCTGTATATAGGCGACTTTCTTGATCTTTACCCCCGAAGAGATTCTCTCGGTGAAGTTCTAATCCCACATTGGCAAACAAGTAAGGAATGTTGGGCATACGATTTCCTTTAGTAGGGTTGGGAGCAGATGACGACGCTTCATGTTTACGCGTATCCCGCAGATCCTGAAAGGTTCCATTACCGTAGAGGTAGAGGAAATTTGTGGCATCCCACTTGACCTCCAAATCAACGCCTAAAGTGCGCATCTCTCCGAAGTTTTGATAACGTGATTGCAATGCTCCGCCCGTGAGACGTATCATGTCCTTGAGGTACATGGCAAAAAAATTCATCTCTACCTGAAAGCGGTTGTCTTTTCGGTTGAACGTTTCCGCAAAGAATCCGACATTGAGATTCATGTTTCTTTCCGGCTTGAGGTCAGGAGACGGTACAACAAGAAATCCGTTGCCCAACAGTTCTAAATCGGAAGGGACTCTCACGTCGTACGCCAAGGACGCTTTGATTAGAAATTCAGGGATTATAGCATAGCGAAAGGCATCGCTCAATCCGAAATCTGTCTTGCTTAAATCTATTCCTTTTCTTCTGCCTGCCCCCAGCATATCCGCTGTTGTTGTTTTCATGTGGTAATAGTAGAATTTACCCGACAGTGCGTTCATCCACTTATTGTTGCTTGATGTCCATTCATGGGTAGCACCTGCTACCAAGCTGTGCATGTCGCTATTGAATCTCGTTTGATATCCCATAGCCTTGTCACGTAAGGGGTCTTTGGGCAATCCCTTGGTGTAGTTATATACAACGTTCAGGTTTAGGCTATGTCCGATACCTATGGGGTAATCCAAATTTATTTTCTGCAACACGGTGTGTTTACCGCTATGCAAATCACTGGGATAGGGTTTTATCTCTCCTCCAAAATCGCTAACCGGATTAGATGTCGTACCGTCCCAATTATAGCTATGAGGTGCTTTATCTACAAAACGAAACAAAGTATAAGAATACTGCGTATTGGCTTCGAATGACAAGCGAGGAAAAAGGAAATCCCTCTTCTCCAATTTTGCTCCAAAGATGTATGCTTCAGAAAAATTTCGAGCCTCTTGTATGTTGTACTCAATGCCCTGTATCTGCTGTGATGATTTGGTAAAGGCAGGTTCTAACTTTACTTCGTCAAACCACCATTTTTTCGACTTGATACTTCCTCCCACCATCACTTTGTTAAAGCGATCGTGGTCGCGACGGATCATCTGCCCTTTACGGAATGGCGATTCCATTGTGTAGCTGTTATCGGAATGTGAGAGCACCGCCCCCAAACCATACTCCAATCCACTCTTCTGATCGTTTCTTTTGAACACGGTATTGAATTGGTGTGTATTGAACGACTTGATACTGTAGCCCACATCTAGATACTTGGCTGGATATTCTTTGAGGACAATGTTGACCGCTCCTCCTACTGCTGAACCTCCAAGTTTTGCCGGTACAATGCCCTTGTAAATCTCTATCCGGTCTATCATGTCTGTGGGAATGTCGTTTAGGTCGATAAAATCGTTGTTATCGTTCATAGGCATTTCATCAATAAATACGCCGATACGCTTGCCTTCAAGCCCTCTTACCGAAAGCCTTGATACACTCCCCATTCCGCCGGATGACCTCAAGGTAATTCCTGCCATGCGTGAAAGGATGTCATCCACACTTGACACGACCCCTTTCTCTTCGTCCATTGCAATGACTGATACTGGCATAGGAGAATCTTTGAGTCTACGTGCTTTACTTTTAGCCCTTATCGTTACTTCGTCCAACTTCTTGGCTTCGGCTTTCAGGCTGATAATGGTTTTCTGTGCACTCTCCTTTGCCACAGTATGTTTTAGGATAGCCGTTTGGTAACCCATAAACTTTACGGTTAATGTATAAGTACCGAAAGGAACGCCTGAAAAAGAGAACTCGCCTTTTTTGTCGGCTACGCTGCCCTTTTTCAGTTCCTCAATAAAGATGGTTGCTCCAGGCAGTGGATCTTCGCCTGTGTTGTCAATGACCACGCCCGCGATTCGTCCTCGCCCTGTTTGAGCCGATACACTGATGCTCATAAGTATCGGTGCCAATAGATAAAATAGAATTTTCTGTTCCATTGTTTATTTATATAACAATTATCTCTTTTTGTACCTTTTTCGGGAGGGGGTGTTAAAGATGATTTTTCAGTCGTTATCAATACCTGAACTGAATGTCGTTACGTTCGATCTCTTCTTTGAGAAAAGTCAAGAGCGCGTCTGTGTCATCTCCCGCGAGAAAGGCAATGTTCTCGACGGTGGTGCGTTTACCCGATGCGCAGGTCGACGGTGAATTTTCCAGATAAGCATACCGGTGGTCTCGTTTTACCAACCGATGTATCAGTTGCGGATAAGCAGCCCAAATACGGTGTACAGGTGTATCTTTGTTTATTGTCATTGAAGATTATATTTTAGAGACATTATAAATTTTAAAAACTGTATTTTGCCTTCACCCACACTCCCGAATTATGTCTGTATAAGCCAAACATGCCCCCGTTGCCCCCGAGCCAGTCATAGCCAGCCGAGAGGCGGAGTTGGTCGCTCAAGGCATAATCGGCTGCAAAGCGGCTGAACCAGCCCGTGTGGTTGGGGTCGAAGTAGGTGAAGGTGGAAAGTTGCAAGGTGTTGACCAATAGTTTTTTCGACACGTTGAGCGTCAGGAGCGAGCTGTGCCGGGACTGGGCGATATAGCTTTCGCTCTTGAAAATATGCTCGGAAGAAAACTGGACTATCATTGTCCACTCGCGAGGAGCGTACCAGTCCACCCCCACCAGCCAATTTATGGTATTGAACCCCTTTTGGCGCGAGGATTCGGCTTGCGGCATGTAATTGAAATGTTTTCCCGTGTTGAAAGCCGCTTCACCGCGTAACACGAATTGCCCCAAGGGTTTTGAGACATCGCCTCCGACGAACCCCATGCGGTAATGGTGGGGCGAGACGGAGAGTTTCGTGGCTGAGGATTGGTACGTGAGAACGGGCATCTTGTTCCACGTGTGTAGTGCGGCCAAAGAGAAGTCTACTCCTGGCAAGGTGAAAGAGAGCCTTCCCCCGTATTCCATGTTGGATAGGCGGAGTTTGGGGAGGCTTCCCTTCTCGTTCCAGACAAGGGGCAGAAGATTTTCTTTAGGTAGCACGCTCCACGGGTTGGCGGCATCAGTGGACAGCCTGTATCCCTCGAAAGCGGGCACGACGAGCAATTCGAATTGCATCTTGTCCTTAAAGACAAAGAACCGTAAGGCGTTGACGGGCATGCGAATATCATCATAATCTTGTGCCAGAAACTCTGTCATATCCATGGGCGAAACCAAGTCGGTAACGCGCACTCCGTCTGCCGCTCCCCAAATGACAAACTGCCGCCCTAGACGAACCCCCCAATTCTCCTCCCGATGATCGAGATACGCCTCCCGTAATTCAACCCCCGTGCGCTCCTTCAGCAAAGCGTTGTAAGTGATGTTGAACGAGACGTAAAGCGATGATCCTCCAGAGCTTTTGCCTATCTCCCCCCTTACCCGGGCACGGGAAGACATGAGGTCATTCGGTTCCCTGGTGCGGAAGGCGTGGTAGGTATCGACAAACCCCTTGAACTGCCACGGTACCACTCCTTTCTCCTGGCCCCCTACGGCATGCACCGACAAGAACAGGAAAAGTACCGGCAGGAATCCTGTAGAGAAATTGCTTGCACTTGTCATTAGAGCCTGCCTTTCTCCAAAACGGTGACGTTGAACTTTGCTTCCTCCACGGGAATGTTGTATTTCGGATTCTTGATTTCAAGAATCGTCTGATGCCCCGTCTGCACGTTGCTCATGTGCATCTTCCGGGCGACCCAAAAACCGTCCACCCTGGCGATATCTGACATTTCGAGGCGGCGGTGCAGCCTGCCCAGCTTGTCGTAGTACTCCACCCTGACCGGTATCAGGCAATCCTGACGTATCAGGGCTATCTTTCTGGAAAAAATATCGCGCTTGTCTTTTGGAACAGACTCCAGTTTCCAGCACTTGTACCCATCGATGATTTCCTCCCCGAGTAGCTCGTGCGTATCTTCATCCACGGAGCGACTGCCCATATCGTCGTATGTAAAATCGCTACCCATGAAGTAATCCTGCCTGGCAGACGAGCCGCTGATGCGACGGGTCTTTTTCATCGCGGGCAGATAAAGCCACTTGTCGTCGTCTTTACCCGGTTCATCGTAATCCCACGTGAGGAATCCCGTGCCCTTTACATCACCGGGATACTCGAAGAACATGATGCTTTTGCGGTCTCTCTTCTCTTCGCCGACATCGATGGAATAGGAAACGAGCCTGCGCTCGCGCACCGCCCCGCGCTTGTTGATCAGTTTCATCGACAATTCCGATTGACGGGTGTCTCCATCGGGACGGTCTTTTACTTTTTGGGCGATATCTCTGCCTGTTTGTGCTGTTGCTACGGTCATGAATACCGCGACGATTGCAACGGCCAAGATTGTTCTTTTCATAATTCTTTATTTGTTAATTTGTTACTATAACTAGCACCTCGAGTGCGAGCTCTTGTCTTCTCTCTTTTTTATTGATCCGTTATCTGCTTGCCTTTATTTGTTTCTTGCCCGAACACGCGGAACTTTTGAAGCAAAACGGGCGTTACGCAAAGGTCGGCAAGCAATGCCGACACGATACCGGCCACGGAGAGCATACCCATGTGTACAAAGGAGAGGCCCTCGGAGGTGATGTAGGTGGCGAAGTTGCCACATATCACGATACTCGTTAGGATGATCGGCGTCCCACAGGTGCGGAACGATCTAAGAATCGCTTCCCGGTAGTTGCCCCCGCGTTCAAATTCCAAATGTCCGTGATTGATGAAGTGAATCGTGTCATCCACGGCCAAACCGAGAATCATCGGCATGATGGTTGCCGTCATCATATCCAGCGGGTATCCCAGCCAGCCCATCAATCCCCCGACAACCAGTGCCGGGGTGACATTCGGTATCATGCCGATAAGACCGACGGGCATGCTGCCGAAAGCAAAAATCATTAACACCCCGATGAGGAAGAGCGCGATGGCAAATGAAATCATTTGTCCGCGGGCCACGTACTGCATCATCACGGTAAATTGAGGAATGCTTCCCACGGCTGTAACTGTTGCCCGGGGAAAGAGTTTGGCGGCACGCGCCACGATATCGTCCAGGTCGCGTTCCGTCTCCCCCGAATCGTAGGTGTTCGTTTCCACCATCAGACGGAGACGCCGGTAATCGTAATCAATCCAATATTCCGCTTCACTACCTCCCGCGTTCTCGTAAAGAAGCAGTAACTGTGCCACCTCGTCGGGATTTCGGGGGAGTGTGTAATAGGCGGTATCACCATCGTGTAAGGTTTGATTCAGGTCCTTGAGGATGTTCAGCACCGACGTCGTGCGTTTGGTCAGTCTATAACCGTCGGCTTGTTGAATGAGGGAGTCCAGGCGTGCAAGAATTCCGGGAGATTTTGCCAACCCGTTCTCGGGCAACTCTATCATCACGTCATAGGCGTAGACAGAGCCAAGCTCGCTTTCCCCCACCCGTAATAGATTGTCTACATAGGCTATCTTTTTTCCCATGGTGCGTTCCACGTCAAAGGCCATCTCTATTTTGGAGAACTGGTAAATGAGAAATACTGTAAACAGCCCGAAAATGTATAGAATTAACGTGCCGTGCTTGAGTACCCACCCACCAGTTTGTCCCAACTTACGATCGAGCCACCGTTCTCCGGTTTCCCGCACCCCGGGGTGCGGCTTGCCATTTTTACCGAAACTCAACAGCACGGGCATCAACGTTATGGTGATGAGGAAGGCAAACATGACGCACGCGGAGGAGGCAATACCTATAAATCGCATGGGGCGCATCGGTATGGCAAGGAACGACAGCAAAGCAGTGAAAGTAGTCAGCGCGCTGAACAATACCGGCCAACCCATCTCCCCCACGGTCTCCTCAACGGCCCGCTTCCGTTCCCCGTGCATAAGGAATTGTCGCTTGAAATAAGAGTGCACGTGTATATTGTAAGCTATCGAGACGGCAAACGCCAGCAGCATCGGTATTGTCAGCATTCCGCTATCTATCGACAGGCCAAAGTATCCCAACATGCCATACACGGTTATGATGCTTCCCGTGGCGGTAACAAGCGGCACGACAACCCCTCTCAGGGAACGTGTTACCAGGAGCAGGATGAAGATGGATACAAGAGCGGCGATACCTAGCACGCGCGGCATCTCGCTGTTGAACCATTTCATCTTTACAGCCGTGACGTAAGGCAGCCCCGTCCCTCTGGGGTGGAGATCCTTGTATCTTTCTTTGGTGATGATATGCTCCAACTGGTTACCGGTGAGCACCTCGGGAGATACACCACCCCCCTTATTCCACACCGAATCTTCGGGAAAAGCGCGCAACTTGAGAATGATCCACGAGAGTGTGCCGTCTTTAGAGACAAGCCGCTCGGCGATATACGGTTTCTGGTAAGCCCTGAGGCGTATCTCCTCTAAACCCGCGGCGTCAGAGGGGATACTGTCGGGCACAATCTGTTCGATACTCATACCCTCTTCGGTACCAACCATGAACTCGATGTCGGTGAGTGAAGTGATTTTGTCTGCATACGAAAGACTATCCATCATCTCGTTCGTGAGTTCGCGGATAAGTTTCAAATTCTCTCTTGTAAACGAATCATCGCATTGGGTTAGCACCGCTATAAAATTATCGTTACCGAATATGGCCTTGAATTCATCGGTTTTGACAAGCATCGGATCGTCTTCGAGAAAGTAGTCTTCCCACGAAGCGGTCACCTTGAAGTGTTTTAACCCCGTGAGACCTATGGTAAAAACAAGGGTGAAAATCCCGAGAATCCACCAACGTTTCTGTATCATTTCTCTGCCCCGCAAGGCAAACCAGGCATTAATCTTTTTTATTTTCATATTTTCTCTTTTTCGTTCGCATGACACCGGACATGTCATTTTGTGCAAAGTTACCCATGTCTGCCTTCCTGCGCAATACCTAAAAAGGATGATTTTATTTATTGACAATAAGCGTTGAGTTGTCCGAGTCCCTCGTGTTCCCATGTCATTCAAGAACTGCCTGCCTCATACCTTCTTCCCGTGGAAAATACCTAAAAATAACGATTGACCGGTAATGTCATAATAAACTATCTTTGCGGCAAACATTATTACATAATAAACCGATTCTATATGACGAATTTGAGAAAGATAATCAGTATCTCTTTTTTCAGCATTCAAATGGTGAATCACTCTTTGAACGCGCAGCAGCAGGAAAAGGGAAACGAGGATATTGACAGGGACACCGTTTACCGGCTTGAAGAAGTGGTGGTATCGGGCCGACAAATATTAGGGAGTAAATTCAAGGCGAGAAACCGCACCGGTTCAGCATATTATATCTCTCCTGAAGAGATACGTAAATTTGGGTACACCGACATCAACCGGATGTTAAAAGCCGTTCCGGGGGTAAACATGTATGAAGAAGACGGGTTCGGGTTACGCCCAAATATCAGCCTGCGGGGGACGAAAGCCGAGCGAAGCGAACGGATTTCTATTATGGAAGACGGCATCTTGGCAGCTCCGGCCCCTTATTCCGCCCCGGCTGCTTATTACTTTCCGAATGCTGCCCGCATGGAAGCTGTCGAAGTGGTGAAAGGGAGTAGTCAGGTTCAGTACGGCCCGTTCACTACGGGAGGAGCCATCAACATGGTATCGACTCCCATACCGAACACTTTTTCTGGCACGGCGAACCTCTCTTACGGAAGCAAGAACACGTTCAAGTCGCATACGCACATCGGAAACATGTGGAAGCATTTCGGTTTTATGGTGGAATATCTGCGCTATCAGTCGGACGGATTCAAGAAATACGAAGACCATCCCGTCAAAGGATTCAACAGAGACGACCTCATAGCTAAAGTAATGATAAAAACGGATAAAGGCACGGGGGTAAACCATGCGCTGGAACTGAAGTTCGGATACGCGGGCGAGAACTCGGATGAAACGTATGTAGGGCTTTCCGAAGAGGATTTCAAACAAACTCCTTTCCTCCGCTATGCCGGCTCACAGATGGACGAGTTGAAAACCAATCACCGGCAATGGGTAGCCACTTACCTGCTCAACTTCTCCAACAAGCTAAAAATAGTCACCAGCGCATATTATAACCGTTTCCACCGCAACTGGTACAAACTGAACGACGTACGGGCGGGAATCACCTCTAAAGAGAAGAGGTCTATCGCCGATGTGCTCATCGATCCGGAAACAAACATCCGTTACTTCAACATACTGACGGGGAAAGTCGACCGTGAAGGCGAAGCGCTGCTGGTAAGAGCCAACAACAGGACATATCGTGCCAGAGGCATACAAACCAAAGCGGAATACCGCTTCAACCTGAATGAGTTCTTCTTCGATGTAGAGTTCGGACTGCGCTATCATCACGATGAGGAAGACCGCTTCCAATGGGACGACGCTTACTCCATGAAGAACAAGAAGATGGTGCTGTTTATGGAAGGCATCCACGGGACGAATGCTAACCGCGTCACATCGGCGGACGCACTGGCAAGTTACCTGCTCGCCAAATTAAGATATAACTCATGGACTATCACTGCCGGATTGCGCTACGAAGACATCGACCTGCTGAAAAAAGATTATACGAAAGCAGATCTGGAGCGTACGGGGAAAGTACGCATCGAAACCCCCAACCATGCGCGCGTTTGGATTCCCGGCGTGGGAGTAAACTATCAACTCGTTCCCGAAGCGTCGGTATTCTTCGGAGTTCACAAAGGATTCGCACCGCCGAGCGCGGAGTTGTATCAAAAACCCGAAAGCAGTGTGAATATGGAATTGGGAACACGCGTTTCCGCTGGCAACTTCAAGGCAGAGCTGATCGGTTTCTACAACAATTACAGCAATATGCTCGGAAGCGACCTCGCCGCCTCGGGCGGATTGGGAACGCTCGAACAGTTTAATGTAGGCGAAGCCCGCGTAAAAGGCGTGGAATTTCTTATGCAATACCAACCCTTGCCTGAAGCATGGAAAGTGCGCATGCCCCTGCAAGTATCATATACTTATACCGATACGGAGATGAGAAACTCGTTCTCAAGCCATTCATGGGGCAACGTGATGAAAGGAGACGAGATCCCCTACATCTTCAAACACGCACTGAACATACAGGTGGGAATAGAGCACAAATGGTTCGACGCGAACATAGGAGCACGCTACAACAGCGATATGCGCACATCTCCCGGACAGGGGAGGATCGCTGAAAGAGAGAAGGTGCCTGCGCACCTCGTGCTGGATGCATCGGCCAGCGTATATGTAAACAAATACCTGACGGTAAAAGTAAACGCCGTGAACCTGACCGATAAGGTCTATCTCACTTCACGCCATCCGGCAGGGTTGAGGGCAGGACATCCTTTCGGCATCTACGCAGGAGCCAACGTCCGGTTCTGAACAAATATATGCAATCATATATAAAAAAGAAGAAATATAACAAGATAAGGCAATGAATATATCATCGGTTATAAAATTAGTAATCAGCATCCTGTTCACGGCAATCTTCTCTCAGGTTTGTCCGGCACAGGAACTAATGGAAATAAAAGGCACAGTGTGTTCTGTTTCCGGAGAGCCTCTGCCGGGCGCCACTGCCATCGTGGCGGGTACGGCAAAGGGAGTCATCGCAGACGGCGACGGACGGTTCACACTCAAAGCCCGCAAAGGACAAATGTTGGAAGTGAGCTTCGTGGGAATGAAAACCCGGAAAGTGAAAATCACCTCCACCGTCATGAATATCACACTTCAGGAAAACGTGCAGGAGATAGAAGGAGTGGTAGTGACCGGTTATCAGAACATAAAGAACCGGGTATTTACGGGAGCAGCCGCTTCAGTGAAGCTGGACGACATCAAGCTTGACGGCGTGGCGGATGTATCACGCATGCTCGAAGGGCGTGTAGCGGGACTGTCGATACAAAATGTCACCGGCAGCTTCGGGTCGGCTCCCCGCATCAACATACGCGGCGGCGCTTCCATCATGGGAAACGTTCAACCTTTGTGGGTTATCGACGGAGCTGTATATGAAGACCTAGTGTCGCTCACGCTCGACCAATTGGCTTCGGGTGACGCCGTGACACTCATCAGCTCCGCCGTTGCCGGCCTGAACGCTTCGGACATCGAAGACATACAGGTGCTTAAAGATGCTTCCGCCACATCTATCTACGGAGCCAGAGCCCTGAACGGGGTAATCGTAATCACCACCCGTGCAGGTAAAAGAAACACGCCGAACAGATTTTCTTACTCATACGAGCTGAGTATGCGGGCCATTCCTTCATATACGGACTTCGATCTGCTCAATTCGCAAGAGAGCATGTCCATCTATCAGGAGATGGACAGGAAGGGATACTTCTCCGTACAAAACACATTATACGGACGCCGTAGTGGTGTTTACCACCAGATGTATAAGGCTCTCGGAACCGTTGATCCGTCTACCGGGCGATATTATCTGGAAAACACGGACGAAGCCAGGCGCGCGTTCATGCGCGAGCGGGAATATGCCAACACCAATTGGTTCAAGGAGTTGTTTACACACAGCCCCATCCATACGCACACCGTAACGTTCTCCGGAGGAGGAGAGAATTCTACCATGTATACCTCCATCGGTTTCTATAACGACAGGGGCTGGACGCTTGCCGATGATGTAAAACGCATCACCGCCAACATCAAAAACTCCTTCTACTGGAAAGAGGACAAGATAAAGGCTACCATATCCGCACAAGGAAACTTGCGTAACCAAAACTCCCCGGGTACGCTTTCTCAGCGAAAAAATACGGTAATCGGAACCTTCGAACGCGACTTCGACATCAATCCCTTTGCCTATGCTCTGGGAACAAGCCGTACCTTACGCCCCCGCAATGCCAACGGTGAACCGGAATACTACCGCAATAACTGGGCTCCGTTCAATATTCTGAACGAGTTTGACAACAATTACCTGAAAACCGAAGTGCTCGACTTCAAACTGCAAGGCGAACTTTCATACAGACTCAACGAGAACATCGAAGCGAAAGGATTGGCGTCGGTACGTCATGCGGTAACCAAAAGTTCGCATTTCATCACCGAACAATCGAACGTGATACAGGCTTTCCGCGCCAACGAAACTCCCTACGTGGCGCAAGAGAATATCTATTTGTTGAAGAATAAAGACAATCCCTTGCAACTGCCGCAAGTGGCACTCACCCACGGAGGCATGTTCAATAAGACCGAGACTTCTCTGCGCAGCTATCTGGGACGCTTTGCGCTCGACTACAACAAACAGATGGGCGAGCACGACATACGCGCTTTCGGATTTACCGAAATACGCTATGCCGACCGCATCATCAACCCTTTCCAAGGTTATGGGATACAATACGACAGAGGGAATCAGGTGTTCACCAATCCTTTGATTTTCGATAAGCTCACTAACGAAGGAAACACTTATTTCTCGCTTACCGAACGCTACGAAAGAGGGGTGACCCTCTCCGCCAGCGCTACCTACGGATATGCGGGCAAATACGTTTTCAACGGCGTATTCAACTATGAAGGGTCGAATACGGCAGGCAAATACAGCCGTTCGCGCTGGTTGCCTACTTGGAATATCGGAGCAAAGTGGAACATGGATCAAGAGAAGTTCATGAAAAAGTATCCTGCCGTTTCCAAGCTCGCCCTGCGTGCCAGCTACGGACTGACGGCCAAAATGAACGAACAGGCGATAAACTCCACAGCTGTGTTCAAGCATCTCATCATCAACCGCACACTGCTGAAGGATCGCGAGAATGCGTTGCACATCCTGCATCTTGAGAACCGAGACCTGACATGGGAGAAAATGTATGAGCTGAATCTCGGCTTGGAACTCGGGCTGTTCAACAACCGCATAAGCGCAACATTCGATGTCTACCAGCGAAGTTCATTCGACCTGATAGACCTCATCCGTACCTCCGGTGTGGGCGGACAGTATTACAAGTACGCAAACTTCGGAGATATGCGCACACGAGGAGTGGAATTGGCGCTGCAAACCAAGAATATCGTAACCGACAACTTCAGCTGGACTACGGCTTTCACCGTGAGCGGCATGAAGCAGAAGATCACCCGCCTGCTGAATACGCCGAACACCTTTGATATGGTGGCGGGAACCGGACGCGGCAATATCCTCGGATTCCCACGAGGGGCTCTATTCTCTTTCAACTTTCAAGGGCTCAACAACAATGGCCTGCCTACCTTCGACTTCGGACTTTACCCTTCCAACCAAGGTGTGAACAGCGAAATATCAGGAGCGGATTTCCTCGACGCGCAGTATTCGAAGTCGTACCTTATCTACCACGGGCCTATCGAACCCACTTACATAGGCGGAGTATCGAACACGTTTAAATACAAGAACTGGGAGTTTTCGTGCTTCGTCACCATGCAAGCGGGCAACAAGATACGCCTCAATCCGACATTCGATCCTTCGTTCGCCGATCTGAACGTGTTTTCGAAGGAGTACTACGACCGCTGGCTCAATCCGGGCGACGAGTGGAAAACGAACGTCCCCGTCATTCCTTCGCAGGATTTGATTCGCAACATCGGAAAAGAAAACATCGAAAAGGCTTACAACACTTATAATTACTCTCAGAACAGAGTGGCAGACGGAAGTTTCGTGCGCATGAAAAACATCTCGTTGGGGTATCGATTGCCCAAAAAGCTTCTTTCACAACTCAAGATCAGGCAAATGAGTGTGAAGGCAAACGTAACCAATCCGTTCCTGATTTATGCAGACAAGAAGTTGAAAGGGCAAGATCCGGAATTCTACAAATCGGGAGGAGTTTCATTGCCTACTCCCAAACAATATACGATGACACTGCATGTTGAATTTTAATCGCATTGAAATGAAAAGAATAATTTACTTAAGTATCATACTCACGCTGCTCACGGCATGCCAAGGCTATCTGGAAACAACCCCCGACTCTACGCTCGATGTGAAGATAGACAGTGAAGAGAAAATAGCCGAATTGCTCGCCGGAGCTTACCCCGAAGCCAGTTACTTCGCGTTCTTGGAAACACGTACCGACAATGTAGGCGAACGGGTGAACGGCACACATTCACGGCTGAACGAAGCCATGTATTATTGGGAAGATTACGATCAGGAAGACCTGGACACTCCGCTGAACTATTGGAACGCATGCTACGCGGGCATCGCACAAGCCAACCAAGCGTTGGAGCTTCTGAGCAAATATCCTAAAACCGACCGTGTGAAAGCTTTGTACGGTGAAGCATTCCTATTGCGTGCCTATCTGCACTTTATGCTGGTCAACATCTGGGCGGAGCCGTACGGTACATCCAAGTCGGAGACTGCACCCGGCATACCTTACCTGACAAAGCCTGAAAAGAATGCGCTGGTGGACTACAAGCGCGGAACCGTAAAGGAGGTGTACGAAAAGATCGAGAAAGACCTGAAACTCGGTATTTCACTGGTAGACGATAGTTATTATAGCAAACCGAAATTCCACTTCAATAAAAAAGCCGCATACGCTTTCGCTTCCCGCTTCTACCTGATTAAAGGAGAATGGGAACTCGTTATTGCCTATTCAGACTACGTGCTCGGCATAGACCCCAAACCTGTTCTTCGGAACTGGCAGAAGTACGAAAAAGAGTTTTACTTCAACCGCAAGCATCTCTATACCCGATACACAAGCACTGAAGAGCCCGCCAATTTGCTACTCTCCACAACAGAGTCAAGGGTAGCCCGCAACATATCCACAGAAAAGTACGGAGTGACAAGCAAAAGTGCAGACAAAGTATACAACCAGCATGGGATAGATGGATGCGCCAACTTCCGGAAAGTGAATATGGAACCGGTTTTCCTTTTCAACTATAATGACGGACGCATAGGCGACGGACAATATATCGGTAAATTCGACGAGCTTTCGTTATCGGGCTATACAGGCATACGACCGAAGGGACTGTATGTCACCAACGTTTTATTCTCCACCGATGAGGTAATGCTCAACCGGATGGAGGCATACGCCATGATCGGAGAATACGACAAATCCATAAACGACCTGCTTATCTATCTTTCTGCCAAATTCGGAATCACTCCTCCGTGCAGCCGTCCGGACTACACGCAAACAAGCAGCGACAATTACCAGACCTATACTCCGTTCTACGGAATGAGCATCAAGCAGCTGGCAATGGTAAAAACCATTTTAGGATTCAGACAACAAGAGTTCATTCACGAAGGATTGAGGTGGTTCGACATCCGCCGTTTTTATATATCGGTGAAACGTGCATCGAAATATAAGTTTTATAAGCAACTGGAAAAAGAAGACCCGAGAAAGCTCCTGCAAATACCTGCCGAAGCCATCAACCGGGGATTAGAACCTAACCCCCGTTGAGTATATTGACAATATAATGGACAGAGAATATTAAAAACATGAAAACAATAAGCAAAAGAATGAGATTCAGGTACTTTATCGGACGAAGCTTGTACCTGTTTGCCACATGCCTGCTGTTAGCGGGCTGCGAACAGGAAGCTGCCTTATCCGACCAAAGCGTAGTAGACTTGGGAGCAGTACAACGCAATAGGACAGAACTCGACGAGTGGATATTAAATACATTCACACGTCCTTACGGTATCGAAATCGAATATCGTTGGGATAAAAACGTGGCGCAGAACGGAAGCTACACCTATCCGCCGGAAGCCGCTAATGTAAAAAGTGTGCTCGAAACGATCAAAGCGTTGTGGATCGACCTCTATACAGCTTCCGATCTGGGTGGAGAAAAGTTCTTTCTGGGCAAGAACCCCGTTAAGATTTACATGTATGGCGGAAAGAACATAGACGGAAACGGAGTAGAGCTTTTAGGAAATACGGAAGCAACGACCAACGAGATGTTTCTGTACAACGTCAACGACTTCGACCCGAAAGATGAGGACAAGGTATTTATCCTGATGCGAAGCGTGCATCATCAATTCGCAAAACGATTGATGGAGTTGTTCCCTTACGACAGAAACAAGTTCCTGACCATCAGCAGAAACAGATATATCGAATCGACCAAACTCATTGCCGATATATTCAAAGGAGAGATACAAGGACGCAGATTGCTTACTTTCTCACCATATCCGAGCAAGAGAGGCTTTTTTACTTTCCACTCTTTCCTTTCTGCCGAGGATGATTTCGCCGAGATTATCAGCGCTAAGCTTACGCATACCCCTAAAGAGGTGCTTAAAGCGTTGGCAGAAGCCAAAACTCCTTACTCCGACGAAGATCCGGAAGTTCAGCGGGCGTATGATGAAGAGGCACGTCAAGCATATAAAGAACTGACGGAGAAAGAGGCGTTTGTAGAAGACTATTTCAATAAAGAAATCAAAATCTCGCTCGATTATCTACAAATGATAAGCATAAAACAATTAAAAGCATATATGAAACAAAAATAAAGAGTATGAAAACAGGATTCCAACTACTTATTCTGATAGCGGTCTGCTTCTCCTGCAAGGATGAGAATATTTTCGATTCATCTCCTTCCGAGCGGAGCGCAAAACATATCAGCGAACTGAGGAAGGAACTTATAGATGCTCCCCATGGGTGGTGTGTCACCTACTTTCCCCGGACAGACTCGCTACTGTTTACAAACGTGAACGAGCAGATAACCCAATTCGAATACCGGAACAAATATGGATATGGCGGACACTGCTTCTTCATGAAGTTCGCAGACGACGGAACGGTAGAAACCATAGCCGATTATGACGAGCAAAGCGGGAAGAACAGCCGCAAAAGCGAGTTTGAAGTAAGTCAGAACACATTCACTCAACTGAGCTTCACCACTTACAATTATCTGCATAGTCTGGTGAACGACCGATTCGCCGCCTCTTCCGATTTTCTTTATACAGGAAAAGACGCTGATGGTAATCTCGTTTTTCGAACAGCTTCATACATAGAACCCGCTCGCGAGTATATGGTATTCACAAAACTGAAAAGCGAAAACAGTTGGGTGGAAGACATGCATAAAGCTTATGCCAATAACCTGTTTTTCCAAGAGATGAAAAATCCGCAACTGGTCATCCGGAAAGCAGGCCGGATATATTTCCGCAGCGACATGCAGACCAGAACTATTATTGACAATAGAGATGAAAACTCAAAAAAAAGAAAAAAGCAGGAGGAATATCAACGCTATCATCTGTTTCTTTTTGCCAAAGACCCCTATGCGCCTCACGGATGGCCCAAAGAGGTAGTAGGTCTGGGATCGGGATATGTGGGCACAACAGACGGATTGACGTTCAGACCCGGCATACGATACAGCAAAAACTACACGTTTTACGATTTCCGCAGAGAAGGAAACCGCTTTGTTTGTGAACTCGTGAAGGTGTTCGACCCCTACAGCAAGACCGAGCGTTGGATAAGCAAACATCTTGCCCCCGGTGGAGAAGTAACCGGAGTTATAGCCGAAATTTGGGATAAATCTGATAATTAAAAAACAAAAAAACGACATGAAATATATATGGATAATGTGTGTATTGCTGCTGGTATGCAGTTGCAACACGGTGAAAGAAGACACCATAATAAACGAAGATTATGAAAAAATATTTCCACCAAAAGAAATAGAAAAACCGGAGAACAAACGAGGAGAGTTGACGATACAGTTATGTGACCCTGACTTGGCATTGAAAAACTACAAATATCCCGGTACCGAAACACCCGAGGGTGCAGAAAAATATAAAGTGACTTTGCTATGCCAATTTAATGAAACGGACCGAAGAGGAAATCTTGTAGATGATCCTAAAGTAACAGCTCGATACGGAGTAAAGTATATTAACGAAAAGAAAGAGCTGATAACCATCACTTGCTTCGAAAAGGACTCGGAGTCTGCAGAAGAAGATACGGAAGAGGACTACGATGAAGAAGAGGAAGAACAAAACATCAATGTAATGAGCAATGGCGAAGAATTGGAAATTACCTTTGAGGTCTACTCCGGATTTCCCTTATACCTCAGTGTCAGCGGAGTAGGTCCTCGGAATTCTAATGTAAGAGCAAGCATCAAGGCTGTTTCCGCCGACGGGTTGATTGAACTTCCCGAACTGCGGACGGAGCAATATCAGAATGAAGAAGGACCGAATATGCTGAAGCACCCTTATTGTGAATATTTTATTTTACCTTAGAAAAAGAGAGAAATGAATTACATAAAACAACATATACTATCCCTTTGTTTGCTGGCAAGCGTAACGGCCTGTACCGAAGGGACGAATGAAACGGTAGAAAGCGCATACCGGCCTCCTGTATTGCCGGAACCGTCGTACAAGTTTTCAAGAAACGGAGAGAGCAGCGTAAACACGTTGGAGTGTAAATTTTTGAAGGCTCCTATCGACAGAATCTTTTCGAGATACATGAGCGGAGCACGCATGGGCACGAAAATGGACTATGATGAAGCGATGCAAATGTTCCGCGAAGGAGAGTACGGTTTGAAGCCGCAAAATGAGATAGCCACTTCTACGCTACACCTTACCGACAGAGGAAAAATCCTGCAAGATTTCAACAGTTGGTTTGACATGTCGACACGTATAGCCGGATTAGGACAGGAAAAACCGCATGAACACAGAAGTACGGAAGCTCAAAAAGGAATAACGGGATATGTAGGAATCAATATAGGCGACAAAGACATTTGTTTTGTGGATGATAGAGGAATTGCCGTAGCCGAAGTTTACAGATATGCCGTCATGGGTGCCATATATCTGGACAAAATACTCAACGTGCACCTGAGTGAAGATGTAACGGAAAACCCGGAAGTACGCTCCGCGCACGACTTGACCCAACTGTCTGCGGGACACAACTATACAGAGTTGGAACACCACTGGGATTTAGCCTATGGATATTACGGATTCTGGAAACCGCTCGCCCAGTCTGAAGGCTTGCCGGCATTGAAAGATTCGCACCGCCGCATCTTTCAATGTTTTGTAAGAGGACGTACCTATATGGAAACATCACGTTACGATGAAATCAAGCTACAAGCTGATACTATCAGGCATGAGCTTGGACGTGTGGTGGCTGCCAGAGCAATGAACCTGCTGGTAGGAGCCAACACCTTTGCCAATCTGAAAGAAAACCCCAAACATGCTTTTCGACTTCTATCGCAAGCCTACGGACTCATCTATGCCTCACAGTTTGCCCGAAACGCACAAGGGCAACCATTTATTACATACCAGGAAACCCGGAAACTTTTACAGACATTGGAACAAGAAGGCGGGCTATGGGACAAGGAGCGCTTGCTGGGAGAGGAAAAAGACGAAGGCTCGTTACACTATCTGGCAGCACAGATAGGCGAGAGGTTCGGAGTGTCACCTGAAGAAATAAAAAAATAAAATAAACATGAGAACAATTCATAGAATAGCATTACTCGCAATGATGTGGGTGTGGATCATTCCCACAGCGAACGCACAAGAGAATTTATTGAAAAACGGAGATTTTGAAGGAGAATGGATCGGATCCGACTTCGAGAGAAAACCTAAAGGTTGGAAAGTGTACAAAGCTATAGGAAACTTTCAAAACGAAAAGCGTAACGGAGGAAGCGGAAGCAAAATATTCATGGCATATCTTGACAATGGAGGATCCATCAGCCCTATTGATGAGACTGTTGAGAGTTGGCGTATAGGAGCATTACCTGTCGAAAAAGGAGCTACTTATAAACTGACCGTTTGGCACAAATGCACAAACGAAAATTTGAAATTCAATGTCATATTCAACTTCTACCAAAGAACAGAGGATGACGATGACTGGAAGGGCGATAAAGAATACAGCTTCACTACCAAAAAAGACAAATGGGTGAAATTCGAGCAGGAGGTCAAAATTCCTAAAGACCAAAACATAGACGTAGCAGGAATGAGTATAATCTTCCCATCCAAACAAAACGGGAAAATTTATTTGGATGATATCTCTTTGACAAAATCAGAGGGAGGCTCCTCAACACCCGAAACACAAAAGCTGGAAAAGCCCGAGCTGAACTCTACCGAATGCTTCCAGCAAGAAATTACAGTATCATGGAAGAAAAGCAATATGCAAGGAACCACTTACGAAGTAAAAACCGATGCACATGTATTTACCGGAATCACCGGCAATTCGTTCACGATAGAAAAACTGACACCCGGACAGACGTACGATATCGAAGTATGTGCCGTAAAAGACGGAGTGAGGTCTGAATACGCGAAAACGACCGCCGGAACGAAAAACCTCGAAAAGTCGGTCGATTCAGAAGACCGTATCCCCTATCTGCGTACTATCGAAGCCGATGCTACATGCAAAGGACGTTTTCTCAAGCTCTACTACAACGAATTGGCGAATCCGAATGCGAAAATCTCTTATAAACTCGATGGAAAGTCTGTTCAACCTGCAAATAATACGCTGGAATTCCCCGCTTTCGAAGGATACTACAAAAATTTTCAACTGGAAATCCATATCGATGAAGGAGAAGGGCGAGAGTGGGAAATCCTGTATAATGAGTTGAGTGTGCAGAATTTTTAAGAATAAAGAAACTATTAAACTGTTTACAAACTTATGAGCAAGAATAGAATAACCGCACTGTGCGTTGCTTTCTCGATTATTTGCAGCTTTGCCTGCGAAGACCGGAAAGAGGAGTATCCGGACATCCGGATAGGAAAAGAAAAAAACGTTGACGAATTGTCGCTGAATAAGCAAACGGAAAAAAGGCTCCTCGTTTCGGGAGGAAACGGAAAATACATCGTCAACGTGGAGAACTCGCAAATAGCCACTGCGCAAATGAGCATGGACACGCTAAAGGTGAAAGGATTGCTGGAGGGCGAAACGTTTGCCACTGTCCTCTCGCACGACAAGCGTGTACGGCTGAAAATCAACGTGACTTTCCCCGAATTGGGCATAAGCCATCCCATTGTTCAACTCCGTCCTAAAGACATAAGCAAGTTCGTGAGCATTTCGGGAGGAGGAGAACGCGTCACACTACAGGAAAACGATCCGGCAGACGTAATGGATATAAAATGGGACGGCTCTACCGGCATGCTCGAAATAATGCCCAAATACGAAGGAGAGGCTGAAGT
Organism: Bacteroides sp. MSK.20.82; assembly: GCF_019052485.1. Lineage (NCBI taxonomy): Bacteria > Pseudomonadati > Bacteroidota > Bacteroidia > Bacteroidales > Bacteroidaceae > Bacteroides > Bacteroides sp. MSK.20.82. Next base: position 302,845 of record NZ_JAHQUN010000002.1, read on the forward strand.
TACCGCCATATCCGAAGACGGAAAAGAACAGAAAACCATCCATATCAAAGTGAAGCCTGAAGGAGAATTGACCGTGCCCGGATGGTACGACACCCGCAACAGTTCATATTACGTGATGTTGAACAACAAAATGATAGTCAGAAGAAAAAGAGCAGGCACATGGATCATAGACAGCGCCCGCCCTTATGGCGGATTTATTACAACCTACGAAGGCTCTCACATCAAGATCGCCCCCATTGTGAATCCCGTACAAGGCGATTCCATCGACTTGAATGTCCTCAGTTACTCCGCTGCGCATGGAAAAATAAAAGTAGGGATACACCGCCTCTATGTAGAAGAGGTGCGAGAATCGGAAGTCATGCTGAGGGGGAAAGGGTATAAATTTTTACTACCTTACCAGAGCGAGTGATTATATAAAAAGACAAAATCAGGCGGTATATAACCATAGCAAGATTATACCAATTCTTGGGAGTAGTGTCGAATAAGCGTTAGGAAACGATCAAGCACATGTGGCGTTTCGGGCTTAAAGGATAGGACTATCCTTTATGAACTATTTAAAAGAATAACAATTCTTAACAATTAATACCCGTTCACGGAAGTTTGGCAACAACTATATTGATAAGTAATAGGGCTGAAATGATAATTGATTATTCTTTTAATTGGTTTTCTTTGTAATATATAATATCTTGTATATTACATGTTAATTAAGCTTGATTTATTCTGTTATAAAAAATTGGAGACATGAATATTCTAAAGTTGCAGGGGTTGGACAGCCGGCTTTTTAACCTTGTCGCCCCTTTAGTGATGAGCCCTGCCGTGCTGCGGCAAAATAATAATTACCCTTTCAAAACGACGCGTAACCATGTCTGGTACATTGCCGTGAACGAAGGACGGGTGCTGGGATTCATGCCCGTGAAAATGACCTTGATGAACAACTGCATAGATAACTACTATATTAGCGGGGATAACCCCACTGTTATAGAGGGGATATTGGACCGTATTATCCATGATTTTTCTTCTGACGGTTCTCTCGTGGCCGTTGTACACAAACGCCACGTGGAAGGCTTTTCCACGAAGGGGTTCATTCCCTATTTCGAATGGAAGAAATATATCAAAATGCGTTATCATGAAGGAGGTAGGTCATGATACGCCGGTTGGACGTCTACGAGGCCGCCAACCGGAGATTGAAGATCATTTTTGACTTTTTTGATTACGTGTATGTCTCTTTTTCCGGTGGCAAGGATAGCGGTGTCCTTCTTCATTTGTGCATGGATTATATTCGCAGGCATGCTCCCGGCAGAAAACTGGGAGTGTTCCACATGGATTATGAGGTGCAGTACCGCCAGAGCACGGAGTACGTGGAAAGGGTGTTTTCCAATAACCGGGATATCCTTGAAGTGTTTCACTGTTGTGTCCCCTTCAAGGTACCCACATGTACTTCCATGTACCAGCAATACTGGCGTCCCTGGCAAGAGGGGTACCAGAATATCTGGGTTCGCCAGATGCCGGGCACCGCCCTTACCGTGAAAGATTTTGATTTCTGGGACGCCAACCTGTGGGATTACGATTTCCAGTTCCTTTTTCCTTCATGGGTGCGTCGTGAAAAGGGATGCAAGCGCGTTTGCTGCCTCGTGGGGATCCGCACGCAGGAGAGCTTCAACCGGTGGCGGGCGATTCATTCCAACAAGAATTACCGTAAGCTGGGCAACTACAAGTGGACCCATCGGTTAGGGTATTATACCTATAACGCCTACCCGATATACGACTGGAAGACAACGGACGTGTGGACGGGGTATGCCCGGTATGGTTGGGATTATAACCGTTTGTATGACTTGTATTACCAGGCCGGGATTTCCTTGTCCCGCCAGAGGCTGGCCAGCCCGTTTATCTCACAGGCCGTTTCGACCCTGCATCTTTATAAAGTTATTGACCCGGATACCTGGGGACGCATGGTCAGCCGGGTCAACGGCGTCAGTTTCGCCGGGATGTACGGAAACACGGTCGCGATGGGCTGGCGTTCCATCAATCGCCCGGACGGGTTCACGTGGAAAGAGTACATGTACTTCCTCCTTGACACGCTTCCCCGGGCGACAAGGGAGAACTACCTGGAGAAGCTGAGGGTGAGCCAGAAATTCTGGAGGGAAAAAGGAGGCTGCCTGGGAGAGGAAACGATCGGGAAACTGCGTGCGGCCGGTGTACCGTTCACGGTGGAGGAATGCACGGCATACCGAACCGACAAGAGGCCCGTCCGCATGGAGTATATAGACGAGATAGATATCCCTGAATTTCGTGAAATACCCACTTACAAACGAATGTGCGTCTGCATCCTGAAAAACGATCATACCTGCAAGTATATGGGTTTCACGCAGACCAAGCGGGAGAGGGAGATGAAAGAGAGAGTTTTGAAAAGATATAAATTGTGATTGTCATGTCAAGTTTTAAAAGTCCGGCGTATAACGTCAAGGCCGTTCCGGTCGAGAAAATCGTGGCCAACAGCTATAACCCGAATGTCGTTGCTCCCCCGGAGATGAAACTGTTGGAACTGTCCATCTGGGAAGACGGTTACACGATGCCCCTCGTGTGTTATTACCGGGAAGAAGAGGATATCTACGAGCTGGTTGACGGTTACCACCGCTATCTGGTTATGAAAACATCCGTCAGGATTTACAGGCGCGAGAACGGATTGCTGCCTGTAACGGTCATAAACAAGGACATCTCGAACAGGATGGCCTCGACTATCCGTCATAACAGGGCCAGGGGAATGCACTCGCTGGAACTTATGACAGGTATTGTGGCGGAACTGTCAAAATCGGGTATGTCCGACAGCTGGATCATGCGCAACACAGGCATGGACAAGAACGAGTTACTCCGTTTCAAACAAATCTCAGGTCTGGCTGAATTGTTTCGTGACAGGAGTTTCGGGCTCTCAGACGAGTGGTTGGAGGAATAAAACGGTCTGTCTGGTATCCGTAGCAAATATACATGGTGTTTATGCTTGCAAATCATTATTTGTAGGTATTGCGAGTGATGATTAAAACTGTTAATTTTGTAAACTAATGGATCGTACGAAAAAAAGACAGAGACAGCGGGCTGTCATAGCATGCATGTTGTTGCTGACATTGATGCCCTTTTTCCTCGTGAAAGCTTTTCATGTTCACGGGGAACATTCGTGCGTATCCCATAACGAACAGGGGCACTCCCGTCACGATTCTCCTGAAAATTGTACCATCTGTCTCTTTACGCTCTCCCCGTTTGTCGAGGCAGGGATTTTTATATACGATTATATTCCGACTGGCAGGCCTGTCAGGTATCTTATCTCCGGGGAAACAGATGTCATCGTCACTCTTTTCCCGCATTTCCTCCGTGCACCCCCTGTGTGTTTGTCATAACTCCCTTGAGGGATTCGCATGCCATCACTGTGATTGCGTGCAGGGGCTTTTCATGTCCCGTCTTAACAGATTATAACCCGTTTATATTTTTTCAAGTATGACATTTCATGCATATCTCCAGTATGTGTGCCTGCTTGTTGTCTGCCTATGTACCCTCCCTTCTCCCATGGAAGCACGGGTACAGGCTGACCGGCAATCGACGGGTACACGCGATACTCTGCTGGTCATTGACCAGGAAAGCGGGCTTCCCATTGAAGGGGCCTATATCCTGACCGGGGAACGGTTACTTGTCAGTTCCCCCCGTGGAATGATTGTTTTCGGTCATGGAACGTGTTTCATGGATACGGTCCTCGTGCAGTGCCTGGGTTACAGTTCCCGACGTGTGCCTTTGAACGGGGCATTCAAAGAAAGCAGCATACATACCGTATGTCTCTCCCCGGACATACAAAAACTCGGGGAAGTGGTCGTGACCGGTGAACGTGCCGGGGTGTCACCCAACGTGGTGAGCCGGCGCCTTTCATCTCCCGAGATCAGGAACGCGCTGGGAACCTCGCTTGCCACCCTGCTCGAACGTGTCAGCGGGGTAAGTTCCGTCAGCACGGGAACCACTGTATCCAAACCCGTTATCCAAGGAATGTACGGGAACCGGATACTGATCATCCATAACGGTGCCCGCCAGACCGGGCAGCAATGGGGGGCCGACCACGCTCCCGAAGTGGACATGAACGGCAACTCCTCCGTTTCGGTAATCAAGGGCTCCGATGCGGTAAGATACGGTTCGGATGCCCTTGGAGGGATTATCGTCATGGAGCAGTCTCCGCTTCCTTTCAGAAAACGCTCCCTTCAAGGGGGAATCTCCGCACTTTACGGAAGTAACGGGAGTCGCTACGTGGCTACCGGACAGCTCGAAGGTGCTTTTCCCGGTGATTTCGCCTGGCGTCTGCAGGGAACCTGGTCAAATTCCGGGGACCGTTCCACCGCGCACTATCTTCTGAACAACACGGGAACCAGGGAGTATCACGCTTCCGCCTCCCTGGGCTATGACCGCGGGCGTCTGAGAGTGGAAGGTTCCTACAGCCGCTTCTACAGCCGGACAGGGGTGATGCTCAGCGCCCAGATGGGTAGCGAGGACCTGCTGGCGGAACGTATCCGGTTTGGTCGCCCCCTGCACACGGATCCCTTCTCCCGTGGTATCAGGCCTCCCTGCCAGGAGGTCACCCATCAGATCGCATTCGGCAGGATGCGGCTCGGCATGAAGAAGGGGGGAAGTATTCACTGGCAGAGTACCTGGCAGAAGGACGATAGGCATGAAAACCGTGTCCGGCGGCTGGATTCTAACATTCCGGCGGTTTCCCTGCACCTGAATTCATTCCAGCATCTTCTGCGCTGGAAGCGGGATTACCGCTCCTGGCAGGTCGAGGCGGGAGGTCAGGTCATGTTCATCGAGAACCACAGCCGCGCGGGTACCGGATTCGTGCCCGTTATCCCGAACTACACGGAGACACAGGCAGGGATATACGGAATCGGGAAATATCACCTGGCCAGGGGAGGCGTTGAAGCAGGCCTCCGCCTGGATATGCAGGAAACCCGTGCCAGTGGTTATGACTGGACGGGAAGCCCCTATGGCGGGACAAGAAAGTTTAACAACGTGTCCTACAGCCTGGGAGGACACTATCAACTTTCCAGACGCTGGAGGCTCATCTCCAACTTCGGTCTGGCCTGGCGTGCCCCTCACGTGTATGAACTGTACAGCAACGGGAACGAGCTCGGGTCTGGGATGTTTGTCAGGGGAGACTCTGCGATGCACTCGGAAAGAAGCTACAAATGGATATCTTCCCTCCGTTACGGCGACGGGATGTTCAGCGTCTGTCTGGACGGTTACCTGCAATGGGTGGACGGCTATATCTATGACGGGCCGGAGAAAGAGACGGTCACCGTGATTTCGGGGGCATACCCGGTCTTCCAGTACAGGCAGACCCCGGCTTTCTTCCGCGGTATGGACTTTGACCTGCGTTTCACTCCGGGCGGTTCATGGGACTACCATGCCGTCGTCTCCTTTATACGGGCAAACGAACGGACAAAGGGTAATTATCTTCCCTATATTCCCTCCTTCCGTTTCAGCCATGAACTTGCGTGGATCCACGAGACGAAATCGCATCTCAGGCTGCGCCTGAACATCAGGCACCGTTTCACCGCAAAACAGAGGCAGTTTGATCCGGACACGGATCTTATCCCGTATACTCCCCCGGCGTACCATCTCCTCGGGTTCGACGCCGGTCTTGAACTTCCCGTGAAACGGGGACACCAGGTCCGGTTCATGCTGTCGGCAGACAACCTCCTGAACCGTGAGTACAAGGAATACACCAACCGCTCGCGTTACTATGCGCATGATATGGGACGTGATGTGCGTTGCGGTGTAAACTGGATTTTTTAATTTATAACAACTATAATCAACACTAATAAATAAAAAGAAAAAATGAGAACAATTGCATGTAAAACCGTGTGGGCACTTCTGGTAGGAGTGTCCCTTGTCCTGTCGCTGAACTCTTGCAGCAAGGATCCTGTAATACCAGAAGACGAGACGAAGAACAAGCTGCATGAGGACCCGGCAAAAATGACCGTCCGCCTCGTTGAATGCCACCTGCACGCTGACTGGAACGAGATACAGAAGGCCGGAGGCCCCCACCAAAATCCGGAATCCCCGGCCAGGTATATGAAACGTGTCCAGGAGATCACTTATGAACTGAAGGCCGGCAGTGGATGGACCCTTGCTGAAGGAAGCCAGGGCAAGTTTTACGTTCAGAAAAACGGTGAATATAAAAATGGAAACAACTTTACCCCGGCCCCGGTTTACCTGATGTTTATCTATTACTACAATTCCAAAGGAGAGTTGATAAACGGCCAGTTCGTGGAGAACGGGCAGGAGAATATCCACCAGCATTTCTTCACCCCGGAAAACGTGAGACCTACCTTTGACGGGAAACCGGAAGCTGACGACAATGATCCGGAGGCACTGGTGGATTATCTCTACGTGGATACCACGCCCTGGGACAAGACCAAACATGACAACGAGGCGGAGATTACGGGAGGCACTAACCCGGTAGGATTAAAAGGAGTTATCCGGTTCCTGAAGGACCGCAAGGAGTTCGACCTGAAACTCCGCCTGTATCACGGCTACAACTCTAAAAAGAACCCGCAGACAAACGGCTTTGACCCGTTCTACAAGCCCTCCGGGGTATTGATCCAGCGTGGAACATGGGATATTAACCTGAGCATCCCGGTAGTGGTGTTTTGGAGCCGCGAGGAATTTGTTGATGTGGACCCGGAGGCAGATGTGAACCTGATCGGGGAGGATAGCCTGGATGAAGACAGCAACTGCACGCTACACTCCATCATGAAAACCTTCAATCTTACATGGAAGGAGGCACTTGAGGAGTTCATCTCCTATACCTACCAGGCAGGGGATGTGGAAGCTGGATCCATATGGCTTTGATCATCTCGCGTAGGATGGAATTCTCTCTTTATCAATCTACAGGCGGCAGGTGGGGCCGCCTTTTTTGTCTTGTGCAGCGAAAAAATCCCATCTGCCATGCTTAATCCCCGTGGTTTACTTGGGGATGTATTGGGACATGCTTTACCATCTCACCCTGTTCCATTTTTCATGTTTGGCAGGTTGAAAAAAATCCTATACATACAAGACGTACCGTTTCCTTACCGACGGGTCTGGAACCGACTTCCCCTCTTTCGTGCAATTTTCCCGCTTGGTTACTGAACTTTTTAGGCCTTTTTCCGATTTGATGCATATAAGTTTATGCTTCCTTTCCAGGAAACAGAGAAACGTCAAATGTCTAATTAATAAAAAACTTATGGCAACAGTTAAAACAGTATTGGTAAAAGGAAGGAGCGACCGGTCCGGCAAATTCCCGTTAGTCGTGCAGGTTCTTCACAAGCGAAGGAAAAAGGTTGTTTATACAGGATTCAGCATCCCGGATACCCTGTTTGATCCCGTAAAAGGGAGGGTTATTGAAGGCGGGGAAAACACCCCTGAGTCGATTCGGCGGATCAACCACAGGTGTGAAAGTATCTCAAGGGTACTGTTAAAGTGTATTTCAATGATAGAGAAGAAATCCCGGGAATATGAAATAGAGGACGTGTTCAGGACTTACGGCGTGTTAACCCGTGAAGCCGGTTTTTATTTCTATTTTTCACGGAAAATCCGGGAACTTCGTGAAAGCGGTCACGAAGGAACAGCCCGGGCATACGCCTCCAGCCTGCGTTCCATGCAGAGGTACCTGGGAAAAAAGGATTTTCCCTTCATAAAACTCTCTTCCCGGATCATTTCCGACTATCAGGGGAAACTGCTCGCTTCGGGTATATGTGATAACACCATTGGTTTTTATCTGCATAATATCAAGGCTCTTTTCAGGAAGGGATGTCGGGAGATGGACCTGGAACTGCCTTGCCCCTTTCGCGATATAAGCATTAAAACGGAAAAAACTCTCAAACGTTCCCTTGATCCGGTTGTGATTAAAACACTATCCGCAGTTGAATTGGAAAAGGACAGCCCGTTATCTCTTGCCCGGGACATTTTCATGTTCAGCTTTTACACGCGTGGAATGTCATTCGTCGATATTGCATTGCTAAAAAAGAGGCATGTTTTTCCGGGTGAAATCTGTTATAGGCGTCACAAGACCAACCAATTGATGCGGGTAGGTATAAACAGAGAGATCAGTCGTATCCTGGAAAGATATAAGAATGTACCGGGTGAATATGTCTTCCCGTTGTTTCCTGCAGGACGGGATCCGTACACCGGTTATAGAAGCGCCTACCATAGGATTCGTTACTCCCTGGGAAAGATTTCCCGGGTCATTGGTTTGGAATTCCCGCTGAGACTTCACGCGGCCCGCCATTCATGGGCCACGATAGCCAAGGTAAACGGGGCCCCGGTTCATGTTATTGGTGAATGTCTGGGGCATACGTCGGAAAAAACGACCCGAATCTATCTGAAAGAGCTGGATCATTCCGCACTGGATGCAGTTAATAATCAAGTGGCTGATTTCATTTTAACGGTGAATGATTGGCCGGGCCCGACCGCGAAAGATATCAGTTCCTATTCTTCATTTCCCGTCCAGACGATGGACGGCGGTTAATCACTCCCAAAGTGGTTTTAACCGCCGATAAATTTACCACTCCCGGATGTTTCTGTAAGTCCCGCCCTGGTGCATGTGGCGGGATATACATGCAAAAAAGGAAACACTTTTATTAAGCAAATTTATCCTATCCCCTCTTTCTATTGAAAATAGGCTACGAGAACGGTTTACAGGTTATGGGAGCTACGTATTGAACTGTCAACTGTTTAGTAAATAGGATTAATTGAACAAAACATTTTTTATATCGGAAAGAGTCGTACAAGACATTTTTGACTTTAATTTTGATATATTATAATAATATACGTATATTTGTTTCTGTCTCTTCACTCTCTCCGGTAGAGAGTGGAAAATAAAGGAATTATACATAACATGTAAAAAAAATAGCGTAATCCTTTTTTGTTTGGATTACGCTGCAAATTTAAAGACAATAATTTCATTAATTGTTTCCGTTTTGGCTCTATTATTTATCAAATTCTTATCAGCCCCCCTCCAGAGATCGTTTAACCGCCTTTTATCTGTTGTCTCAACTTTCTGGGAGAACATCCCAGGCATCTCTTGCAAAATCTGGAGAAGTGTGCAAGAGAGGAAAATTCCAGTTCATTGGCAATGGTTCCCAACGGCAGGTCTGTAACTGAAAGTTTGTATTTGATTTCTCCCAACATCTGTTTCTGCATCCATTCGGCTGGAGTCTCTCCAAACTCCGCTGAAAACTGTCTTTTGAAGGCGGAGAGGGAGATGTCACAGGCCGATGCAAGTTCTTTCACGGTCCTGCAACGTTTATAATTGTTCAAGACCTTGTTTTTGAAGTCTTGCGAACGGCCTATAATCGTATAGAAGAAATTCGCGAGTTCCTGCCTGGAGTAGTAAAAGCGAATATTCCAGAAAAGTTCCTTGAGTTTTATTTCGTGAAAATGGATGCAGTTCGCCCCGTCTTCCAGATAACACACCAGAAGTTCGAGAAATTTACGTAACCGATCCCTGATTTCAAGAGGTTCCATACGATATTCGACAATTTCCCTCAGGTGGTATAACTTTGAAAAGGAAGCCTTTTGACAGGGCCATGCCCCCCCTTCGAACAAGGCTGCCACGACTTCACATTTTTTTAACGATTGGGTGTTAAACAGGCTTTCACGGCAAAAAAAGACCATCTCTCCTGATGAAACGGTGAACTGAAAACCGTTGCAGGAGAATTGCAGACTTCCCTTAAGTACGAACAGGATACAATCTTTTACCAATTCCTCCTCGTGGTTCAATCCTTCATCAAATTTATAATACCGGAATCCCTCCTGCACAGATTTCGAGTAATTATAACAGGATGTGTGCTCGTTCAAATAAAAAAGTTCCATTGTTTCTGTTTTTGTAGCCTAATGAAAATATTAGTAATATTATTTTCAGCTAGTTATATAATAAAATCTGTTCATATTGCATCTTTTATTTCTTTTTGGCATCTACAACCGTTTCCAAAAGCGGATTTTGGACAATTTTCCACTCTCTACCGGAGAGAGTGGAAATAAGAAAATCATCCAAGAACGGTTGACATTATGCGAATGAGTCATGAGATATTCAACATGGAATGGTCCAACAGGGATTCGATTTACCTGCATACTCGGGACGGTGTCCACTATTCGGCTTTCGCCGGATCGGCTGAAAGGCTTTTAAGTCTCATGGGCGGGTTGCGTCCCCGCAGGTCTTTCTGGTGCGGACAGGAGTTTCCGGCTGTCCACTACGTACGCGCAAAGAAGATTTTGGAGTCTTTTCCGGGAAGCAGCATTTTTATTAATGATTATTACATAAGGATAGCTTTGGCTTGTCCTCTGATAAGATAAAATAACGAAACAATGAATAACAGTATGATGAAACCGTTTTTTCTTCTGGTGTTTTTGCTTTGTTCGGCTGGTGCCTTCTCTCAAAAGGTTGCCTTGAAGAACAATCTGGCCTACGATGCCTTGAAAACTCCCAACCTCTCCTTGGAGTTCTCCATGGGGCGTAAATGGACCCTTGACACACAGGTGGGCATGAATTTCTTTTTCTACACGCGGGACGCCACGTCTTCCCGGTACAAGGCAAAGAAGTTCAGTCACTGGCTTGTCCAGCCGGAGCTCCGTTATTGGACCTGTGACGTTTTCAACGGCTGGTTCTTCGGGTTGCATGCCCATGGCGGCCAGATGAATATCGGAGGTGTCGATGTCCCCTTCGTGCTTCAGAAAGGGGACGGAAACATGAAGGACCACCGTTACGAGGGTTATTTCTGGGGAGGCGGGTTGAGCGCCGGTTACCAGTGGGTGCTTTCCAACCGTTTCAATATCGAGGCCTCCTTGGGTATCGGTTACGTGCACGCCCGTTATGACAAGTACAGGTGTACCACCTGCGGGCAGAAGCTGGGCAAGGGGGATGCGGACTACATAGGTCCCACCAGGGCCGCCATTTCAATTATTTACATGTTGAAATAACTCCCTGAATCCGGGGACACAATTTTTTATTCTATCATGCTAAAAATGTATATCAATGAAACCTTACCATATTAACAAGAAGCAAATCCTTATCATGGGCTGCCTGGGAATGTTTCCCTTGTTTTCTTCCGCCCAGGACATTTTATCAACGTCAGGTACCTCGCGTTGGGATTATTCAAACAGCCGTGTGGAGCGTGAACCGGGTAGAGATGCGTTGGATATTACTTTCAGTGTCTTCCCCCTGGCAGGGCTTGGAAGCCAGGAAGTCGCTTACCTGTTCCCCGTCTATGTCTCGGCTGACGGGCGTGACAGCGTCCGCCTCGAACCGGTCTGCGTGGCCGGCAAGAGAAGATATAAGGTGATCAAGCGTCGAAAGGCGTTGGGCAACCTGAAACCCGGTAACTCCGGATCCGGCGAGGTCCGTTCCGCCAAGGTGGTGGAAAGTTCGGGCCTGACGGTGAAAAGAAGCGTCCCCTTTGAACGGTGGATGGCTGACGGGCGGCTCGTTGTCAGGGAGGTGTCGTACGGCTGTGCCGAGTGCGGCACGAACGAGAGCGAGGACATCGCCTTTCAAGCCGGTATCCCCCTCTTTGGGGAGAAGGATTATGCCTACAATTTCATTGAGCCGGAAAAGGTCATGATCAAATGCTACAAGGATTCCTTCGACTGCAAGGTGGTCTTTCCTGTTGCACGCCATGACCTGCAGGAACATTTCGCAGGCAACGCCCAGGAACTTGACAGGCTGAGGAAGTTCCTCTCGGAGAACCTGAATATTCAAGGAACGTCACTCACGGAGGTACATATAAAAGGCTATGCCTCTCCCGAGGGGAGTTTCGATTACAACAGGTCCCTCGCGCAACGACGCACCCAAATCCTTTCAGATTATATTTCGCGTCAATACCCCGCCTTGAAGAATGCGCCGATCTATCGTACCGAGGGTATCGGGGAGGACTGGGAAGGCCTCAAATCGGCGGTCAGCGGCTCCACCCTCGTCAACAGGGACGAAATTCTTTTTATCATCGGACATAACGGGCGTGACACGGAACGCGAGGAGGCCATCCGTGCTTTGGATGACGGCAGGAGCTATCGCCTCCTCCTCGAAGAGTTCTACCCGGGACTGCGGCGCACGACTTTCAGTCTCAGTTTTGACGTGAGACCTTACACGGTGGAGGAACTTCCCGAAATTTTTGAAACGAAACCCGAGTGTCTCAGCCAGCACGAGATGTACCAGCTGGCCGGACTGTACGCTTCCCGGGGGATGTCTCCCCTTCCGGTGTACGAGAGGGCCTACGGGCAGTTCCCGGATGACACCGTGGCAATCCTGAATTACGCCAACGCCCTGTTGAAATACGGGCAGGATGCGGACGGCGCGTTGCGGGTGTTGGAACCGGTAACGAATGACAGCCGTGCTTTCTTTCCCATGGCCGTTGCCTATAACATGAAAGGTGACTGGAGGAAGGCGGAAGAATTGATCAAGAAAGCCGGTATGGCCCAGGGCAAACAAAAACTCTCAGGGGAGTCCGGGGACGGTGGAAACAATCAGCAGATAGAGATGTAACTCAGACATAGTTATATATAGTATTAGTAATCTTAATTTAAAAACAATTCGAATTATGAAAGTAATGAAGTATTTTGCAGTGGCCTCGTTGGCGTTGTTCGCTGCATGTAACAACGAAGAGAATCCGGTAGCGCCGGAGAGTGGCAACCAACCGGTTGATGTGGTGATGTCAGTGGCATTACCCGGTCCGGGCACACGTGCCGCCATGGGCGAATTGCAGAACACCGCCAACCACCAGGATGCGGCATCGGTTGAAAAACTGCATGTGTACTTGGTGGCTGGGGAAGACATTGTCCTGTCGAAGGAATTTACAAAAGATACTGATGATTTTACCAAGCTGACTTCGGCTACTGCCGTGGGTGCAGAGGCAACGACGGGAGGTTATAAATTCCTTGACGTGGACAATGGCGTGACAAAGGCACTTGTTATCGCTAACCCTCAGGGAGCGTTGGTTGACGGTGAGGGAAAGACTGTTGCTGAAATCAGCAAACAACAGCTGAAAGCCCAAATTAATGAAGTGATTTATGCCGGTTCTGAAACACTTACCACTGTTGGCGCCGAGCCTTATGGCGTCAATCCTCAGGAAGACAAACGTACCGTGAAGAAGGCCGAGCTCACCTTGACCGCCAGCATGAACCGCTTCCAGGTGACCGGTACCAAGTTTGTCAAGGTTATCTGGAAAGACGGGAAAAAGACCGAGGCTGAACAATGGTGCACGACTTGGCTGAGCAAGGATGAAAATAAGGGAAAGAGCAGTGCCGAAGCGTGGGCCGCTTTCAAGGCTGATGCCGCAGGCTTCAACGGCCAGACATGGGACGGCAAGTCCGACATTGCCCAACAGGCCAGCCTGAGTCAATGGCTGCAGGTTGTCGAAGTGACCACTGCAAACCAAGGTATCCTGATGAACCGTTTCAGCAGAACGCTCTCTGTTCCTCAACTTACAGTGGAAGAAGAGGCAAACTGGTTCTGGGCCAAGACCTACGTTGGAGACCGCTATAAATTCGAAGACGGCACGTTCAAACCCGACGGTAGCACGGACTTGTCGGAAGTGGCCTCCTATTTCAATGCAGCGGGTTTCGATTTCGCACAGGGGGCAAAGGCCGCAGCGTTTAACTTCTTCGTGAACGGCATTACGGGTTACGGTAAGGAAAACAACGCTCCAAAACTTGCTTTCGTTTTCAAGACAGGTGACGACGGCGTATCCGCCGACAGACGTTTTGTCGTTATATCCGGTTACGCGAAGGCAGAAGGTGAAACTGCAGGCACGACGGATCTGGAAGCCGGCAAGGGCGGTTACCTGATCAATCTGGATCTCGCTGCGCTGAACGGGGGCCAGGGTATCCTCGTGGATGTTGACCCGAGCATTCCTGAAGGTGTGACTCCCGAACCGGGCGGACAGGGGGATTTGGAGGACGAGAACGTGAACGTCATCGTCCGTGTCGTGGTGCAGCCCTGGACCGCTGTTAACGTATTCCCCATCCTTGACTGATACAGATAGAGAGTAATAGCCACTTGCCGGAGCGCTTTTCCCGTATCGGCCCTGACAGGCCGGTACCGGAATCCGCCCCGCACTCTCGGGGAGGGGAAAGTTTGTCCCCTCCCTTTTTTATTACCCACGGGAGGGAAACGTGTCCTCTCTTTCGGGAAAATTACAGTATTGATTTATAATAATTAGTGTAAAGTATGAACATAAGAAACATACCGACCTGGCTGGGCCTGTTGGCCGCTTTATACCTCGTGACCGCATGTGACCGGGTGTATGACGACCTGAGCGGCTGCCTTGGCAACACGATCGTCTTCTCCTACCTGGCCGATGACAACCGGGAACATCTGCAGGAATACGTGGATGACATTGACGTCTTCATCTTTGACGTCGGGAACGGGGCCTTGGTGGAGAAACACCACCTGGAGGGAGAACAGCTGCTTTCACCGCTAGAGGTCAGGCTCCCGGAAGGTGATTATAAAGTAGTGGCTGTGGGCAACGCGTTGAACGAGACGGTTATCGGGGATGGTGCTTACGGTGAAGCGTCGGTTTCCCGGCCCGAACTGGCGGAAAAGGACGGACCGGCGGCCGGCACGTTTGACAGGCTATACCTTGGGGAAACCACCATCACGTCGAAGGTCATGAACGACTCCCGTGACGTGGTAAGACTTTATTCCCAGCACGTGAAAATCCATGCGGTAGTCCTTCCCGACGACGATGAGAACGCCGGGACCTGGTACGAACAGAACAAGGGGACGGGCTTCCGCCTGACGATGGAAACGCTCTCAGCCCGTTTCTCCTTTTCCGGGCAGCGTTCGGGAGAAACATCCTTCGACCTTCCGTTTTACACGGGAGGAAAAAACGACCGTTTCGTGCTTGATTTCAATACCCTGCGCTTCAAGGACGGGGACCCGCTGACGATCCGTCTTATGCAGGGAGATAAGGTTCTCTGCACGGTAGATGTCGCGGAATATATCGCTCTGTATCCCGACCAGATACGGATAACGGAGCGGCAGGAAGCGGTGCTTCCACTCTTCTTCCGCCAGAATCCCCGTTCTCTGACAGTAAGTGTAAAACCCTGGGAAGCCGTTGACGTGGTTCCCATAACCGATTGATGAATATTATGCTGAAAAATACTAAATATACTCGCACGGTAAGGGCTTTGAGGAGCTTTGTGATGACGGTGTTGCCGCTCTTTTTCCTTGCCCTGACAGGATGCCGGAACGAAGAAGATATCCCGGAACGGCTTTCCGGGGAGGGTGGCGTGACCGTCAGGCTGAATCTGTCAACCCGTGGCGTAACAGCCGGGGGAAGTGAGATGCTGGACATTTATTCCTCCAATCCGGCCAACTGGTATAAAACCGGCACACTGTTTCCCCAAGCCCCCGCACAGCCCAGAATAGCACTTATGGTTTTCAACAAGGAGCAGAACCGGTATGTGTACAGTCGCCTGCTTCCTTTCAGTTCGGGCAATACGGAGGGGGAATACCAAACCAAGATACGCATCCCCAAAGGCGAGAGTGATTTCTATGCTTTCTATGCCCCAAACCAGACAGGAAAGGATCTGCCCTATTATACCCCCGGAGGAATCCTGCAGAACGCGGTTCCATGGGACTTCCTCGGGGAAGGCATGGAGGAGGTGGACAGGGAGGATATTGTCGGAGCCGCATTCCCTGCCATCATCAGGGAGCAGGATGACGGCAGTCTCGGCATACCGATGGACAACCCGTACGATGGCGTGACTCCTTCCCCGTCGGATGAGAAGATTATAGATTGGACAACAACTTCCAATATGTCTTGGGATGACGCTCCCGGAATATCCAACAGGCTGCACATGGGCGTGCTTTCGGGAAAACTGACCACAACCGTCCAGCCCGCTTCCGGGGAGCAGGTGCAGAATATCACAATCCCGCTGTTCCGTGATTTCTCCCGTGTCAGGATATACATCGCAAGCATTGCTCCTTTCGAGCAGATCAGTTATAATTACAAAAGGATTGCCTTTCTGAACTTTCCGGTACTGATGTCCCCCTCTTTCAGGGAGAATGACTCGGACGGCGGCCAGCTTGCAGGATCCACCCCGGGAACGGGAAAGAACACGGAGCATACGGGCACGTATTCTTATGGAATAAAAAATGAAGCGCAAATGACCATCAGCGAGGCTCCCCTCGATGCCGGCGGAGAGATTGACTATACGAAAATGGACATCCAAAAATACGAGCAGTTCTTCCTGCCCCAGTACCTGGCCCCGTATATCCCGGAAGCCAATTCCTGGCAGAAAGGACACCTCCACCCGAAGATACTGCTGACAGTGGAGTATTATAAAGGAGGAGACATCTCACGGACTTGGACAAGGACCTTCTTGCTTGACATTGGCGAGGAGAGTTCTCCAGGGGTGTATTCCGGCCCCATTTACCCGAACCGGGATTATAAGGTATTCATAGTCTTGCCGGAAGCCGCGGACAGGGAGATTATCTACCGGGTCAAGTCTTGGGAGCGAAAGAACGTGGAGTTCCCTCCTTTCCAGTGATGTTCACGATTTTGTCATTATAAAATTTTATTATTATGAAGACATATAAGCTGAAAATAACTTGTTTCATTCTTTTGTTACTGCCCGTTCTTACCTGCTGTACGGACGAAGAACTGCTCCGGATCAGCGGTGTCCCGGAAGGCGTGCCCACGACGGTGGACATCAGTGTGGGTACGGCAGCCAACAGGGCCAAGACACGTTCGGGACTGCCGGAAGGCGAGGAGAGAAAGATATACGACCTTTACCTGTGGGTTTTCGATTCCCGTGGCAGCGTGGAGTTCTCCCGGGAGTATCCCCGTGCGGAGCTTTATCAGGCCGCAGCCGCCTTGGAAACGGCAACCGGCGAGAAGGACACGGATGCACCCACAAGCATGGGGTTGCTGAAAAACATCCCCATTACCTCGGGAGAGAAGACGCTGGTCCTGCTGGCGAACTATAAATCGGACGGTGACGGGCTGTTTCAGGTAGAGCCCGGTATCCTGGCTGGCGTGTCGTCCCTCTCGGACATTCAGAGGGTCAAGGCGGAGATGACCGCCCGTACCCTGTTCCGCCCGCACGGGAACCTGCTGATGTCAGTTACCAAGACGGAGGTGATCAGTCCCGACACCAGGCGTATCGAGGTCTCCCTGAAACGTGCGGAGGCGAAAATCACGGTCAACCTGAAAACCGGGAAGGGGCTCACGTTCGTGCCTTGGACATGGAGAGTCGGTAACGTGCCGGCCTCGACCTTTGTCACCGAACATGCCAAGGGCAGTGACGCCGAGGCTCCCTGGGATGCCGGCGGGATGGAGGCGGATTCGTATTGGTTGTCCGAATTATTCCGGTTCGAGGGCGACGCTACTACTACTACTACTACTACGTTTTACCTTCCGGAGAACCGGAAATTGGCAAAAAAAATGATAACTCCCGCCTCTCCCGGTTACAACGCGGAGAGGAAGGGATATGACCTGCGACAAAAACAAGTGAAGTCTCCCGTTCCCGGTGCTACGGAGAAGCCGAACGTGCAGAACGGAGCTACGGAATACGCTCCGGATCTGGCTCCCTACATCGAGTTCACGGGTGAGTTACGCCAGGATATGACAACCGGTGAAACCGTAACGGAGCGTTTCGGGAGGGTGACCTACCGCGTTTATCTGGGATACACGGCGGAGAATGATCCGGTCAACGATTATGATATAGAACGTAACGTGCACTATACCTATAACGTGACGATCAAGGGGATGAACGACCTGGTAGTGGAGGCGATGTCCGACAAGGACCGGGAAGAGGAGCCCGCTCCCGGGGTGGAAGGCCTTGTATATGACGCTCACCGCTCCTTCAATTTTGATTGCCATTACGAACAGGGCCTGATGCGTTTCAACAAGGACGAGCTTGCCATTTTCAATCCGGACGGCAGTTTGAAGGACGACGCGATGATCTCCTTTGCCATACGCACCCCGTTCTGTGACAAGATGGTCTCTTACACGAGGGCGGAGCTGGAACGGCTGAAAGATAACGGCTACGTTCCTTCAGGGGAGAAAAAGGCGGACACAGACTGGCTCACATTCTTCATCCACCCGAGCACCCTGTCTGACAATGGAAACGAAACCATGGAATATTACTCCAACACGGGGGCGCATCTGCTTTCGCTGGAACAGTTCCTTTACAGACTTGTCAAAGAGCCCGATTATGTATTTAATGCCTCCACGGGGCTTTGCAAGGTGACGGTTTACGCCAACGAGTATTTCTACGAGCGGAACCCCATGCAGGATGGCGCCCCCGAGGACAAGAACTTGTGGAAAACCTTTGCCAACGCCCCGGACCGGACTTTTGACCTGTTGGTGAACATGTCACATGGAATCTCCCCCGACGGACAGTCACGTTATCACCAGGCTGTCGTTTCCATCCGTCAGATGTCCATCAAGACGGTGTTCACGGAGAGTCCCGAAGGCATGCGTGTCTGGGGGGTGGAAAACGTGAACGAGACACCGGACCTGGACTTTATGGTGAAGGCTCCGACAGAACCGGACGGCTTTTATAATAAATATTACTCCAACGGCTGGTCGAATACCTGGAAGGTGATGGCAAGGTCGGGCGACTTCAGTCAAGAGGTCATGATTGACCCGATGAGAAAAAGTAAACAAGACCAGTTATGGCAGGTCATGACGAAGGTGGACAACGCGAAGCTGACTCTCAGCAGAGACCATTATAATAGTGGACTCAAGAATTACCACGCCGAATATGCCTGTTTTACCCCGTTTTTACGGAACCGGGATGATAACCGTGATGGCCGGATGCAGGCCTCCGAGATGAAGTGGTATATCCCCTCGGTGAGCGAGAGCGGTATGCTTTTCGTAGGGGAACAGGCGTTGCCGTTACACTCCAGGCTGCACGGGCACGCCCCCTCGGACAACGCCACGGCATTTTATACATCAAGGGCCTTTATGGGAAGTACAAACATGTCTTTATACTCTTCCAACCCCTTTATTTTTATCCTGGAGTCCCGCAGCGGGACCCCCCTCATGAACTTTGATTATTACAAGTGGGGGAAGTTACCCGGAGACCGTACTCCCTACTCGGAGGTCAGATTGATCAGGGATCTGGGGATATTGGAGTCTGGGGGAGAAAGCTATCATATCAAGGAGCTGGGCAAAGAACTGAACCTGTCTCTTGTCAATAACAGGACGAAAGAGGAATACTTGGTATTCAAGGCAGATAAATTGCACCATAGCATGACGAGGTCAACAAGGGCCATTTACGAGTTGCCCGCACATGACGAGGACTCCAAAAGCAATACCATTTACAAGAACGGGTTCGAGGTAGCCAAATATATCGCCAATAAGATAAACAAACCCAAGAAATTGAATAAGCCTAACATTAAGGAAGAGTATTACTACGAGAAGTGGAGCACGCTGATGGCGGACATCGAACAGGGAAACAGTCCGTGCGCCTATTATTATCAGGAGGCAGACAAGAGCGACCTGGGGACTTGGCGCGTGCCCAACGAGGTGGAATTGCGAATCATGTGCGGGAGCCTGTTCGACTGGGATGACGACGAGAAAGAGGAGGTTTACGAATTCAGGAACAGCCTTCCTTCTCTGAATATAACAGGTGCCCATGTTTACCATTCCCGGACGGGATTTTCCAAGCGCGACATGAACGGGGCAAGATCATTCCGTGCCGGTTACCAGATGTATCTCCATGGTTATGTCCGATGGGTCACGACCGTGGATACCTGGTGGGTTGGTGACAGAGACAGGCTTGTGAATAACAAGAAGGGATACGTGCGTTGCGTAAGGGATCTGCCGTAGGCGGTCCCTTACGCAGGAGAATGGTTCTCCCGAAGCGTGGCTGAAAGTGCCGGAGAGAAGTGTTGCAACATTTTTCTCCGGCTTTATTGTTTTAGCGGGGATCATCTTAGCAGTCCAGTCATTCCCGGTAGCCGATGTCCTGATAAGTAAAAAAATGAGACTTAACGATGTTCGCGAGAGATCGAAAGAATCATTTGCTACCTCTTCCAACCTGAAAGCCCTCTTCTGAGAATGTTTTTCTTCTCTTGTCTTTAATCAAAAAGGGAAGAAATTCCTAAAGCTAATAGTCTGCTCATATACGAATCCATCAAAATTTCTATTTTTTTTCAATCTTTATATATTCTGTATACTTTATATTCAAGTAAGGATTGTCACTAGAAATGGTCTGATGAACGGCTTTGATTCTTTTCCAAAGCCACCATCCCTTGTATTCCACCCAAATGGCCTGATTCAAGGTGACGGGAACACGGATTTGGCCTTTTAAGCGGCAGTTCTCGATTATCCCTGTAATTTGAATGTGCGGGGTGATCATTTCTACCTTCTGCCGGAGTAACGGAACTGTATCGTGTATAATGACTGTATCCTTCACGACGGCGTCGATTGGAACACCCATTTCCAACTGGTGTTTGGCGGACGCCTCAAGGTTTTTGATTTTTATCCCAAGCTTTTTTATAGTCTCAGCGTCCTGCGTCCGGAAACGCTTGTACTCCTCCACAGTCAGCCGCAACCCTTTGGCATCGACAGCGAGCGTCATGGAATCGATGCGCACACGGGTTAGTTCAGACAGCAAGGTTGAATTGTTAGCCTGGTAACGGTCTCTTTCGCTTGCCAGAAAGACGTTCCTACGATATTGGATATAGATGATGCCCGAAAGTGACAGTACGCCCACGAGTAAATACTTTGACAACCCTTTATTCATAAATTACGGCAGTTTCAGGAATAAACCATATAAACTCGTCCAGATATTTCTTCTCAAGAAGAACCATGCCACCTCTGGAATCTGATCCCATAAAGGAAAGGTCTTCGACCACAAGCCCTTTATGTCCAATCAGTCCGTCGAGAGACATTTCCGTCAGCTCGTCAGAAGCAACAATGGTCACGTATGTATTCTTTATCATAAGATACTTTTTTTAATGTTGTAACTGACATTTGAGCAATTCCCGTATATCCGCTCGGATCTCGTGCAAATCACTCTGAAGGGTATTGAATTGCCTCATGGTCGCTTCAAATACGGACTTATCCAGTTTCATGGCGTTTATACGGTCATACTGCTCTTTGATTGTCAATTCAAGGCCGGCGCATTTGATTTCAAGCGCAGCAATTTGGGCAGTGTTGTTGACGTGCTGGACATACAAGGCCAGCACGAATGTCAGTGTCGCCACTATGATCTTGAAATATTTGATTACAAAATCTTTCATCTGCTCCATAATGTTGGTATTTATTCGATTAGTATTGAAAAAGCTTCCTTTATCGCCCTCAAAAGCAATTCAGCTGCGACACTGTCCCAGAATCCATAAATTACAAGCGTGATTAGAATGACCAGATACACCCACCATGTCACTTCTTTCTTATCAATTTTTCGTTTCTTCATCTTTCGGAGAAATTGTTGGGACAATCACGTTAAATATCACATTCCCGTTACTCCCCTCAATGCGTAGACTGTTCTCTTCCTTGTGTTTGATCGGGAAAATGTCCATCAGCGCCTTGGCGGCATTGACCGAAACGGCCCTGAGCGGTGCCGGAGAGAGCGGCACACCGAAACGGTCGGTATAATCCGAAGTGGCCGTCTCGTCCATGACGGCTTTGAGTGTCTCGGTCACCTGCAGCTTTACGGCCATCGTCTCCATCTCGAACCGTTCCGAAGATAGCAATGCCTTGATATGTGCCAGCACATGCGGTTTGTTCATCAGGTAATTGGCCGAAGCATACGGGTTCTTCACCGTATCCTTACCGAATACCTCCACAAAGCATTTTTTCGGCCGTCCGGCATACTCCAGCCCACCGTTCACATAGAGGTTGCAGAATTGCATTTCCTGCTCCGTGAGCGGTTTCTCTTCCGCCCTATCCTGCGTGTTCGTTATCTTGTCTGACATCGGTTCTTCCTTCTTTTTCTGAAAGAGTAGCGGGTTTGTTTCCCGGAGGTTTTACAAAATCCGCCTTTTCGTTAATCAATTGTTCCAGCAACGCTTCATAGAACACTTGGGCCAATGCATCGGCACACGCCTCCGCATCTGTCAGCGAGTTGATGAGCCGCAGGTTAAACTTGATTTCCAGGTCGTAGCCCGATATGAATGCCATCAGTTCGTTCCCGTCATAGCCCAGTGCCCCGTAGGTCATGCGGTCCGCCGTACGAAATGTGATGGTTTCGGGGATCTGTTCCCTATCAATGCCTTGGGCTTCCTTATTCGTGTCCATACTCATATCTTGAAATATTTACGGGTTTTCTCTTTCCTCTGCATGGCGATTGCCGCCCCTTCCGTCTGGCGCAGACGGGAGGTATAGATCCCCAAGATGTCAAGCGTGGCCGTCACATCCGCAGCCGCATCGTGGGCATCGTCCAGTTCCACACCCAATTTTGAGGCTACCAGTTCCAGTTTATACGAAGTAACCTCCGGATCGGCAGCAAAAGCCAACCGTCCCACGGCAAGCGTGTCGATGTAGTGCGGCTGGAAGTTGCCGTAATAGTCCTTGGTACCGGAAAAGGTCTTTTCAAACTCGGCGGCCAGTCCGGCATAGTTCATCAGCTGTTGCAGGAATCCGATGTCGAAAGCGATGTTCTGTCCGACCAGCACGGGCTTGCACTGATAGCCCTTCGAGAGGGTGCTGCGTTTGGCGAAGGCGATGACTTCTCCGGCCACTTTCTTCATGTCCATACCCTGCGAGCGCAGCATCTCCATGGTAATGGCGGAATAGTCCAATGCCGTCTGTTCGTACTTCATCGGGACATATTCCGGTTCTTTCGCCTGCTCGTGGCGGGTACGCAACACCTTGCGTCGGGGAAGCCCCGCGTCCTGTTTCCCGTAGGGGGCGATATACGCCTGATAGCGGTCGAATACCTGCCATGTGTCGAAACGGACGGCTTGCAGGGCGATCTGTGTACAGGCGCATTCACGGCAGTCCAGCCCTCCGGTCTCGAAGTCCAGCCCGATGCCTACATATATCTTCTGTTCTGTCTTGGGTGCCATATCTTTTCAGGATTGAATGAATAACAATGAGTTCTTATAGGTCTGCAATGTATTGCAGCCGTTGTAGTCGCTGTAACGGATGACGGCAGTGAGGATGACCACCCGGTCTTTGAGCGACTGTATCTCGGTGCGGTGTTCCATGTAATAGTCGTTCCAGCATACACATTCCGCCAGACGGTTGTCCTGGGAGAGTGTCAACTTGGCGAAACGCTTCCGGCTTCCCGTCTCCCTGTCCTTGTAGGTATGTTCGGTTACATCCACCACCGTGGCGCAGACAGTCGCACGCCTGCCGTCGTTCTCGTCCCGTGCCACCTCGTCCAGAGTCAGGTAAGAGGCTTTTCCCTTGACCTGCCCGCGGGCTTCCGAATTGTCGAAGATGCGGCGGTAATCGATGTTGCCTATACCCGACACGGCAATCTGCTGCTGCGACCAGAAGAAATGCCGCCCGCGCATGTCCTGCGGGAAGTCTTTTTCAGAAAGGGAGAATCCCAGTTCCCGTGCGGCGCGTTCGAGCAGCGCGCAGCGTTCGGTAACCGCCCCGACTTTTTCGATACGGTCGAAGCATCCGGCAAGGATCATGTGCTTGACATGCCGGGCGTTCACGGGGACTTTCACGGCCTCTTCCGCATTGTCGGGGTCGTCCCAGTAACTGTATTTCTTGAGTTTGTAACGGAATATGCGGTGGATGAAGTTCTCGATACCGGTATATGCCCCGCCCCGGTCGCGTTCCGTGACGATGTATTCCACTGTCTTGACACCGACCTGTTTGATACGGGTAAGCGACCAGAAGATTTCATCGGTGGCATAGTCGGTGAAGAACTCCGTCCCGGAGCGGTTGATGTCCGGCGGCACGATCTTAGCCGACGAGCAGCGTTCCATCTCCGCGATCAACGAAGGAATCTCCTTGTCGTCCGCCCATTGCAAGGCCACCGTGTAGAATGCCGAGGGGTAATTGGCCTTGAGCCATGCCCCGCAATAGGCTGTAAGGGCGTATGCCGCGGCATGGGAACGGTTGAACGAATATTTCCCGGCCACCTCTATCTTGTGCCAGATTTCCTCCGCCTCATAGTTCGGGCATCCGTTTCCGACGGCTCCGGTAATGAAATCCGCTTTCAGCGTGGCCATCAGGTCGGCTTTCTTCTTTCCTATGGCCTTGCGCAGATAGTCGGTCTTCCCGGGGTCGAATCCCCCGAGCGTATGGGCAACGGACATGAACTGCTCCTGGTAGACCATGATTCCGAAAGTGTTCTTCGTCGCTTCATAACAGCCGTAGTTATAGACCGGGGCCACTTCGCCACGCCTGAAGCGGACATAATCATCGGTGGCGCCGATGTCGAGTGTGGCGGGACGGTACAGGGCATTGATGGCGATCAGGTCCTCGATACACTCCGGCTGTACATCCTGGATAAACCGGGTAATGCCCGGCGAAGAGAACTGGAACACATTCTGCGTGTTGCCGTCCGAGAGCAGCCGGTAGGTCTTCCCGTCTTCCAGCATATCCTGCGTGATACGCCCGATGGTGAGTTCCTGCCCGAAATTCCGGTTGACCAACGCGATGACGGCACTCAGTTTGGCTAGCTCCTTTGTCGCCAGCACATCCTCTTTCAGCAATCCGATCTCATCGACCGAATAGCCGTCGAACTCCGATACCAGTGCCCCATCCATCTTGCGGACCGGCAGGAAATCGAAGCATTCGGCGGGCCTGCCGTCCCGCGTGTCCGGTGTGACAACGATGGCCGAGGCGTGTATGGAGGCCGCTTTGGGCTGTCCGAGCAATCCTTGCACGTCCTCGATGACCAGCGGATAGGTCTGGATAAAGTCCCGAAGTTTCCTGTTGGATGCAGCCTGTCTGAACAGTCTTGTCCAGTCCGTGCCGTCATCTATCATGGCGGTGATATAATTCACGATGGAGTGAGGCACGCGGTGTACGCGTGCCACGTCCTTCAAGGCGGCTTTCAGTTTCATCGTGGTAAAGGTGCCGGCGGAAAAGACACGCTGGCGGCCGTCCGCGTTGTACCGTTCTTCCAGGTAATCCTTGATCTCCTGCCGCCGGTCGGAGGCATAGTCGACATCTATGTCCGGCAGCGAAGCGTGGCCGCCTTCCGTCAGTCCTTTGTCCACAAAGGCATCCATGACCGTCAGCGGCCCGTCTGCTTTCCTGATTCTTATATGTGTTACTTTCATCTGATATATTTCTTGTATCGTATTATCGCGCTTACCGTCTGGCGGCTGACACCGTACTGTTTTGCCAGGCTGTTCTGGGAAGCCTGGCCGGAGGAATATCTCACCCGTATCTCTTCCGCCTGCCCGTTGGTCAGTTTGGCGTTCACGCTTTTCTCGCCGTAATCCCGTTTGAGGCCACCCGCTATGGCATGTTCCATATTCCGCTGGTGCGTACACATTTCCAGGTTATCCGCACGGTTGTTGTCGCGGTTCCCGTCGATATGGTTCACCTCCAGTCCCGGATTCCAGTCGGGCAGGAAGTGCTGTGCCACCAGGCGGTGCACGGAGAACTTCTTCCCGACACCGCCCTTGTAGAGCCGGACACAGTCATAAAGCGAAGTCGTCCCGCACCAATGGCACATGATGCGTTCGGATTGTGTCCAGGTGATACCGTCATGCGAAACTTGCCGTTCCAGACTCTTGACACGCCCGAGGTTGCTGATCTTGTACTTTCCTTCATAGTTCTTGATATCCACCCAGATTTCCCGGGTATCAGTCATGGGCTATACGGTTTAGTGCTGTCTGAAAAATTTCCCGGTCTATCTCCACGCCGATGAACCGGCGTCCAGTATTCCGACAGGCCACGGTTGTACTGCCGCTGCCCATCGCAAAGTCGAGGACAATGTCTCCTTCATCGGTGTAGGTGCGTATCAGGTATTCCAGCAGGGCGACAGGTTTCTGTGTCGCATGCAGGCAGGACTGTTGCTTGTCGGTCTTGAATTTCAGCACGCTGCGCGGATAGCGTTCCGTGGATATGTAATCCCGGAAATTGTCGTGCTTCCGGTATATCTCGCCGGCATCGCATTTCCGCTGGTGTTCGGCCATCACGACCTTGCGCTTGTGCCCGTCCGTCTTGATCGGATGATACTTCGGCAACCTGTCGTAAAAGACCAGAATGTCCTCGTGCGCCTTCATCGGCATACGCCTGGCGTTTAGGAAACCTGTCGCCTGCGTCTTCTCCCATACCCAGGCATACCGTAGCCTGCGGAGATTGGAGCTGCCCAGCAGGCTCGTAAAAGGATGCTGGCAGAACAGCAGGATGGGAGTGTCAGGTCTGGATATGCCCTGTACGGCATTCCACATCCCGGGGATGTCTATCACGGCGTCCCATCGGCAATGTGTCGTACCGTATGGAGGGTCTGACAATACCATGTCGGCAGTGATGCCTTCTTCAGCCAGCAGGGGCAGCACATCGAGTGCATCGCCCTGGTAAAGGTCGCAACCGTCATAGGGACGGTGGTGTTCGTAGATCGGATTCATGGGTTTCGAGTTCCTTTAGGTTCCACAAGCAATCTCGGCGGTCAAAAAGGATTTCGTCGCCACACATCAATTCATCTGCGTATATCGTCCGCTCTTCTCCGTTACGGATTACCCGCATCCGGGCATCCGTGCACAGACGGTAAGTCTTGCCTTCGGATTCCATTTCCACATAGCGTTCGCCCTTGCCGAGTGTGATGTCCGGGGCAAGCACCGTCAGTTCGTCTTTCCAGCTGAGCCCGCAGCGTTCCGGCACGAGGAAGCGCGAGAAGATAAGGTCATATTTCAGCGGGTCGATGGAGGTTATGCCAAGCAGGTAGGAAACCAGCGATCCCCCGGCGGAACCGCGACCTATACCGGTTGCGATACCTCTCCGGTGTGCCTCCCGCACCATATCCCACTGCACCAGGAAATAGTCCACATTGTCGGTCGATTCAATGATATAGACTTCCTCGTCCAGCCGTTCCCTGTAGCGTTCCCGCTCCGGTTCCGGCACTTCCCGGTCCAGCCCGTCGTCAAGCAGTCTGAGGAACATCGTACGGCGGTCGCCATACCGTTCCCGCTCTTCCGGCCGCATACGGTATTCCGGCATGAACATGCGCCCGGTCTCGAATGAGGCGTCCGCACGTCCGGCAATCTCCACCGTGGGACGGCACATGCGCCTGAACAGGGAGTCGAAGTCCCATTGCCCGGAGAACAGAGGACGGAGCGTGTCGTACAATTCATCCGCTGTCTTGAAATACTGGTCATCGCTCTGTTCATGAGCGGCTCCCGTGGCAATCTTGTTCACTACGATTCTGTACCCTGCATCGTCCTTGTCCATGTAGTAGCAGTCCGGAATCAGGACTGGTTCTACTGTAAATGAATCCGTGTCGGCATCATAACAGTTGCCGAAATAATATTTCAGGGCTTCCAGTTGCTCTCGGTCGATGCGATCCGCCTTGTATTCGTTGGCGTCGACTTGGTAATAGACCGCTTCGGCTCCTTTTCGGATACGCTCCACCTGTTTGGAATGTCCGGCCATCCAGTAGACTGAACGGGTGGCAAAGACCGGCACACAACCTGCGGCATACATCAGCAGCTGTTCATAGCGGAGGGTGTTGTCTTTCGAATCGACCATGACAGCCCGTTGGATGCGCAGCAGATTATGCAGCCCCTCGTTATCCAAGGCATAAATCTTCAGCCCGACACGTTCTTCTTCGTGCATCATTGTCAGCGAGTAGCCGAATATATGTTTCAGCCCGGTATTGGCGCACTCCTTCTGAAGGTTCAGCGTGGCGGCCATTGTATTGCGATCGCAGATGCCGACAGCCGTATGCCCGAGCCATTTCGCCTTGCGGCACAAATCCTCCGGCGAACCGCAGGCGTTCAGCAGCTCGTAGGAGGTATGGATGCCGAGGTTCACGAAAGGTACATCGTGTACCGGGGGCTTGGGGCGGCCGATATATTTCAGCAGGTTGAAACTGAATTCTTCCCGCAGATCATAGTAGTACCAGTTCCTGCCGAACGGGAAGGCCACATGGAAGATTCCTTCTTCCATCAGCACATCCGGACTTTCCATCAAGTTGAACACGAGCCTGTCCCCGTCGCTGCGGAAGATGGATTCCACTCCCGACAGGTCGGCCGTAAAAAGCCGCCCGAAGCCGGGAATATCCACCACTTCCGTATCGACCGGGATATAGGTTATCCGTTGTGCATCGAGCCATGAGAAAAGTTTCTGTATCATCTTTCCTGTACTTTTTTGAGTTTGTATTCAAGGACGGACAGCAGGCGGCAGGCGAAAATCCCGTAGATTTCCGATTCCGTGAGTTCGTCCCAGTCCTTGGCTGCACCGGCAATGTCCGCGATGAAAACCTCGAAATAGGGTTTCAGCCGTTCCGCCGTCCGCTTTACCGACTCGACGGCATCGCTGTCGTAGCCGATAACCACGGTTCTCACGCCTTTCGATTGCAACTTGTAGATCTGGACATCGGAGATTTTCTTTCCGAAAGTGGCCACGGCTGCGACATGGGAATTGTCATAGAGTTCGAGTCTGCGGGTCAGGGCGATGACATCGAAAATACCTTCCGCAAGGATGACCGTATCTGTTTCATCCATACGGACGGCATCGTAGTTATAAAGAAGTATGGAAAAATCGTTTTCTGTGGAGTTCCGGTAACGCAGTATCTTGTACCCGCCGCTATGTCTGGTCTTGCGGTTGTGGGTGTCTATATCCTCTTTCGGCCAGGTATGGCGGGAGACATAGCCGACAACCGTACAGTCATCGATGACCGGAAAGACGACATAGTCCGCGTAGCGCGGATTGAGCCTGCCGGTTATCCCGACCGGAAAATACTCGTAATCGTCGAAACAGAAGCCGCGCCGCTGCAAATACGGATGCCGGAAAGTGCGCTTGTAAAAGTCCGGCAATTCGACCGGCATCAGTTCGTCGTCTATCTCTTCCGCCTCGTCCTCCTCCAGCAGGTGCAGGTTCAACGGTGAGGCTATGTCAGCTGTTTGCGAGACCATCAGGTCCGTGCGGCCGATAGCCTCCAGAAGTCGCTCCAATGTACGGGTGGATGCCCCGCAGGAGAAGCAGTGGGCCATGAAAGGTTGGCGGCGGGCAGTCTCCTTGCCGATATAGATACCGAACTTGCCGCCCGACTTTCCGCAGAACGGGCAGCACGGAACGATAAGGTTCTTACCGCTCCCGTCCCGTTTGGCACCCGTCTCGCGGGTTATTTCCGAAACCAGATATTGATATTCATGTACCGACAGTTCCATACTAAGGTATAGTCGCGACCGCTACAGGTTGGTTTGAAATGTATGGAAAAAGAATTCGGATTGGTACAATGAAATTATGAAAAAGGTCTGAACTCTTGAGAATGGACATAGTTATTTGCTCATTATGGTAATAGGTTACGATTGAGTTAGTTATCTATTGCAATATATTTCTATGCGTTGCGTAACCTTCAAAGAGCTCTTCAAGTACACAATTACAAATAAAACGGGAGATTATGACAGAATCAATGAAACAAGCCATCACCCACAGCAGGCAAACCGGGAAGAATGTTTTCACTCTCCCCGGCTGTGTTTCCTTTTCTTTTTGGATTTTATTGTTTTGTGGATTTCTCTCCTTGAAGTTTTTTCCGGATCTGCCTCTATTTTCGTTTCCCTCAATTTTTGTGCCTTTCAGCAGCCGCATTTGGCAGCCATTTCCGTTCTGGCTGCAAAGGTTATTTCGGGAATTGACGGGAATGCAAGGTCAAGCCTCCTGTTTTCTGGAAAAATCTCCAACCCTGCGGGTCGTATTTTTCCGAAAAACCTTGCATCCTCCACTCCCCTACCTTTTTAAGCGCCCGAACTCAACTCCTTCAGCTCTTGAATTCGCATTAAAACAAAAAACAAAACGGATGTGAGAGCAATGGTAGCAACAAAATTCGTAGCGTGGGAAGTCCCGAAATTGGAGAACCTGCAAGTCAGCAAAGTGTACAGACTTCGTATCAAACTGAACAATGGCGGAAAACTGAGCAGGGAGGAAAAGGACTGGCACACCCGTGCAGTGAACAGCAACTCCTATTTCAAAAGCGCAGTACCTAAACATTTTCAGAGACATGAAATCATCAGATTCCCCCAAGAAACTAGAAAAAACATCCTAACTTATACAGATGGATATTGTAAGAAAATAAAAATCAACATTGACTTTCGGATAGAACTTAAAACCTTCAATTTTTCCTCAAAAGAGTTTTGATTTAGAACATGGTATGTGAACTACTGCGAAACTAAAGATTTAGCAATAGTTCATGTAGTCAATCCTCATAAACAAGGAGTGTGATCATGTCGTTGATTCGTACTGTTCTTCATACTGTTTCATCCGTTCCTGTAAATATTCCTTTAGATTGTCTCCTTTTTTTAGTTTAAATTTTGCTCGGATATTCGCACGCTGACTGGTGATATTGCCGCTGCTCCTATGCAGTTCTTCACATATCTGACTGACGGTTTTATCCTGTAGAATCAGGCGACAGATGGATAATTCAGATGGAGAGAGTTCCGGATATATTTTTCTGATGATTTCAAGCCTACTCTTTTCTTCTTTGAGATGGGCGTGAAGAGCCATAAAAAGTGTCTTTCTTGTCTTTTCCCCGACAACATCCAGCAACGAGTTGATATTGTCCTCCGAAATTTCCTTACTTATCAATTCCGCGAGAGCAAACAATTCTTCCCTATTCACCTGAAGTACTTTTAGCAACGTTGACTCCTCCTTTTTCAGCATGTCGTTCTCCTGTTGCAGGCAACTTATGTTTCTGTGCAGTAAAATACCGAACAAGGATTTCACCGTGAATATAATAACAATGATAGGGAGATAGTTTGTAAGAAAGGGACCATTGGTGATAAATACGCAAACGGTGTACGACAAGACAGAAATAAGCGATATCTGAATGGTGGTCTTGCTCATGTAGGCACACACGGAAAACATAGTAAACAAGACGGATAAAATGATATTGCCCATGATCAACAATCTTTGATACGGATATTCGTCAATTGTGGAACAATAGATAATCTCCGTGCCAATTTCAATATGTATTGAAATCAGAATAAAATAGAAAGCGGTATTCAACTTTATTTTATTCGTGAAGTAGGCTATAACGAACAGGATTGTTGCAATAAAAAGTGCCCCGTTTAAATAATAATATATTTTATTGGGAAAAGAGATCATATACATGTATGCTGGTATGCACAAAGCCAGCAGGACCAGAAAAACATGAAATACACGTTTTTGCTGATATTCCATCAGCGTTCCTTGTTCGATAGAGTTGGAAATTATATAATTATACCATTTAAACATACAAATAATTTTAATGATAATAAGAAATTCAATTATGATTAAGCACACTTTTATGCTAATTTGAAACGTTTAATCTCAATATTCTACTGCAAAGATAGAGGAAAAGTATAAATAAGTATTTAGACTACATTCCTAAAGTATGTTTAAGTTTATTAAGATTAATTTTTAAGTACTTATAAGCAAAAAAAAGTTAATTGTTTCTTTTTTTTTATACCTGCAAACAATACATTTGCATGACAATAACAAAATCGAGTGAAGCAGATAGCTTTTCAGAAAAACAACTTTAAATATATAATATATAGAATGGTGAAAATAAACATAAGGTTATTTTTATTACTTCTCATGCCATTTTCGAATGTCAGGTATCTGACTGGGCAGGAGATGGTGTCCCGTGATACGGTAAGCGTGAAATTATATTTCCAACAAGGATATGATACGTTGTCTTCCTCCTTTCGGGATAACGGTATCCGCTTCGATTCCTTGCTGCACCACACGAGGCTGTTTAACAAGGAATCGGAACACCGCTTACGCCAGATTTGTATCGTTTCAGGAGCATCTCCGGAAGGAGGGACGGAGATTAACAGATACCTTTCCGACCGTAGGGGTATAGCTGCGAGGACATATTTAAAAGAAAGACTGGCACTGGATACCTGCTTTTTCAAGATGGAGTCCAGAGGAGTGGACTGGATTGGTCTGACGGGACAGATTGCCATGTCTGACATGCCTCACCGGACAGAAGTGTTGGATATCTTGTACAACACTCCCGAGTGGGTCATTCGTGACGGGGCAATTGTTGACAGTCGCAAAAATCGTTTACAGCGTCTGTATGGAGGACGGGTCTGGCGATATATGGAAAAGTTTTTCTTTCCTGAACTACGTAGGACAAAGATTCTTTTCGTTTATGAACCTTGTTCAGTCGGAATACTGAAACCGGGAATGGCTATTCCCATTTATCGGTCTCTCTTTAATGATTCGACAGGTTCTATATCCACCCCACTTTCGATACCGCTTCAACCAGTTGAACCTATAGGGGGACGCTCCATTTATATCGGACTGAAAACCAATTTACTCTATTGCGTTGCTCTCGTTCCAAATTTGGGTATGGAGTTTTATTTGGGGAAGGGATGGTCAGCTGGAGGGAGTTGGATGTACGCCTGGTGGAAAAATGATCAACGTCATCATTATTGGCGTATTTACGGAGGAGAACTGTTTTTTAGAAAGTATTTCGGTTCCCGTGCTAACCAAAAGCCGCTAACCGGACATCATCTTGGTATTTATTCGCAAGGGTTCACTTATGATTTCGAGACTGGAAGTCGGGGATATATAGGTGGTATACCAGGAGGTACACTTTGGGATAAGATGAATTATACAGTTGGAGTAGAGTACGGCTACTCTTTACCTATCAGACATCGTTTAAATCTTGATTTTGTTATCGGAGCCGGGTATTGGGGTGGAGAGTTTCAAAAATACTATCCAGAAAATAAATATTATGTTTGGAAAGAGACTGGACGGCGTCATTGGTTTGGTCCCACGAAGGCGGAGGTCTCACTTGTTTGGCTGCTTGGGAAAGGCTATTTTAATGAGAAAGGAGGCAGAAAATGAAAAAATGTGCATTTGCAATTATTTCAGTGGTGATGCTCGCTGTCATGCTTTCTTGTGAACACAAAGAACTTTATAATGGTATTCCTCATGTTGTGAATGCAAGAGTGATATTTGATTGGCAGAAGGCTCCTGATGCCAATCCGGCATCTATGTCGCTCTATTTGTTTCCTGTCGGAGGCGGCGAGGTAGTACGTTATGATTTTACCGACCGAAAAGGAGGAACTTTTCGTGTCTCTAACGGGGCATATAGCGTGTTGTGCCTAAACAGTGACACGGAAAATATTCGCTACCTGAACACGAGGCAAAGGGAAACTTTTTGTGTAACTACAAGGGAAGCAACTCTTACTTCAGGTTATGCCTTCATGAACATGA
Organism: Bacteroides sp. MSK.20.82; assembly: GCF_019052485.1. NCBI lineage: Bacteria > Pseudomonadati > Bacteroidota > Bacteroidia > Bacteroidales > Bacteroidaceae > Bacteroides > Bacteroides sp. MSK.20.82. The sequence continues at coordinate 336,156 of NZ_JAHQUN010000002.1, forward strand.
TGGATGTAAAGAATATGCATGGAAGCGGAGCGGTAGAATCGGAGCCTATAATGCTCCCGCCTGATATGATTTGGAGCGATTACATAGTACATGTAGAGCTGACTCAAAAACAGTTGCAAACCATTACTTTATATCCTAAAGTATCTGTATGTCGTTATTCGATAGAGATTCGCAATGCCGAGAATCTTAAATATGTGTCGGGAATAAGTGGTGTGCTGTCAAGTTTGGCGAGTGGGTTATTTGCCGGCAGGGAAGAAACGACGGACGAGCGGGTTACAATACCTTTCGACGGAGTCATCTCTGATAATAAAACCATCGTTACAGGGGAGCTGCTCACTTTCGGACAATGCCACTCGAAACGGAACATGCATCATCTGACGGTCTATGCCGTTTTGTCCGACGGGAGCGAGTGGAAACATACCTACGATGTAACGGAGCAGGTCCACACGGCCCCGGATCCCCGTAACGTACACATCCTTTTGTACGGCCTTCCCGTGCCGAAACCCATCGCCAATGGCGGTGGATTTCGGCCAAACGTCAGCGAGTGGGAAACGGAGGAGGAAAATATAGAAATGTAAGAATCAATTTTATTTATTTAATTTAATATTATTTACGTATGAAAAAGCAATTATTTTTAACTGCTGTGGCTGCACTTGCCATGGTATCGTGTTCGGAAGAAAATGTGTTGGATACCAACAGGGGAAATGCAATTGATTTTCGAGCTGCTATGGGAACCCGTGCCCAGGAAACGACCACGGCGAATATGAGTAGTATTTACGTGACTGCCCTGAACGCACGCAATGAAAATCTTTTCTCGGATCAGTTGTTCTCAAAAGAATCATCAACAAGCTTCTTTGTTTCCGATCCTGTTTATCATTGGCCCGGAGATGGAAGCACCCTGACATTTTATGCCTACTCGCCTTCAAAAACTGATCTTGGTGGGACGTTGGAAATCACTTCTACGACCCAGAAACTTACTGATTTTTCACCCAAAGCAAGTATCACCGATCAGAAAGATTTCGTTACAATCAAGGCTACCGGTAATAAAACAAATAATGAAGCGACAGGTGTTTCGTTGCAATTCGAGCATCGATTGGTCCAGATCGAGGTCAAGGCCAAAAATGCAAATGACGGTTATGTGTACAAGGTGAAAGGTGTGCGTATCGGAAAGCCCGTTTCTAAAGGAACGTTCGATTTTGAGGCTAACGCATGGTTCTTGAATAATACGGAGAAGGCTAATTACGAGGCTGCCTGTGACGAGGAAAAGACCTTGACGGATTCGCCTGTTTCCATTATGAAAACGGCCGGTGATAACGCCATGTTGATTCCGCAGCAACTTATTGCATGGGCTGCTACTACAGACAAAACCAATGCTGCGGCGGGGGCTTATCTGGCTGTGAAAGTTAAAATCTCTACAGCGGCGGGGGCACGTGTCTATCCGGTTTCCCCTAATGTTGACTATGACTGGGTGGCCGTTCCTATCAACACGAATTGGGAGGCCGGCAAGAAGTACATTTACACGCTCGACTTCTCGAACGGGGCCGGTAAGGTCGATCCCGAGAAAGAGGTGGACCCGTCGGTTCCGGAGGATCATTACGAGCCTGGGGACAATATTTTGGGCGGACCGATCAAGTTTACTGTAAATGTGACTGGCTGGACCGATCAACCAGAAAATATTGGTATGTAGAAAATCTGTTCTCCTGTTGTACATGAGAGGATATTCTCATTGTGGTGTACGGAAAAACAACCACAAATAAAGGAAGTAAATGACGATGGAAAAGAATTTATACCGTTTTTTCAGGAGCGCGCTTTTTAGGAGGGTGGCGCTCCTGGTATTGCCAATCGTGATGGTGTTGCTCGGTTCGTGCCGGGATGAGTCGTTGACAACCATGCATCCGGGTCCTGAAATCAGTTTCTCTTTATCTGATGCTACAGTACGGCCGATTACCCGTACGGGCGGGGATCGGGAGGATACGTATATGGTTGTGGTGGATTCTCTTCTGGGGGTACTACCCTTGCAGACGGAGGATGGCGGGCGGGAGCTTTACCTGCATGCTTTCCTGTCCGGGAGCGACCGTGCCGGAGAAGGGCGGGTGCTGACCCGGGCCGCGCCTGTCGATGGTATGGGCTTCTACGATTCGTTCGGTGTGCTGGCCTCTGTGTATTCCGGTGCATGGGATGAGAGTTCATGTTTTCCGGATTACATGTACAATGTCATGGTCACGAAATCCTCTTCCTGGACAACCTCTTACTTCTGGCCCGGGGGTGGGCGCAACATTCGTTTCTTCGCCTATGCGCCTTACAATTGGGAGGGGATCGTCCTGTCGGGGAAAGACGTGGCGGGGACCCCGACAATCACCTGTTCGGTCCCGGATGGTGTCCCGGATCAAAAAGACCTGCTGGTGGCCGTTTCCGGTGAGATGCCCGGCAACACCTCGTCCACAGCTCCCCTGAATTTCAGACACGTGCTTACCGCCGTGCGATTTGTCACGGGTGATGACATGCTGGCCGGGCGTATCACGAAAATCACGCTAAAAAACGTGTACGGGAAAGCTGTTTACCCGATGGGCGGTACCTCCTGGCGGGATTTCGGCAGCGTGAAGAGCTTTTCCCAGACCCCCGACAAAGAAGTGAGCGGGCAGCCCGGCGAGGAGATTACAGGTGGAGTAACTACTTTTATGATGATTCCCCAACAACTTCCCTCCGGAGCTTCTATTGAGATTGTCTATACAGACGGGCTCTCATCGACATCACGCACCCTGAGAACCTCTATTGCCGGGAAAAGCTGGCCCATGGGTAAAACAATCACCTACCGGATTTCCACGACAAGTATATCTGTGGTCCCGGAATTTTCCGTAACATCTTCCGGTAATTTTACCCACGAAGGGGGAGCTGTAAATTATACGGTTCGTAGTTTTGCTACCGTTTCCGGTGGGGACGGTTCTTCACAGAAAGTCGAGATGAAATGGTCGGCTGAGTTTGTAGAGGAGGACGGCGTGGGTGGTTATCATGCAATTTCCCGCCCCTTCTGGTTCACGGGCTTCACCGAGAGCGGCAATGGTGGTGTATCGCAGCATAGGGCAACGGCCGAAGCCCAGCAGGGCGTGACAGAAAACCCGCACAACAGTAAGTTACAGATAGCAGAAGACATCAATGTCCAAACGGGAAAAACACCCTATAACCTCTCCAACAGCAGTGGAGAAGAGGCGGTGGAGAATACGGCAAATTGTTATCTGGTAAACGCTCCGGGCATCTATTCACTCCCGTTGGTTTACGGCAATGGAATCAAGAACGGGAATTTCAATACCCCTGCTTATAATAAGCCGCATTTCAAGAATCACCTCGATAAACAGATTTCTAATCCATATATCTATAATAATTCTCAATGTAATCCTACCGATGCTATCCTGCTCTGGCAAGACGAGGAGAATTTGGTGACAGAGGTCCGGCTTTCGTCTGACAAGAAGAGGTTGGAGTTCAAAGTGGATGGATCGACAATCAGGCAAGGCAACGCCGTTGTGGCCGTGAGGGGAAATGGGAAAATCATGTGGAGCTGGCATGTCTGGGTTACGGATTACAAACTCGGTGAGGATATCCGGACCATGTATAGTAAAAATTACAAAGGATATGCTATGATGCCGGTGAACATCGGCTGGTGTGACGGCGAGACCACGACTTATGCCGGACGGAAGGTGCTGGTGCGCTTCACACAGGCTGTGACTGGGATGACAAAGATTGTGCCACTTGTCCAGGAGGAACATATCGTCAAACAAAGCGGCAATAATCCTTATTTCCAGTTCGGACGTAAAGACCCGATGCCCGGTAGAGTAGTTACAGGATCTTCCTCTGTGACCTCTAAACTTTCTCATGGAGACTACACATTTAAAGTTAAAAAAGGTCAGGTCCCTATATCTACAGGAATTATAAATCCACATATTTTTTACACCGATTCGTATTCTATCCGTGCTAATGGGAGTTGGACTTCAGAGACAAAAGTTGATCTTTGGGGATGCAGTACTTCCAGCAGCACAGGTATCGATGTATCGGTTAGTAAAACCATTTATGACCCTTCGCCAAGTGGTTTTTGTCTGCCTGCATCAGGAGCCTTCTCGGCAACTACAATTAATGGAAATGATCAAAGTACAGACAGGAATATAAATGGCGATAGATTTATAACCCTATTTGCCAATAATCAGGGTGGTTACTTTTATTGTAAACCGATGAAAGTTTCCGGGAATTGGGATATTACAGGAGGGACCCTCTTTTTCCCAAACTCACTCAGCAGGAGCAATAAAAATGGGCAAATAATAACTACCGCCAGTTATTATTGGACAGCAACAGCATTGAATCGAGATGCAGCTCCGGTGCTTTGTTTACGCAACAATGTTGTTTCGCCTCCCGGGGGGAAGAGCCCGGGAAGTTCTTGGTCGGCGATTTTCGGACGGGCTGGCGGATTTTCTGTACGTCCAGTCAGGGAATAGCGTGAAAAGGCTTGTCTGGGACAGGATAAATACAAAGGAGAGAGGGGGCGCAACTCTCCCCCTCCCTTGCAAGCCTACAAGGAAAAGGCACACTGGGAAGTGTGCCGAGTGCGTGGTGAGTAACAATCAGGGAAAATGAAAGTCAATACATTTTTTAATTACCCATAAAATGTGATTGATCGCACTTAATAAAAGTATTATCTTTCAAAAAAATGTATAAGTACAATCTTGAATATTCAATAATTTCGATATGAGAAATAGTTTTTTCCTTTTAACAATAAGTATTCTTCTTTTTTCTTGTACGGATAAAGATGGAGATTGGGACCCTATGATTTGGAATAATAAAAACAATATAGAAGTTCCACAAGCAGGCAAGAGTTATATCTTTATGAACTATAATTATGAGAGTTTTTGGGTATACGCTATCAATGGAACTGAAAATATAATAGATAATGGGCAAAAATATGAAGATAACTGTATATCTATCAGGATTGAGAAAAATATAATGACTGTAACTGTTTTTCCCAATGAAGGGCATCAAATCCGGACCATTTCAATAGGAGTAAGTGCTGGAGACATCTTTGACTCTTTCCTTCTTAAACAAAAAGGAAAGGAAATCTAATATACTGGAATCCGCCTAAAGAATACATTTTCCTCTAAACGACTGCCAATGTAGTACTTTGGATATGTTTTCCGAAAGTATGTTTTTGCATGCTCTTTTCCATGTTCTTTTGGAGTTTCCATCCGAACGGCCTAATTGGCACTTGTTAAACTCAAACGGTGCAACAAGCTGTCAGTCAATGGGAATCTGTCCTTATCCAGATCAGTATCTTAGGTAGAAGATTACTGAATCAGCATTGGCTGATTATTAGGTGTAGAGGCGTTTTTTACATCCTGGAAGGGGAACTGGCTATCCAAATCTGTTATTCTCTTACCGATGCCGAGACTTTTTACTGTGAGATCAAAGTTTTACCCAAACTGCCGTCGGTCGTTTCTTGTGAAAACTCAATGGCAATTCATTTTATGTTATTGCAATTATTGCATTTTTCTAAAATGATCACACGCTACGATACCTTGTTCTATTACCACACAAAAAATGACACAGAGATTGATTTTGTACTCAAGGCCGGGTACAAGGTTTCTTGTCTGGTACAAGTGTCGTATGATATCTCGGACGCCAAGACCCGTGAACGTGAACTGAAAGCTTTGGAGGAGGCGGCAAGGGAATTGCAAAGTGAAACCCTGCTGTTGATAACATGGGGAACGGATGATATGGCGGAATACAAAGGGCATACAATAAAAATCGTATCTGTCCGGAATTGGTTTTTACGCATGTAATCTGCCATATATACTCAACATTCCTGTTACAGGTCAGAAAGCCACCGACACACTGCATCCGGATCGATGGCTTTTTATTCCCTATTCAGATTCAGCGTCCTCTGCCCGTCATAGAACACCTCGTTGTCGTAGTCGGTGGCAATCCTGATAGTGTCTCCTTTCTTGAAGAACCGGCTTTTGGCCACGTGCAGGCGCATCACGTTCTCCTTTCTTTCAGCCGATGACTGGTTGAGCGAAACAAGGTGCGTGCACGGGCGTACCAGACCTTTGGCCTCCGAACAGTTGTACTCGGTCAGCACGTTCCGCTCGTCATTCAGCCACTCCCGGTCTTCGATGGTAGACTGGTAAGTCACCACCATCCATACCTTTTCGTCCGCCGCCAGGTCCTTCAGGTCATTAGCCACCGCGATACGCTTCGCCCGTTCATGGTCGGCTCCCCATGAACGGCGGTTGGCATCCGTCAGCAAGTCCATCGAATCCACAATCACGATGTCCGGATTATATCCTTTGAGCTTCCTGTATTCCGAAATGCCGTTCTTGATGTCGAGTGTCGAGACCTGGGCATTGAAACGCGGGTAACTGCGCACCGTGATGCTTCCGGCATACGAGGCGACCAGTTTTTCCAGATGTCTCATCTCCGTATCCGAAATCTTTCCCCGCTCGTAATAGTAGGCGTTCCTGGAAATCAGTCCGCCGGAATAGGCGTTCAACGCCTCTTCTTCCGAACCTTCCAGCTGGAAATGCAGCACATGCAGCCCGTCATCGATGTCCGCCCTGACACCGATCCATTTGGCGATGTGTGACTTTCCCACGCCTGTGCTGGCCAGGAAACAGGTCAGCTGACCTCGCAGGTTACGTCCGGCATTGAGCGCATCCAGATACGGGATATAGAAGCGGGACACACGAGGGGCGGCCGAGCGTTCCTCTTCCTCCTCGCGCCGGCGGTTCCTCTCGAAACGCTCCTTGAAAGTCGCGGCCACATCGACGAACGAGGTGCTCTTCAGCGTGAACCCTGCCAGCCACTCGGCATATTCCCGAAGAGTCTTCTCCGCCTTGTCCTGTTTGTTCTCGTTATACAGTTTCCCGACCTCCGCATAGACCGACTGCAACCGGACCCCCTTGATGTAGGACTCCAGCATGTCGGTCATCACCTCGGCGCTCTGTCCCTCGTCATACTCCCGGAAAGTGTCTATCAGCTCGATGGCGTCGTAATCCTCATGGAAGGTCTGTGCCAGCACGGCATACGACGGCGGTGTCTTGTATGTCCTGAAATGTGCGGCTATCGCCTCCTGTACCCGCTGGAACGAACGGTCCGGCAGGTATTCCTTGCGCATATGCCGGGTAAGGACGGCACACAACGGTTCCTGCCTGAGCGCCGTGGCATAGAGTTCATACAGGAACTCGGCACTGAGCGGATTGACGGCACTCATGGCTTTGCCTCCTTTTTCCGCCACGCCTCACAGCGGATACGGTACAGTTCCGGATAGCGCGCCTGTGTCCTTCTGCGGCACGGCTCCGCTTTCGCACATTTTGAGCATGACGGGGAGAAAGGCGTCCACATCAGCGTGGAGAGCGCGCAGACGAGATATCCCGCTTCGGTGGAGAGCAGTCGCCGCTTGGTCGCCTCCTCGTATTCCGGATAGATAAAACGTCCGAACGGATGGCTGCGGCGATCTTCCACCGCCCGCACCAGATCCTGCCGTGACAGCCCGAAACTCTTCAGCCACCGGTCCTCCCGGTAGCGGCGTTCCTTTCCCGAGCGGAGATAGCGGCCGATGGCTTTCTTCCCGAATGAATGGGAGACGTTCCATTTCCTGCGATACGCGGTATCATATCCGGAAATGGCATATGTCTGGCAGATACAGAAGTCGGACAAGCGTTCCGCGCTGACGGAGACGACCTCCCGGCACAAGCCGTCGAAACACATCCCGAGCTGCCTGTCCGACTTGCCGCCGGCAGGGAACACAAAATCCGCCCACACCGTGGTGCGGACCAGCCGTGTAAAGAGCCTCCGGCATCCGTCAATCCATTCTTTTCTCTCCATCGCGTGTCAATAGTTTGCGCAGCTGCGTCTTGGCCAGGAAAATGCGGCTTTTTACCGTCTCTACGTTCCTGGTCTGCAAAGTACCGTTGTTATAGGTGATTTCCATGATTTCCCCGAGTTTGTAACCGGCCTGCTGCAAGAGCAGGGCTTCCCGGTAAATCGGTTTGAGCCGGTCCAATGCCCAGAGAATGTCATCGTTATAGAACTCGCGGTAGTTGTCCATCCCCATGCTGTTTCCCGACGGTTCGTCCTCATCCGACAGCGAAGAGGATATTTCCGAAATGTCGATATTGTCATCCGGGGGCATGCGGTTCCTGTTGCGGTTGTTCAGGTCCGCCACAAGCCGTTTGGTCACGGCATAGATCCAGGTCTTTACCGGCCGGGCCGGGTCATAACTGTCCATATACTTGAAGAAGTTGGCCAACGCCTCGAGGTAGTTGTCCTCGATGTCCTCCTGGTTATAGGTATATTTGATACAAATGCTGTATATCAGATTCCTGTGCGGCATCACATATTTTCTGAGAAGTTCCGCCCTCTGTCTCGCGGATTCGTCTTCAGGCTGGAGAACCGCAATAAACACATCTTTCTTTTCCACGTTTCCACTGACTGAAAATGTTGATAATGAATCTCATGTCCTAATCTGTCAGCTACCGTGAGCGTCAATTGAAAAAACGGGCGGCAGCATTACCGCCGCCCGGAAAAAATCCAAACCGTTGTCGGCTTGTCACAGCCTGTGCCTGCGGATATAATAGTAGAAGAGGTGGCAGGCATCCGCCGCGTTGTCATCCACCGGGACAATACCGTACCTGTCCTTGCAGGCCGCAACCATCTGCGTCTTGGTGGCGTGTCCGTCTCCCGTCGCCCATTTCTTGAGGACAGCCGGGTTGACGAACTCCGGTTCCGGGATATCCAGTTCATCGCACACTTCGAGCAGGATGCCCCTGAGTTCCGAGAGCCGCCGCATGTCGTAGAAATGGCGGTTCACGCTCACATCCTCGGCCACGACGCGGCGGATGCCGTAACGGCGGAGCAGCGAGAGCAGCGTAGTCCTGAAAGCGCCGTGCATCTTGTTGCCGTTGCGCCGTTTGCTTTCGGTGAAGTTCCATGTCCCGGCCTCATGCAGGGAGAAGTATCCGGTATGCGTGGCGATGTCCAGCGCCAGTACCTGCTCCCGGGTCAGTACGCTATTCTCCGAGTCTCGATTCGCCATTCTCTTTCACGATTACCAGTTTATGCGGATACCCCTCCGCCACATTCCCGTGCGAGACGACCAGCACGGTACCGCCGAGCGAGTTCAGCGCCTCGAACATGGAGGCCAGCCCCGCTTCATCGACCGCCTCGAGTATCTCGTCCAGCACGAGCAGGTCCAGTCCCTTGTCCCCGTCGCAGTTGCCGTTCACGAGTTTCTGCATGGCAAGGATGGTCGCCAGGTTCACACGGGCGGCTTCGCCTGCCGAGAACTTGCCGAACGAGCCGCAGTCCATGCCGTCGCGCAACAGCGAGATGGAGATTTTCTCCCTTACCTTACCGCTCTTGAGGACGGTATACCCGTCGAAGCGGATACGGATGTCGCTGCCGATGTCTTGCAGGAATTCGTTGGTGATACGGCTGAGCGCCTCGATTTTCGTGTTGGCCAGATAGGTCTTGAACTGCACGAACCGTTCCCGCTGTATCTCCAGGGCACGGACCCGGGCATCGACGGCCGTCTTGCGCCCTGCCGCCTCGTTGGATTTCCCGCGCGTTTCACGGAGAGTGTCCTTGAGCGATTGTATGAGGTCGGGTGAAGCCGCCTCATCCAGCTCCCGGATCGTGGCCTGCAAGGTGTCGATGGCGCAGGCCGCGGCCTGTATATCTTCCTTGCCTGCCCGTATGCCGCGGTTCAGTGCGGCATTGCGCTCGTCTATGAATCCGAACACCTCGTCGAATACCTTGCGGCGGACACCTTCGATTTCACTTTGCAGGGCGGTAATTTCGGAAGCGATGCGTTTATGCCCGCTTTCCACCTCTACCATGTGGCGGGTGGCATTCCTGACGGCCCGTTCGTGCCCGGCCAGCTGCTCCTCCCATCCGGTGCGTCTGCCTTCCAATGTCCGGCGCTCATGGTTCAGCCGGTTCTGCTGCAACTCCACGGCATCCGTCTCCTCCCGCTTCTCATCGATACGGCCGTTGATTTCCGTGAGCTGCCGTTGACGGAGTTTCAGTTCCTTCATGCCGGCCTTGATGTCGAACTGCGGTTCCGCCACCAGAAACTCATGCCCGCAGAAAGGACAGGTGATGGAGCCGGCCAGTTTGTTCGAGAGGCTGTCGATACCGGCAGAAACGATACGCCGTTTATGACGCAGTTCCTCGATGCTGCCGGACAGGTCGCGCAGACGGATGTCGATTTTCCTCAGTCTCTCCGCAGTCGTATCGGACTGATCCCTGTATGCCTCACAGAATGCGGCATACTCCTTCTTGAACTGTTCCCAGCCGTCAGTCCTGTTTTTCAGTCCCTGTTCCGCCTGCTTCAAGACGGCATCGCAATCCTTCAGCCGCTCTGTGGCGGTCTGTAACCGTCCTTTCTTTTCGGCAATGACCTTGTCCCACTTCGTCTGCCGGGCATCGGGAAAGAGGGACATCATTTCCGCTATCTTTTCCAGACACGCTTCCAATGCGGTATCTCCGGCTTCCAGTTCCTGCAAAGCCTCGTCCGCCCGCTGCACTCCGGCAAGCTGTCCCTCAAGCCTGTCCACGGTCTCGTGCCCGGTACGGATCTGCTCCCTCTTGGCCGCTATGGCCGCTTCCAGTCCCGCGATACGTTCCACACGGGTACGTCCCCGCTCGGCTCCGGCTTCCTCCTCCTTGCGTATCTGCTCCTGCAACATCCCGATACGGCCGTCCAACCCGGCCAGTTCCAGTTCCACCTGCCGTTTCTTTTCAGAGAGCGGCACGATGTCTTCCTCCACTTTGGCTATGGCTTCATCCACCAGGATACCGTTGGAAAAACGGTTGATGACCTCTTTCTTCTCCTTGTCCGATGACGAGAGGAAATCCTCATACCGGTATTTGGAAAGGATGAAATTGTTGAGCAGCTCGTCGCGTGTGACACCCAGTTTGTCAAGAATATACCGGTTATAGGCATCAACCGAAGGCTGTACCGCCTCGTCGGTCATCACCTGCCTGCCCCCACGGTAAAGCGTGCAGCTGACAGAGGAAGTCCCCTTGCGCGGGATACGGCGGTTGACGAGCAGTTCCTCGGTGGCGGAATCGTTGATGAAATGTAAGGCGACGCGGCATTCTTCCGCCGCATCGTTGATAATCTCCTCCGAGCGTATCTTTCTAAGCGGGCTGCCCGTAATACCCACGGCAATGCATTCCAACAGGGCAGACTTGCCGGCCCCGTTCGACTGCTGGGACTCATTGTCCCGGTTATCGCCGAAAATCAATGTCGTCACGCCTTGCCGCAGCATGTAGGACAGTGAACGGAAGGCGCAGAGATTTTCGGCTTCTATCGTCTTTAATTTCCACATGACCTGTTTTCTATTCTAGATAAATACTCCAATCCCATCGACACATCCTCGATCTGTTTCTCCCGGCAGAAGTCCTCGTAGGTTTCCCGGATGCGGCGGCTGTCGAATTTCTCGAAGAGCGAAGAGGATACCGCCTCCGGCAGCTGCTCGTCATCGGCAACCAGTTCCACCTTCGCCGCTCCGGCTTCCAGCAAGGCGGCTTTGTCCACCGATTTCATCGCGGCGGCAGGTGCATGGACACGCACCTTGACCTTGTAGCGGCCGTCGGCCTCCATTTCACGCAGCTCGTCCATCAGGTGCAACCCGGCACGTTCCGCCGGCACATCCATGACACGGTACCGCATGTTCACGCGGTTCTTGACAAACTCGTACGTGCCGTCCGTATACAGCACCGTGTATCCTTTCTCCTCGTCCTCCCCGAAGTTGTGCTGGCGCGAGGAACCGATATATTCGATTCCCGTCCCCGGAATGACGGTACGGTTGTGGTAATGGCCGACAAAGACCTTGTCGAAAGGAGAGAATATCCTGGCAGGCAGCTCCTTCTCCGAAGGCTGTGCCAATGCCCCGTTGATACCCTCATGGATGTAGAGGAAGTGCTTCGGTTTTCCGGAAAGCGCTTCCGCAGCCAATCGTCCGAGCCTTTCGGCAAAAGAGCCGTCTTCCGGAAAATAGCTCATTACATGGAGCGCGAACTTCCATTCCGGACGGCACAGGGTCAGGTACTCATCCACGACAGTCACATTCGGATGCCGGTCGAAGACATGACAATATCCGCGCAGGGATTCCTGGTTCACCTTGTCGTGGTTTCCTTCCGCCAGCGTGACATGGATGCCATGGTCCGCGGCGGATACAAGCATATCCCTGACGGCCAGCAGGACATCGAGTGTCTGGGCGGCACGGGAAAAGAACAGGTCTCCTCCGACAACCACTTCCCGGATACCCCGTTCCCTGCAAATCCCCATGGCCTCCTGCCAGTTGGCCTGGAATGCAGGGATGTTGTCTTTCGAGATGTGGATGTCATTCAATAACAAAAGGCAGGGTTTGTTCTCTTTCATACTAAGCGATTGTGATTAGGACGGGAGGCCCGGATGCCTCCCGTCGGATTAGAATTCAAGAACTTGTGAAAGGCTTATCTGCGGCGGCGGGGACGCCCGGCGCGTTCTTCCGTTTCCTCCGGCTGCTCTTCTTCTTCTTCCTCCCCGGGGGCATCCTCCGGTTCGTTTCCGGGCTTCGGACCCTCCATCTCGCTTTCGATCAGGTCGAGCAGTTCACGGTTGCTCGTGGAGCGTGTGACACGCACGGAGAGCCCTTCCTGCTCGATGTAGCCGCGGATCATCGCACGCAGCTCCTGGCCCTCCTCGGTCTTGTCACCGAGTTCCTGCCGCTGAAGCTCGTCATAACGTTCGAAAAGGTCGTCCAGCGAGACGCCTCCGCCTTCACGCCCGTTTTCCCTGTTATCTTTCGTACGGCGGTCGAACGAGAACGCGGATGTGTCCTCCTTGGGCAGTTCACCGTCCAGCGTGTCGATGACCGTCTTCATTTCATCCGTCTCCATGAGCGACATGCCGTAAATACCGTCGCACTGTTTGAGGAACTCGACGGTGGCTCCCAGATGATAACGGGTGTAGCGGTAGATGATTTCCGGGATACGCGGCGCACCCATCAGGGCGGTCAGCTCCTCCTTGGTCAACGGTACCGGTTCCGATTCGTTGTCAATGGAAATGACATACTCGGTCTTGGCTCCGTTCTTGCGCTTTTCAATCTCCACCGGATAGGCGTCATACACCGAGGAAACCGGGCACGGGTAAGACGGATTCTTGGCCAGTTTCTTGCTCCACAGCTTGAACTTCCTCTCATCCAGGTCCTTGAACTGGGCATGGGAAAGGGTCATCATCTGCACGCCTTTGGCACGTTCACCCAGGTCGAATACATAGAGACAGTGGCCGTAACTGTATTTCAGACCGCCGCCGAACGAGCCCCCGGCAATCTTTTCCGCCAGTTTGTCGTCCCCGTCCTCTTTTGCGGCTTCGACGGCCATGCGGCGGTAAGTCTCGATGGGATCAACGCTATATCCGGCATCGGTAGCGCGGGTGACAGTGACATACATCTTCTGGGGCTTGTTCCCCGTAGCGGGTTTCTCCAGCTCCAGAAGCAGCTGGTGGACGGGATACTCATAGCCCGGACGTGTCGGCGAGCCGTCCGGATTGGGAGCGATGGGCAGGATACGGAGACGGTAAGTCCCGAACTTGTCCATGCGGAAGAACTCCGTGCGGGCGAAAGCCCTGTTCTCCTCCTGGGCACGCAACTGTGCCTCCTGATAAGATTCCTGAACGCCGAGGAACATTTCCTCGACAGACATGCCTTCCATGCCGTTGTTCTTTTCTTCTTCTTGCATAAACGCTTTGTTTTATGGATTTAAAAATGCCCGAAGAATGCGACACGGCATACCCGCATCGCAAAGAAACTGGTAACAGGACGGACGGGTTCGGTTGCACCGTCCGCGTTCAACTGATAAAACTGGGAGAGGATGTCTCGCTGACCGTATCCCGAAAGAGGATACTCATTTGACAATATGGAAAGGTCTTGCAGCGACCGCGGAATACAAAATTAGGCAAATCACCCGGAACAGCCATACATGTACATGAATGTTTGTCACCGGCATTGTCCTTCAGCGCATTACCGTTTCATTTTAAGAATGTTTTTAATCTCCCCGAGCAGTCTGTCGCCGCCCGGCGCGTTCCGCGCTTCGGCAAGCAGCCTCCTGCGGTTCCGGCGGATATACTCTTCTCTCTTGTGGCGGCATATGCCTTCATAGTAGGCTTTGCGCCCCGGCGTGAGCCGTTTCCCGCGCCGGCAATAGACCCCGTCCCGGCGGTACTCGTCCAGGTAGCGGCGGAACTTCGCCTTGCCGCAGGAAGGGTCTTTCGATGCCTCCGCCACCGACCGTATGACCTGCCAGTCCGGCTCGAAGGGCTGCTGCGTGGCGCATAACCTGCGGAGCAGATGATAGACTACCGGCATCTCATACCGGAGCATGAAGCCTATCCGTGTCTCGTCGAATGGAAAGCGTTTAAGCGTCCCCTGCGGTCTTCCGTCTTCTCGCTTTCGGGGCTTCTGCTGCCGGGGAGACGGTTTCTTCTGCGGCTGCCGCCTGATTTTCTTCTGTTTCATGATGTTGTGGTTGAATGGTTTGCTGTACGGTTTCACGGACGGGAACGTTCCTGCGCTCCGCAATCCTCCGGCGGCTTTCGATATCGCCGTTTACATTGAGTTTATGTTTCATGACTATACAAAATAGGTGAAGTTGAGTTCTACATTGACATTGTACATACCGCGCTCGTAAAGCTGTATCCTGCGCGAACCGCCGTAGATGGTGAACGAGGAGCCCCGGTTGTACTTGTGGTCATCGTTCCAGTCAGCGGCGCTGCAGCGCACGCTGTATCTCGGGGGCTGTATCTTGTTCGGGATGACGGCCACGATGCCGCCCCAGTTGCTGCCGTCCCTGCGTGCGGTATTGATATACCCCTGTATGGACACGATATTCCCGATCTGGCGGACAAACAGCCCCTGGGTATCTGTTCCCGAACCGCTGTTTTCCATCCGTATCCATCCTGTATCCGCCAGCAGGGGCTGGTATTCTTCCGCGTAGGCGGCACCGATAGCGCGGCAGGCCTGCCGTTTCGCCTCCGCTGTCGGCAAGGACAGGTCGGAAAGTTTGCCGTCCTTGCGCAGGTAGTCCTTGACGATTTCGTCCTTGGACAACACGTCCAACTTGTTCCGCAGGAGCTGCCGGGCTTCCATGGGGGATTTCCCTTTCCCGGTCAAAAAGTCGATGTAATCCTGGAACAGGTTTTCAAGCGCGGCGAAGCGGGCGTCCGCCCCGGCCTTGGTATACAGGTTCAGGTTGGTGGCGATGGTATCCTTTTCGGAAGCGTTGTAGCCGCCCATCAGCCGTTCCGCCTTTTTCTTGAGTTCCCTGACAACCTGCGAGGTCATCACGTATCCCTCGACCTGCGCGTGCGAAATGCCACCTTCATCCATGTAGGCGAACGAACCGGTCTTGATTTCCAGCAGTTTGTCCCTGAGTTCGGCTGTGAAGACAATGCCCTCGTAAGCGGAGTCAGTCCCGAGCTTGCCGTCCATCATCCGGTCTATCTCGGCCGTGGAATAGACTTCGAGGTTCTTGCGTGCCTTGCCCTTGTCCGGAAGGTCGGACAGGTTAGAAATCTTGGCCAGTTTCAGCTCTCCGGTACCTTTCTTTTCGGCATCGAGGGTATCCCTGACGGCCGCCTGCCGCTTTGCTTTCAGTTCGGCGGCTTCCTCTGCCGTCAGCCCGCTGATCTCGTCCGCCGTCAGGCGCACCAGCTCCTTCAATCCTTCGGAGATTTCCAGAAATACCTCCCCGGCTTCCGCTTTGGAATACACATCGATATTCTTCCGGGCGGCAGCCTTGTCCATGACATCGGAAAGGTTCCCGTCGGCGGAGAGTTTCATTTTCAAGGCCGCCGCGACGGTTCCCGATGTGACATAACCTTCGCCGCCCTCCGTCAGTTCTCCGGTAGTGATAGCCGCCAGTTTCTTCCTGTATTCGGTCGTGAAGTCTTCGGTAGAGAGCTGTTTGCCTTCTACCGCATCCACTTTCTTTCCCATCGCCTCCGTAAAGGCTGTGACGGTCACATAGGTGTCGGACACGGATTTTCCGTTGATTTTAAGCGTACCGAGCACATCTACCGTTCCCAAAGGGGCAAGCACGATGTCGCCCAGAGCGTTCCTCAGCGCAAAACGGAAACTGTCAGCGGTGTCGAAGCCGACGGTGGCGAGCAGCGCGGCGGCACTGTCGCGCCAGGTAATCAGGTTTGTCAGCCTGGCATTGTCTTTCGTATAGGCGGTATTCTGAATATCGATACCCCGTCCGGTGCTTTGCAGGGAGAGCAGTCCGCCGACCTGCAGGGTGGCGGTACGCCCGATGACTTTCAAAACAGGTGTGGTGCAGGCTTTTCCGTCATGCACGGCGAAGTCACGGTATTTTGTTCCTCCGCCTTCCGTGCCG
This sequence comes from Bacteroides sp. MSK.20.82, assembly GCF_019052485.1. NCBI lineage: Bacteria > Pseudomonadati > Bacteroidota > Bacteroidia > Bacteroidales > Bacteroidaceae > Bacteroides > Bacteroides sp. MSK.20.82. The sequence continues at coordinate 352,578 of NZ_JAHQUN010000002.1, forward strand.
TGGTAATTGATACGGATACAACCCTCATCCGTCACATCCGAGGTGTTATAGATGTCGTATCCCTTGATGCGGACAGTCCCGATCCGGGCGTTTTCACTCAGCGAAGTACCGCAGGATATGCCGTCTTCCGTAACCCTGGCCAGTTCCTTTCCCTGTTTCATGAAACTGAACGTGCCGTCCGTCCGGATGACAATCTCGTTGACAAGCAGACCGTGCAGGTAGGCACCGATGGCGGCATGGCCGTCCGCCTTGACGATGCCTTTGAGCATGTAGCCGTTCCCGCCGCTGACGGAGACGGCAGTCTTGGAGTTGATTTCTTTCTGCCCGGTGAACGTTCCGGCCAGCACCAGATCCTTCTTGACGGTCTGCCGGGCAAAAGGTGTATCGAGCAGGACGGCATAGCGGCCGAAGAACTTGTCGATGAACCGGGGCGCGTAGCTCTCCGTCACCTCGATAGCCGCCGGCAGTTTGCCGGTAACCGGATCGACCGTATCCGGGACAGCCCTGGCCCCGGCACAGAGATAACAGGTACGCCCGCGCTTGTTGACCTCATTGGCGTAGACCACCGATTCATGCCGGTTGATTTCGTATATATAATAGGGATAAACGGCATCGGCGCAGCCGTCGAAACGGCGTACCTTTCCGCCGAGCCAGACATAACCCGGGGAGACGCGGGGACCCTCGATCTCGCATCCGGAGATGATGAAGTCCGAGCAGCCGTCAAAAACGGCACTCATGCTGAGAGCCAGTTCCTGCAAGTTCAGGATATCGTCCGAGTAGGTATACCGTCCGCCGGTTTCCGCAATATATTCTTTCATTGTCCTGTATTCTTATTGGGGGTGTATTCGTCTTCGTCGATCTTGATCAGGTAGGTCTTGCCTGCTGTCTTGTAAGTGTTCACCACATAGGAAAGCATATAGACCAGTTCCTGCGGAGGTATGGTGACAGGCGGGACGCAGACCATGAAGCTGACCTTGTTGATCAGCTTCTCTTCCTCCAGCAGATAGAACGGACGGGGGCGTTCCGCCTCGTTGTCCGTTGTAACCTGTTCCCCGTTGTACCATACGGTGAAAGGACGCTGGTATTCCGCCCCTTCGTGGTACAGGTCCACACCGACACCCGTGCTGTCCTTGATGAAGATGCGGTCCTTGCCGTCCTTGATGTATTTACCGAACCGGTAGTTCAGGAACCACTCGAAATAGATGACCTGCGAGGTCATGCGCGCCTCGATGTGCCGTTCCCTCGTGAAACTGCGGAACCACTCGTTGGTGCGTTGCAGCGGGTAGAGGCAGCTCTGCACGAACAGGATGAATTTCCGTCCCGACAGATAGTGCGGGACAAGGCGGTTTACGGTGCGGTCTATGGATAACTTATACCTCATGGTTCTCTATTTTCAGGATGATGGCCTCACGAAAGTTGGGCAGGCCGGCCTCCTCGTCCTTGCCGGATGATTCTTTCAGGTATCCCGATGCGGTATGGGTCATGCGGGCGACACGCTGCGGGGGCCGGATATGGCCGTCGGTATCGTGGCTGGCTATGAAGATTCCCTGTTCGGGTACCGCATCCTCGTCAATATGGACATCGGTCACATGTTCCGCACGATGTACGGCATCCGTCAGACGGGAGACATAGACGGCGGCATCGAAGTCGATTTCCATCATATAGGCGTTCAGCTGCTCCTCGATGGCGTCATATACCTCGGATTCGGGTACGGCCCCGTCATGGAAGACCGTCAGGCGCGGTATCAGCACATCGCCCTTGGTGGAGATGACCTCCACCCGTGTCCCGGCAAACTTCAACTTGCCGATATAGGCGTTGATGGGTACCAGGTCTTCAGGCGGTATGGCGGAAAGGTTGCCTTTCGTGCCGGTGGCCACTTTCAGGATCAGCTTGCTGTCCAGATTCCGGTCATCGGTACTCTCCACATACGATACCTGCGTGATGATGCGTTTGCTCTCGTCGACATTCGGATAGCCGAACGCCAGCCCGTCTTCCCGCACCGTCAGTTCGTCCCCCTGCTGGTACTGCAGCAGGGCATTGGCATAATAGGCAGGCGTACCGTTGATACGCCCGTTGATGGCTTCGGAAATATCCACCGCGAAGACATCCAGCAGGGTCTCGAAACTGTATATGGCTGCCGCCACTACCCAGAGGATGCCGTTCATGACAGACAGCTTGGAGTCACTGGCAAACTCTGCCAGCTCCAGCCTCCGGTTGCGTTCCGCAACGGCCTCGTTGTATATTTCCTTGATCGTACGGCTCATTCCACTGTATAGGTTTTATTGTCGATGATAAACTCCCAGGCTCCGCCCTCGTTCCAGCTCTCCTCATGCAGGATGACCCATATGGCCTCCATACCCGATATGATACGGTAACGCCCGGTCGTTTCGTCCCGGTCCGGCTCCCTGTAAGTCCCCGTCGGGGAGACAGGCAGTGTCATCCGGCAGTTGCGCCGGTTGCCGTAGCGTTCCACGATAGCCATCAGGTATTCGTCCAATACGGTCGGCCTGATCCGCGCCTCCGACAGGTCGAGTTCCATCAGGCCACGGCATTCGACGAGCGGCAAGAGGTCGGATATCATGCTTCCGGACAGGTCTATCCGGTAAGTGCCCGACAAAATCCGGAAACCGTCCAGTGCAAGGGCACAACCCCGGAGCGTCAGTTCTTCCACGTGCAGCTCACGGAGAAGGATGACGGACGAGGGGTTCATGCCGCTCCAGTCGATATGGCGGAACGAGGCATCGGCAAACCACCGGATCCTGCGCTTGTGGCGCACACGGCTGTTGAACGTATGGTGCAGCGTGTACGGTGTATGGCCGAGAATGACGGTTTCCGCTGCACTGTCATCGCCCCAGTCGATTTCCAACGTTCCCGTTCCGGAAACCTCGCACTGCACGGACACAAGTGCCGCTGACAACGAAAATACGGCCGCCTGCGGGAGGGTGAAATGTTTGGGATAGACATGCCGTTCACCGTTGGAGGGTACAATGCCGTGCATCCCGTTATAGGCGACCACATCGGCATTGATGATGAATCCGTCGGTATAGGTCAATTCCTGCCCGGTGCGGAGTTCCGTTTCCAGTGAAAGATCCGGATTGTTGATAAGCAGGTCCACAATCCCTTCGATGCTCCCGTACAGATGCAGGGCCACATCATAGATGTTCTGTCCGGTGATGACTCGGTAATTACCCATGGTTGTCCTCCTTCTCCTCGGTTTCCAGCAACAGTTCTCCCGTTGCCGAGTCTATATAGGCGTTCTTGATGACGACCTTGTCCGCACCAAACTCCGCCTGCAGTTTGGCGGCCAGGCCGTTGTTCTCCATGTTGGAGTGCAGGAAGTCTATCAGCCCCACACCGGTAGTCGGATGCTGGTAGAGATTGCCGGCCACGGCCTTGAGCAGGAATGTCCCGTTCTGCATCTTGGAGGCTCCGATCCCGAAGTCCGTCTCCTCGCCGCTGTAGACAACCAGGCAGTCTTCCCGGATCAGCAGGTTATAGAGGCCGTCTTCATTCAAGGCATAGAGCGAAGGCAGAGTCACCGCCTGCCTCGTCCCGTCATCATATTCCTGCATGACAGGGAACCAGCATTTGCCGGTAGCTGCGCAACGCACATATTCCACGCCGCCGGAACCGCTTTCCATGGCAATCCGTACCGTCAATAACCGGTTGTCGGGCGTATAGGAAATACGGATATGAATACCTTTTGCATCGCTATACGATGAGAGTAAGTAGTCTGCCGGTACGGTTATCTCCCCGTGGCGGAAGTCCGCATTGTCGGCATCTTCCACGCTGTCAAGCAGGCGGAAGTTATGGAAAGTCTTTCCGGCAACCCGTCCGGACATTTCCACTTCCCCGTATTCGGCATCCATTATGATATCCTCTCTGGCCATGGTGTTGATATAAAAATCCCGGCCGCACCCAAGAAAGAGTACGACCGGGGTACTCTTTGTGTAAAGAGTAGCGGCAGACAGAAATTTCGGTTTATGCGTCTTTGGAGATTTCGTTATAAACCGCCTCCACGGTGCCCCACATGTCGTCGGGCAGTTCCTCGTCCGAGATCTTCTCGCAGGCGGCTTGCAGGTAGGCCATCTCGTCGGCGGAGAACTCTACCTCCAAGGGATGCTCTTTCTCCACGTCCCACTCGATACGCTTGTCTTCCGCATTTTCACGAAGGTTGATGGCTTTACGTTCCTCGTCACCGATGGCGATTTTACGCAGGATTTCCTTTTTGAGGTTGAATTCCTTGAAGTTGCCGCGTGCCGGCAGAAAAGTTGGCAGGTAAAGGCGGTCCTTGACACTCAGTTCCATTATGATTCTTTTTTAGGATTGATACTTTCACGGATATATTGCTGCATCTTGTCGAAGTCCAGAAATATGGGGCCCAGTTCCCTTCCAGCGGGAAGATTACAGGAGATGTTCCCCTGTTCCATGTAGATAATCCCGACGGGGGGTATGTTCCCTTCCGTATCGGCTTCCTTCTCGTTCACGGAAACATGAAGACGGCTCAGCTCGTCATTGACAATGGAATACTCCAATACATAGGAGGCGTTCTCCGTCTTTTCTTCAGCGGTCTTGGTGACAGTGATGTTGGTAATGTTCATACGCTTTGGCTTTTTAATAAGTATAGGGCAAGGCTATGGATTCCGGTTACTAGCTGTTGTAATTTAATGCCTGATAGTGGAATGACGGGTAGTTGCAGCAAAGAAGGGTCAGTGAATCCCCTCTCTCCATACCGTAGTTTGTCGTGCCCCCGTTCTGGTTCCTCACATTCATGATATTCACGTGTCCTCCCCAGTTATAACTGTAGAACAATGTGAACACGTAAGCGAAATCCGATGGAAGGCTCGAATACCCGAACATGCTCGCGACTGACGATGCGTTCGGTAGATTGATGTTATAAGTGGCGTTGGCGTAAAGGCAAAAGATGTTATTGTCAGAAAAATCAATGCTATAGCCGGAACCTGTGAAATAGATCCTTTTCATTTTGAGACCGATGATGGCTGGTGCGACCAATGGGGCATTGGACCATACCCCATAGTTCCGGTGACCGTTCTTCACATCAATATACAGCCCGTAGTTGTTCGTATATGAATTTACCTTGCTGTTGACGATGCGCCCCGTTGCGCAGGTTCCACCCGAGGTGGCAGGAAAAGTGTTGGCTCCCAACAGAACGTAGGAAGTGGTGTTTCCCACACGGAACAAATCATTGTAGATGGCAAGCCCGCCACCGGAACCACTGCCCGAAGCGGTAGAGCCGATACGTCCCTGACCGATGGAGAAGCCCCCGACGGTTCCGGCGTTGGCATTGATGGTTCCGGTCATGGTCACGTTACCGCCGGCGTCCCACTTGATATTCTGGTTGGCAAGATACCCGGAACCGTCAGCTGCAAACGAGATCTTCCCGCATCCGAACGCGGCGGAACCGTCAGCCTTCAATCCCCAGTAATCTTTTCCCGAGGAAGGATTGTCATGATAGATATAGCCGGATGCACTGATGACAATGCGGTGTCCGGAACTTGGAGCCGATGCCGTAAGCGAGCTGGTACCTAACGCCCATCCGCCAATCTTGCCGGCCACGGCCGTGATGCCAGTCCTGTCAAGGGTGACCTTGACGGAATTGCCCGCATCTCTGACCGATATGCTGCCGTTATAGGAACTGCCGCCTACCACCAGTGCGCTGTCCACGACTATCTGGTTCGCCTTTACCGTACCGGTATAGATCCCGTTGGCATCGATGGTCGTGGTATACTTCTCCGTCGATGTCAAATCAAAAACTGTTGCATAGGCCACATACCAGGTCAGCGGTGCGGAAGCCGTTCCCTGTGCCCCGTCGATATAGAAGAAATGGGTGGTGGAGAAATTCAAGGTTCCGCAGACGACCTTGTAGACATACTCTTTCCAGTCTCCCGTTCCGGCTGTGGGGGTGAGCCAGCGGCTCGATCCGCCTGTACCGATATTGTTGCTCGCCCAACAGATGTTGCGTCCCGTCGGTATCTTGGCGATGATACGGGCTACCAGCACCTTGCGTGAGCTGCAAGTCGTTCCGAAATAGAATCCCCCGTTGCCGGGGCTGGCCGTACCCTTGGTCTGTATCTTCAGTACATACTTGCTGTCATTGGGTGCGGTCGAATTCTGCTCCCGGATAATCGTCACCATACCGTTACCGGAATTGTTATAGATACCGACACCATTGTTCCCTTTCCAGAAAGTGGGGTCACGGTAAAGCATCTTGCCGAACGCCATGGCCGAGGCGAGTTCCTGGGCGGTCGTAATACCGGTCGTCCACTGTGCCGACACGGAAGAGGCGAAGGTGACGGAACCGGAAGCGTTCCATGAGATGTTGCCGCCCGCAATCTGCCCGCTACCGTCGTGGTTCAGTTTCCATTTTGTACCGTTCGTGATCGAACCGTCCGAGCCCAACGAGATGTTGTTCTTCCAGATGTGGTTATGGTCGAATGCCCACCCGGCGATACGGTTATAGACCTCCTTCGCTCCGCTTTTGGTATAATTGGCCGACAGGCAGAAGTATTCCAGATGGTCCCAGGACATCATCTGTATGCCGATGAATCCCGTCTTGACCGTATTCCCGTTTGCCGCAATCTGTCCGAATACAATATGGCCGGCATTGCTGTTCTGATGCCAGGTCAGCGTAATGCCCAACGGTTTGTATCCTCCCGTGTACCAGTAACCGCTTCCGGCTGATGCCGAACGGATCTGCAAGGGTATGGCACCCGCTGTTCCGACACTGCCGACGGTGATGTTGTCGTTCCCGATGGTAAAGCCACCGATTTTCCCCTTGGTAAAAGTACAGCTCAGTCCGTTGATATAGGCCGTATTGATGATAGAGGACTTGATGCTGGCCGCATCGAGTTTGGAGGCATTGATACTGCCCGCCGCAATACGGTCAGCCGAGAGTGTCCCGGCCTTGATACTGGATGCGTTGATGCTGACGGCATTGACCTGCGCCGCCGTCAATGTTCCGGTGTAAATTCCCGTAGAACCGATATAGGTCAACGGATGGGCGGCAAGGGTGCTGTCGCTGCCCTGTGCCAGTGCGATAAAGCGCCTGCGCCGTATCTCTTCCTCCACGGAGGCGGTCAATGTACGTGGGGCCGGGGCATTTGCCTTCGTGGAGCCGCTCTGGAAAATCAAATCCGAGTTATAGGCGATCTGGGGAGCCGCCGGTATGGGGGACGGGCTCATGGCACTGCTGACAATCGGCTGGTCGGAATAGATATGGTAGACCGCACCGCCTGTCCCGCCGCCACGCAGGAACACGGCGAACATGCAGCTGTTGCCACATAGGGCTGCCCCGGCAAACATGCGGCAGTACATCTCGGAAAGTTCATAGATGTCCCACGAATAGGCAATACCACCCCAACCGCCGAAATTGGCTTTGATAAGCAGGATCAGTCCGCCTTTATGGGTGGAGGTGTTCCAACTGGCAGGAGCCTGCTCGCTGTAACCGCGACGGATCAGGATATCGCGCTTGACGGTTTGTTCGCCGCCTTTGAAAATGACCGGATAATATACATTTTCTTCTCCGTTGATGACGATTTTGTGGTAGTAGGGATAGCCGTAATTTGATTTCTTGGCCGCCTCTATGTCGTTTTTCCACAGCAGGGAGACAGCGGAGGAAAACGAGACTTTTCCGGCCGCATCCCACGAAATGTTTCCGGAAGCGATCTGACCGCTGCCGTCATTGTTCAGTTTCCATTTGGTACCGTTCGTTATCGAACCGTCGCTGCCCAACACCACGTTGCCTTTCCGGATGGAAGACACATCTATCGTCCACCCGGCGATATTGTTCTGTGAGCCGAGACGGGCAATACATGCCCCCGCGCTGTTGGTCGCGTACAGCCCGAAATCACTGTCGCTGCCATAATACAGCTGTACCCGTTGTCCGGATGTCGCGCTGGAGTTCAATCCATAGACCACCAAGCGCCTGTTCCCGCTGTCAAGCAGGATATGGCTGCCGCTCAATGCCGTCGCTCCGATCGTCCAGCCTCCTATCTTGCCTTTGGTGACATTCAGCGTAAGGGCTTCGATGTTGCCTGCCGTAACCAGCGAGGCTTTCACGCTGGCCGTATCCAGTTTGGAGGCGTTGATGCTGCCCGCCGCTATACGGTCGGCGGAAATGGTGCCGGCAGTAATCTGACCGGCGGTAATGCTCCCGGTATAAATACCTGCCGCGGTGATTTTTGTCAGTTTGGGATAGGTGTTACCACCCAGAGCGGTGGTTATGGAATCAATCGGGGCTGTCCATTGAAGGGAAACGGAAGCGGCGAAAGTAACATTTCCGGAAGCGTCCCACGCGATATTGCCGCCCGCCACCGCACCGGCTCCCGTCGATTCAAAACGCCACTTATAGCCACGGATACCCGTTGCCCCGACAGTCATCGATCCGGATGCTGCCGTATAGGTGTTGGCAGTATTCTTCTTCGTACCGCGATAGATGCTGTCACTGTCGATACTCCATCCTCCGATGGTTCCCTTGGTGGTCGTGAGGGTCAGGGCATTGATGTTTCCGGCGGTGATGAGCGAGGCTTTCAGGGAAACTACATCGATACGCAAAGCTGAAATTGTTCCCGAGATGATTTGCGAGGCATCGAGATGCAACACTTTCACGGTATCGGCGGAAAGCGTTCCGGTAAAGATACCGTCCTTATTGATATAGGTTGCACCGGCCCAGTTCAGGCTGACATCAGCTCCGAACTCGATTTTGCCGGTGGAAGCGTTGTATTTGATGGACTGGCTGCCGTTGCCTAACTGCACATTGCCCCCGTTGTCTACGTAAAAGGTCTTGTAACCGTCCTTGAAGCCATGGATGCCACCAACCGTTTCTACAGTAACCGTTCCGGAAGCTGTCTTGACGGAAAGCGGGAATGAACCGATGGCAATACCGGAAATAGTATCGTCGCTGTTCTTGATACCGGTGAACAGTTTCGGGGTAATGACCGTATTGCCATTGATGAGTGTCTTGCCCGTGTTCCACTCCTTGACCCAGCCGAGCATGGAGGCATCTGCACCGTCTTTTCCCGGCGTACCGGATTTGGCTTTCGACCAGGCAAATGACAGGGTATAGGTAGCTCCGGATATGATGACGGGAATGGAAACCGTACCATGGTCGGCCAGCGTGGCCGTACCCGCCGCAATAGTATAGGTGATGGTCTTGTTGCTGTTGTTGACGGATATGGAAGAGAACCCGGCAGGCTTGACGACCCTACCGATGGAGAAGCCGGTAAAGCCCGAATCCCCGAGCGTGACTTTGACGGCGGAAGTGACGGATACGGTGGAGAGGATCTTCCCGTCCGCATCCGCGGGGAAGACATATTCTCCAAGCGACTGGCTGATGGTATAGCCGTCTTTCTGTATGTGGATTGTCGCCTGGCCACGGGCGACCAATGTCTTTGCCATATATGTCCTTTACGGAAAGTATAGGGCGAAAGAATGGCGGCGGGTTGCCGCTAAACTGGGAAATCAACACGCAGAACATGAGGGGGAGTAGCAATATCAACACAACCGTGGCGGACAGGATAAGTTTCCCTTTGGACAGCGGAAAGACCAAAAGCCAGGGAATGGAGGATAAAAATTCAAGGATGGATACCATAAAAGCGGATATAAGTTCAGGTGTTTATTTGAATACGGACGGGAATAATATTATACAACAAGCCCTGTAAAAAGATAACTGTGCAACAGGAACATCCCCGGCTGACCGGTACATACATTCAATCTTATGAAATATCAAATTCTCCTTAAGACGTTAAAATAATATAAAGTTGGAGATTAAATTACAATCCAACAGTAAATCCGTGTCAATGGATTATAAATATCAGTACATTTGATGTATAAAAAACAACCTTATAAGAAGGAAAATTATGAACAAGCACATTATTGGCGAAAATGCAGGAATCTTATGGCGTTTCCTAAGTACAGACGCCCATAAAAGATGGGAAATCGCGGAAGTTAAAAAAGGTACTGGTATGGATGACATGGAACTGGCCAGCGCGATCGGATGGCTGGCACGTGAAGATAAAATTCAGTTTGAACTCCAGCATCCAAATGGAAAAGATAAAAAGGCATACATATATCTTATGCTGAACGTGTATTTCTAAAAACAGGCCTCCGGTGGTGAGCCGGATGAAAAAAGAAGGCATAAAACAGAAATGGTACCGGTTATTTCCTTATATAGCATACATGGAACTGACCGATCTGAACAATATCCGGTTTTACATTTTGGGAAGTAAAACCGGATATTTGTTTTCAAATTAATATTAATCAATGTTTTATAATATATAACAAGCGTCATGTCATGTCCATACACGGAGCCGGTGATAAGTCCGCATCAGTCGTCTCCATAAAAGACTGTAAAGTTTTCTGTTATTTCGATACCTCGCACATGAGCACGCCCTTACCGGTCACATCAGCTTTCGATACGGTGATGGATTTTCCCGTGTAAGTCTTGATGACGGATGTTCCGGTCGGGTTCCATAGTTTCCACGTGTAAGTGTAGGCTGTGCCGCCGGCATCCAGTTCCTCTCCGTTACGGTACAGTACCGCCTTGGCATCGACATCATTGCTGTTATTCTTGATTGTAAACCCTTTCTGGCTGACCAGATCCACCGTGATGGGATCCGACATGTCCGTAAACGAGATAATGTCACAAACGACCTTGTTTGCCGAAGCGTTGCCGGTTGAGGTGTCCGTATCCTTGATGGCGCATTTGAATGTCTCGAAATTCAGCACGGCATCCGCCGTAATGGTAATCTCGTTCGTGGTCCAGCCTGCCGTCACTCCACGGGGATTGGCGGAAGTCAGGCAGGCCCATCCGGCCCCCAGCATTGCATTGTAATACGGACAGGATACCGGACTGCCAGAAGCGCTGGTTCCCGTGAGTGCCGAAGTCAGCGTTACCACTTTGGTTGAAGCGCTTACCGCCGATATGGTGTACTGCGCGGACCCGATAGAGATTTTACCCCCGGCTTCCATATTGGTGACGGAAGCGACGGTAACGGTGGTCGCACCGGTTTTTGCCTCGGCTGTAAGGGTCGTGTTGGCGAATACCGCAGAGTCCTTGATGCCCCAGGCATAGGTTACATTGGTCGTATCGATGGTGGCGCCCCGCCACAGGTCGCAGTGCGCCTTGAGCGTAGCCACTTCATCGTTCTTGAAGACAATGCCGTCGGGGGCATAAGCCACGGCGGCAATCATCGCCCCCGCGTTCAGATGCTGGGTGAACTGTACCTCCGCACGGAAAGGAATCTCCAGCCCGTTGGCATCGATGTAGATTGCCTCGAAAGTATACCGTACCTGCGGGGCGGAAACGGTCATGTGGTTTGCCTTGACGGTCAGGGCGTATTTGGCGGAAGCGGCGCCGATCGTGCAGCTGTCCTGTCCGGAAGTTATGACCGTGCCGTCCTTGTACCATTTGGCGGAACCGCTCTTGACACCGGCTGTCAATGTCGCCGCGTTGCCGACGGATGAGATCTGGTCTACGGCCGCCTTGCCGCTGACAAACAGAGAAGGGGTCAATATCAGGTATGGGGATGCCGCCCACGAGGGGGCATACGCGCCGGTATCCTTGTTGAACACCTGGGTCAGCGGTTGCGAGGAACCGATAAACGCCTGTAAGGAGACAGCATCATTCTGGTCGATGATGGTGACTTGTCCGCGTGCTACTTTGATTGCCATATGCTTATTGTAATGTTGTTGATATATTCACTTCACAGTCGAAAACGGCCTTGCACCACACGTCCCCGCCGGTTATCTCTATCTCCCTGCCGTAACGCGGTGCGGCGTTCCATATCCTGTCACTCTCCGTATCGCGGCTCGTCCGTATCCAGCGGAAATTGCCGTCGGGAATGAGCGGTGTGATCTCTTCACCGCCCCTGTACACCCTGGCACGGAGTACCGTCGAGACGATTCCGTTGCGGAATGTCGTGCCGTTTTCAGACTCCACATAAACAGTATAGGAGGGAGATCCGTCGTAAAGTTTGAAAAAGGTATGGGTCGCACTGATTTTTTCATTACGGTATGTTGCCGTGTAGCGGAGGGTCAGCACGTCGCGCTCTTCCCAGCCATGAAACGGGGGTGTCATTTCAAATACGGCGGCATTGCATCCGGCATCTTTCCATATGCCGTCAACGGCAAGGTATTCCCACTGCCGGCTTTCCGGCTCGAAATTGTATTCGGTCGCCACAAGCGGGATATTCTCCGGCTCGCATGCGCCTGAAAGTTCGTCCTTGAAATGGAACGCCGTGCCGCCTGTCAGGGAGACGGAACGGGGCTTGAGCAGTTCCTGCGCCTCCTCGTCGAGGTCTTCCCAGCGGATGGTCACATCGCGCAGTTCGATGGTATCCTTGCCCCACTTGAACCGTCCTGAGGCGAAATGGCCCGTCCCGTCCGGATTGATGACGAAAGAACCGTCCCGTGAAGCGATCGAGCCGTCTTCGTTCAGCCGCAACAGGGGATTCTGTATGGTACCTCCGATACCTCCCTTATTGAACCAGGCACCGTAATCGTCCGTGTAGGACAAGGCTTCATCGGTCGCCTGATAGGGGGTCACGTTCTTTCCGGCCTCCAATTGGGGGGCGGACAACGACAAGGGGGCGGAAGCGGCAATGCCGAGATACATGACGGGGGAATCAGACCCGCGTATAAGGAACGGGATATTATAACGGCTCCACCCTTTGCCGGCATCTGCCGTCCGCTCTCCTACAAGGTGTTCATCCTGATAAAAGCGGATGAGCGCCGTATCTTCCGTTTTTATCCAGACCGAGAAGCAATAATGGATTCCGATATGAGCCTCACGCCATGCGGCACTTTGCGCATCAAGAAGGCTGTCTCCGGTTACCCGTACGCAGCACCCGAGTCCGGCGGGAGATGCCTCGTCCAGCTCTTCTGAATGACTGAACCGACAGGACAGGCTGTCGGGAATGACATTCTTGTGGATTTTGCCTACATAGAACGTGCTTGAAAAACCGTTCTTGTCTCCCGCGGTAAGCGTGCCGGTGATATTGACATTGCGTGTGGCATAGAGGTTCTGGAAATATGCCCCGTAACCGTCCAACATACCGAATACCGGATCGATGATGCCGCTGACCTTTCCCACACGTGCCTTACTCGCCTCGCTGAAGGCGGATACAGAGGCAAGACGGACAATGTTCAGATCGGCGACCTCGCACCAGCCTCCTTCGGCAGTCAGGCTTGATGTCAGGTCGAGAAACAGGCTCCGGCTGTACTGTGCCGGGTAATCCACCGTGATGCCCCATAACCTGTACTTCCAATCCTGACCGATGGAGACCTCATCTTCCGCATCCGTCTTTTCACGGTTCGTATAGCCGAACCGTATCGGTACGGAGTCCAATGCTTTGGAAGCCCTGGCCTTGAACGATACCAGCAGGCGTTCCGGGTATCCGACCGGTTCTTCCAATGTCAGCATCAGCCCGAAGGAATCGTTTCCTGCCGCTTCTGCGTTGCGGATGACGCGGACAATGCGTGTGGCTTCCGGACCGGCATTCAGGTATTCCGTTCGCAGCATGCCACCATAAACGGCGTACCTGGACTTGTCGGGCACTCCCGCCACACCTCCGTTCATGACGGGATAGCACAGGGAGCGTTCGGTCGCCATGCCGTCAATGACATCCATATAGGGTGAGTCGCTGTCAGAAGCCGTCAGGTACAAGGTCCCGCTGCGTGCCGTATCGAACAGGTTGGTAACCCGCACGAAGTCCAGCAGTTCACCGCCCTGCGGCTCGTCCCCGTCCAGTAATGCCCCGACGAAATAAGGGGCGTCCCTGTCCCCGACAAGCTCCGTTCCGGTTTCTGTCACGCACATCAGCGAATAGACGGTACGTACCCGTTCGGCATATTGCCTGCGGATGATATCCCCGGCTTGCAGTCCCTGTGTCTTCTGCGAGTCGGGGGCGATACGGATCTTGTATGTCGGATAACGGAATACGGACATGGATTATGACAACTTTTCCACGGTGTCTCCCGAACAGCTGTCGCTGATCCAGAAGGAACCGTTGGTTACCGAAGTCTTTTTGACCTCGAACTCATAGGCGCGGAACTTACGGCGGGCCACCACCTCGTCGAATGTGGCGGAAACGCCTCCTGTCGTCCGGTTCCGACGGATAGCCCATCCGCTTCCGGAAAGGCCCAGGGAAAAGAACTCCGAAGAGAGCGACCCGGTAAAGACGCTGTTCCCGTAATGCCGGATACCGTCCTCCACTGCTTGCAGGCGTAACGCCTCTGTCAAGTATAGGGTTCTGTCAGTAATCCGGGTGGGCGACGCATGGATTCCGATATGCCCGGCTGCTTCCAACGGAACGCCGGTCGTAACGAAATCGGCATCGGTGCGGATATGGAACGATTCGCTGTGTCGGTTCTGCGGGGCATAGTAACTCACAGACGGACGGTGTGAAAAATCGGTTCTGCAAGGGATAACCGTCCTTGTGCCTTCCTTCTCATAGAGTACATCTGAAGAAAACGACATGCGCTCCTTGTCGCCTGTGAGAATGAAGCCGTCTGCCGTGCCCATCCGTAAACGCTTGTGGATGACAATGCCTTCGTCAAAAGTGTCTACCCGGTATGAGGAGAGCAGGTCGGCGCCGTAGTTGTGTCGGACAGTCAGCGAGCCCGGGAAGCACGCCTTTCCGTAAGGGGAAAGCATCAGGCACTCACCGTCCACATCCGATATGCCGGAGAACAGGCGTATCTTCGGGGTATGGACACTGCCTAAAAGGAGATCACCGCCGATACTCCCGAACTGTATTTTGTCCTTGTCGGTACGGAGCAGTACAGGAACCCCGCCAATTCGAATGCCGGACCCATCCAGGAACGAGAGGAATCCGCCGAGCGCGACATCCTCTTCCGAGAACGAAAGCAGGCATTTTCCCTTGTCGCCCAGTTCCACGCCTTGCAGGGCTTTCAGTCCGCCATCCATGACCGTGTCCCCTTGCACCGTCAGATTCCGCCTCACCATACCGTCCCGCATCGTCCAATCCGCTGTATCGATATTGGCATTTCCATGATGGTAGACATCCAGTCCACCCACGGCCAGCCGTGTCGGGGAGATGGATATTCCTGTATCCTCGTCCCCGATAATCCATGCCCCTTTGGAATGTATCGTTGCTGCCAGGAAGTCTATACGGGAGGCATCAAGTATGGCTGTGCCCTTGTCCGAATCGTAGCGGAGCAACTGCCGGCCGCCGATATGCAGGCTGTCGCCCCCGACTTTCAGGTTACCGGTAATCCTGATACCGTACTCGACGGCAGTTACCACTCCCTCCGAATCGGCAATGTCCTGTGAATAGGTTTCCAGAATACGGGAATTTCCAATGCCGGATTCAAAACCGTAGTTGGCATTGAGCCTGCCTGTCATGCTCCCGCCCGATTTCTTCAAGTAATCCAACAGCAAGCCGCCGCTTCCGAAACCACCTTCTCCCGTTACGGCACCGGCAATGGCGGATGCAAAACCGTAAGCGGTATTCTTCAGTCTCAGGCTGGTCTCGTCGCCTTCCTCGATGCCGTAAGGATGCTCGTCGTCCTTTTTCTGCTGGGCATTGAAAAAGTTATGGTACAGCTGTGCGTAGATGGAATAGCACAGGCTCTCCTTGTCGATGGTTTCTATATCGGGATGCAGTTGTACGCTCATTTGGTGTAGCAGGTCTTGGAAAGAAATTTCTGGATACGTGATGTCAGCGAGATGAAGTTCGACACATTGATCGGAAACATCGTGCCCATCAGTGTGGGGGTCATGATTTTCGAACATTCCGTCAGGAAGTCGAGCATCAGCCGGGCAAGCTCATTACCCAGAACCAGCGGCTCGGTGGCATTCTCGTCACCGAGCGTCACCTTGTTGTCGGCAACGGCAACGGTCGTGGAATTGACCTTTTGTACCACTTTGTCCGCCGTCTGTCTGACTTCAGACTTGTCCACCGTATGCGTGATGCTTTCCGCATCGATAACGGTTATCGCTTCCTTGTTTTTATCATTCCTGACGGTTGTTGTGACGGCGGTCGGCGTATAGCGGGTGGAGGTCTCGTTGCCGGTAGAATCCAGTTCGTCGTAATCCGGAGAGGAATCGCTATCCGGATCCAAATCCTCCATTTCAGTCACACCGATGACGGTTGTCGTGCGGGCATTGAGCCGCAGGATGTCCACATGGGAGAAATTCACCACATAGGCATAACGGGTGGCAGCATCCATGAAGATGGTCACATCGGAAAAGAGTGTAGGTACGATCAGGAAGCCGCCTTCACTGTTGGTTGCAGCCGAAAGTAGCACGCCTTTATGGATGACAAGTTCGGCGGAGGCCGTCTCGTCCGGGTACTCGCCGACATCGATGGTGCCACCGTAGTCGGAAAACTCCTCGTCCGAAGGGTCATCGTGTATCTTGGCGACATAGCCGTGTATCATGCAGGCCGTACCGATACCGGACATACCACCCGGAGCCAGACTGATACGTTCCATGCTACGGCCGAGAGCTATTTTACGAATAGCCTCGCGGATAAGCAACTGATTTGATTTGTCTGAAGACATGCGTTTTTTTTGGAAAGAATAGATGTCGTATGGTCCGTTGGTTGCAGATTACCATGTCATTCCTTAAAATAAATATAGAAAATATACGTTTAAATGGGGCTGATGATGTATACACTATATTACAGGTAATCAAATGTGCGTCAAAACATTATTGAAAAATGCAGAAAAACCGGTAGAGCCAGTGTATTTACCAAGAATAAACAATTCGCATTATCCCTTCCTTTGTAAGATTATGCTATGTCTTAAAGCATTATATGAATCTTTATCACCATTGAGTCTAAAAAACTTATCGGTACTTTTCGCATAATGGGAGGAGTCATATCTTTTCTGTTTTTTAGTTATTCCTTGTTTTTATACCGTTTCGTTTGGCTAACCCGGCATCAACAGGACGAGTGCCATGACAGCCATGCCTGCCACCAAGCCATAGATGGCATGGTGGTGTTTGCCGTATTCTTCGGCAGCGGGCAGCAACTCGTCAAACGAGATAAAGACCATAATTCCGGCAATCATACCGAAAATGATTCCGAATACGTTGTCATCGAGAAAGGGAGACAATACGAGGTAGCCGATGATGGCTCCCACTGGCTCTGCCAAACCAGACAGAAACGAGAGCCAAAAGGCTTTCTTGCGGCTGCCCGTGGCGTAATAGACGGGTACAGAAACCGAAATACCCTCCGGAATGTTATGTAAGGCAATGGCGATAGTGATGGGGATGGCAATGTTTGCATCCTTCATGGCGGCAAGAAACGTAGCCATGCCTTCAGGAAGATTATGGACAGCCAGTACCAGGGCTGTCACCAAACCCACGCGCAATAATTTTGGCTTTACTTTCGGATGCGGTTTATCCTCTTGATTCATCTCTTCCACCCAATGCATCTCGTGCGGATTCTTGTAGGGGGGAATGAACTTGTCGATGAGTAAAATCAACGCGATACCTCCGAAAAAAGAGAGTGTCGCATAGAGTGCCCCATCGGTTTTGCCGTGTACCCCGACAAGGGTTTGCACGGAAGAGAAAAGGAATTCCATAAACGACACGTAAATCATCATTCCTGCCGAAAAACCCAACGAAAGAGAGAGGAACAACGTGTTGGTACGTTTGGCAAAGAAGGCGATGGCGCTACCTATACCGGTAGATAGGCCGGCAAACAACGTAAGAAGAAAAGCTGTGAACACAGGTTGAGGCATGGCTATGACGGATTGGGAGTTAGTGTATCAAAAGAGAACAAAATACGGTTATGTTTCGAAAACGGGCCGAACCACCTGCAAAGAATGGCACGCCCGACAGGAGGAATGGCCTGGTTTGGAGACAAAGCGTTTCATTCACGTGGCAACTAAGTTTAGCCAGAATAGTTAAGTCTGAAGTTGTTCCATGCTGATACCTTCATTTTTTATTTCAATGACTTCTTCGGGAAACGCCTCTTCCGACCGGGAAGCCGCCCTGCTTTGCGTAATCCATGACTCTTCGCAAAAAAAAAGGCCGTCGACTCCTTGCACGAGTGTAACTTCGTCGTTGCTGATGATGTTGGTGATACTCATATATGCTGATTATTTTTTAGAAATTCTAATTGTTCCGATACGGGCTTTAACTTTCGCACCAAACGTAAAGATTCCTGGCAGGGCCTTATGCAATTTCCCATACAGGCGACGGGAGTTGAATCGAACAAAAGATGCCTGACACGCCTCGTTTCGGGATCGACTACAAAGGAGATACGATTGTCCACGACTATGCAGTTCCCTCCACAAGGCTTACATTGCAGACAAGATGAAGAACGGATGTATTGATCCGTTATTTCACGGCTAACGGGATGTTTAAAACGATTTGCTTCCATCTTTCATTATTTATCATGGTTTTCTTCCGTCCCTCCTAAAGCAGAGGTATACGCGTTGGTGAAACACTTGTTCACCTCACCGAAAATAAATTCGTGCTGCACACTTCTTTTATCTTCTTGAAAAACTCTCCGCGCTATAGTCGGTAACAGCTCGCGTGTATAATTCTTAGTTGTTAGCATAGGCGGGAACGGGGTCCTTTTTTAGTTACAAAGTTCGTTACATATATTTTCTGTTGCAATACCTTAAAATAATGATTTGCCACCTGTCGTATCCCTATTTTTGTAGTAGCTTGACAATAAGTCTATAGCTTCCAATACACCGTTTCTACCCGTATCAAAGCCACAGACACGCAATTACGTCCAAGCCGTAACGCCCGCCGTTAATTTGATTTTCTTTCGCTATACGCCGGTGGCGGGCCTTGAATAACATCTTCTGATGAAAGTAATCAAGATGGAAGCGGAACTGTCAATCTTACTGCGGGAAGATGTCTTTTTCTTTTTAATCAAAGAGGAAAAGAAGACTGGTACTTGCCGTTTTTTTTGCAATGTAGATTCCGCTTTTAGCTATATCATCCAGGGGTTCTTGTATGGATCGTAATCAGTCTGGAAAGTAGCCAATTGCCAATCGGTTACCGGTTTTCTTGTTTCATCGAGTTTGCGCGGTATCTGTGGGGTAAGCCGCAGCTTGGCCGCATCACTCAACCATCTCATGCTATCTTCATAATCCCGGATTCTGACAACGCTTACGTTGTTCGGGGCAATAAGCTTGGTTAACTCATAGACAGCTAAGCGTACCAAGTGTTTTTTCAAGTTGTAATTTCTGGGGTCGTGAAGGGCCAAGTTGAAACCAACGGAGGGTTCATCCGCATTGATGTCGGTTTCCGGATAGAACACATGCCTGTCATAAACCACGTATTCATTTTCAGACAGTTCATATGCGTTATACGCTGAATCGTAATCGGCTATGGCTCCCCAGCAGCTTGAAGCCATCGGGTCAACGTTAGAGTCAAAGTTATCAAGCGATACCAGCGTGAAGAATCCATCTTCATACTCCACGACACTCCACAGGGGGTATTCAACGGGATGCCAGAGTGAGGTTTCGACTTCCAGCCAACCGGCTACCATCGGGATACGAATATCGTCGAACTTGTAGCCGTTTTCTGCGAGACAACTGTAGATCACCCCGTTGTAGTTCACCTTGTCGCCCGGGTAATAGGTCTTGAACTGGGTATAGCCCGACACCTGTTTCATATCGATACAGGTATCGACGCACTCCTCCCAGAAAGTCTTTGTTGCAGGTTTGCGGTAGCCGCTGATGGAACGAATGACCTCATGGATTTGTCCTTCGAAGTAGATATGCACGCCCACGGGATAGGTGACGCGCCGGTCGTAGTCGGCGATACACTTTCCTTTGGCCAGTTCTTTCTCGACTTCGTAGTTCTCCGAGAGATATTCCACGACCGATGCCTCGGCCGCTTCTTCCGCCCGGACAAAGTGTTCGCCGTTACCGCGGGTAAGTTGTGCGAGTACTTCGGGCGTGATGATACCCAGGTAATCGTTGTTATTGAGAAACCGTCTATACATATTTTTGCTTCATTATCTAGTATGAAAATCCTTCCTGGATGACCGAGGTCGATACGATATAGCCATTCGCATCACCGCTCTTGAATTTGTACCAACTGTCACGCAGATAGTAGCAAAGCAGGTAGTCCAGACAATCGGACAGATGACCGTAACGCTCGTACTTCACGCCTGTTTTCGGATCGGTTGTCTTTTGCTTGGACTTGGTGCCATCCTCGTTGCGGAGCTGGTAAATCAGATCCCGTGTGAGATTGCGACACTTGACGTCAATCTGGACTTCCCAACCGTTATACCCATCGAATACCTCATTGACGAACTCGCAACGGGTAACCTGTGGAGGTTGCTTACGCAGCAGCTTCACCTTCGGTCGCAGGACGCCTTTACCGAACGTCCCGACGATAATCGTGTAGTTGTTTACACCGTCCTCGTTCGTGGTAGAACGTTGCAACCCGGAAGGGTCACCGGTCACATCCACTCCGCCGATATGCTTGTCCCGGTAAAGTTTCAGGCGAACCTTCCGTGCCAGTGCCGGGGTGTTGTTCTCTTTCTCCTCCGGCCTGCCGAGTATCTCTTCCAATATATAGACCTTCTTGTTTTCATAATCTATCTGTGCAGAGAGTACCGACATTTGGGGAGCGACATTGAAGTCCCACACCGTGATGAGCGGTCTGGTCGGATCATACGCCCTTTCTTTCAGTCCGGTAACGAGATGCCGGGCGCCGTCGAAACTGCTGTAAATCGCCATATCATTGGCTTCCACGAAATCCCAGTTACCATAGAGCAGACGTTCCTTTGTCGCCTGGTCCCGGATCTTGTTCAGAGCCGCCTCGTACACCTGACGGAAAGCGATATTCGGGTTGTCGAACACGGAGAATGGAATGTACGCTTCACCCTCACGGCAGATGACTTTTTCTCCGTTCTCGCCCTGAACGAAGCGGGAACGCACCCAGTTAATCGTCGGGTTGGTAGTAAGCAGCATTCTCGGGGTCTTGAATGTCTCATGGGTCCTCCAGCGGAGACGGGAGAACAACACTTCGACAGCCCGCTCCGAGATTTCCGACACCTCGTCCACCATGGCGATGGTGTATTCGGAAGAACCGAAACGCTCGAAGTTGGGGTCGCTGGGAATATCCGACATCTCTTTCATGATGATGACCGAGTCGTTCCAGAATGTGAGCGTGCCTTCGAGATTGTTTATCTTGTAGTTTATGTCCTCTTTCAGTCCCCAGTCCTTCAGTATCGACTTGATGGTGTTCCATGTCGATTCCTTCAATGACTTGAGTGTCTTACGGGCCACCACCGCACGGATATTCTCGAACCGGATACATGAAGACACCAGCCAAACGCTGCCGATGAAGGAATTGTGCGTTACAGTAAAGTCGTCAGCGACATAAAGACCGCAAGGATCATCAACCGTGATACAGCGTCCCTTCCGTCTCCCGATATATTCGACATCGATAATCCTTTTCCCGGGTTCTGACGCTCCACCGTTGAACTCATACCGACATCTCGCTTTTTTCCTTGACAAACCGACCAGTTCCGGATTCATACGGGTACGGAAGTACACATTGTAACAATCCTTGCATTGGATGAAGTTTCCTGCCTTGTCCTTATATCCTGCAGGAGGCTTTTTGATTGTCGCTATACCTCCCAAAGAGCGTATGACAAATGCCACGTCCTCCGCTAACCGGCTGCTTGTCGTGCAGTAAGACATGTACCCCCTTCCAACGACATAGCCGTCGGTATCCATCAGCCCCCGGATGAGCTGTTTACGCTCTTCAACAGGGGCGTATTTATATTGCCGGGGAATGAACTTGTTGGCAGAATCACATCTTTCCAAGCCAAGCACCCTCAGCGCATCCACTAAGTTACGGTCATAAATCACATAACTTTGGGCTTTATTCCCGCTTTTTCTCTGATAATGGCCCATATCATATCCTGCGGACATGAATCTTTGGACAATTTCATCATCCGTTGTCGTGAGTAACACAGAATTGGCCGCCGTCACGGATTTCGTAATGCACCCATCGCCGAGAATAGCCCCGAGAATATAAGGTTCTATGGGGTTGGGATGTCTGTACCGTTTTCCCGAAGTAAACTGTACCGGGGCGCACAGGGGAATAGTCAAGTTACTACCTCTATGCATCCCGTGTTTCTTACGCTGCATCCAATCGTGAATAATCCGGGTACTCCAAAGTCTCTCGTTGTTCCGGTTCCACCCCGTATCTTTCCGTTCCGTCCTTTTGTGACTTTGATGAAGTTTCCACAAATGTCCCGCGGAACAGTCGAAATATGTCCCGTCGATAAAGTGGATACGGTAGTAATCATGTCTTTCAACAGGGTGTAGCCAGATTATCCGTTGCTGCCCTCCGGTTGTGGCAGAGGATATGATGTCCCCGACTTTCAAATCCCGAACTTTGCGGAAACCGAAAGGAGTACATACCGTTGAATCCAATGGCGCCGCTTTCCCGCCGCCTGCCGCTCCGCCTCCCAGTATCAGCTGTGGCAGGTTCTGCGACTTGCAATGCCTGCACTGCGGCCTGTACTGCGGGTTACCTTGCTGATCATAGCCAACAAGGATTTGCTCGATCTCCCCGCCACAATGGGGACAATAGTTTGGCTGCAAGAGTTTCCAGAGTTCATATTGCCGTGGGGACGGTTTGAACTCGATGCGCAGGTTTCTGGGTGGTTTGAGCCTGTTGATCGCCATTCGCTTTATACAATCTGAATGGTTATGTCCCCTTCGGACTCGAGTATGGCATACAGTTCTTGGAAAGTGGCACGGGATTCCAAAACTTTTCCTTTGACCGTATTCTTTCCCACGATGATACAGCCAGCGGAATCGACTTCTGTATTGCCGGAGTGGACCAAGATGCCGAGGAAATGTGGCACATCATGCAGATATGGCATTTTCTTCTTGTACCTGGGACTGTACTGAAGGGTGACTTTATAAGTCCCGGCAGGAATGGCTGTCTTGGCATAGACTTTTTCCGCGCAGGTACAGGAGCGACCACAGGAAGTGTCCGGACAGGTTGCCGGAAGTTCCCTCACGACATCTTCGATGGTGTTACAGAAAAACTTGCCATCGATAGACAGGTCGCCTATAGTGTAGGTCTGGCCTTTGAATTTGCGGTTGAGTGTCAGTTTCATACTTCGATACTATTTGTATCGAAAGAGTAGAGACCGACACCGGCTAATGTTTGTTATATGTGCTTATAAAAAGAGGATATTTCAGAAAATGATGTATCTTTGTAACCGGATTGACAGTATTTAATCAAGAATTGATATGACAAAAGCGGATATCGTCAGGGAAATAGCAATGCAGACCGGTCTGGAGAAGCAGGTCGTGTCGCAAATTGTTGAAGGATTCATGGATAGCGTAAAGTCTGCCATGATAAACGGCGAGGAGATTTATCTTCGCGGCTTCGGTTCTTTTATCATCAAATACCGTGCGGAAAAGACGGCACGCAACATAAGCAAGAATACCACGATAATAGTGCCTGCCCACAATATCCCGGCATTCAAACCGTCAAAAGCCTTTGTAGAAAGGATGAAATCAGATAAATAAGGTGATTATATGCAACAGGAGCGTTATTCAGATGCTCTTGTTACTTTATACAGGGCAACGAGGTTGGCATTGTCCGATTGGAACAGGAAACGGCCGTTGCTTAAAAGGCATTCGTGGATGGCGTTGTCATTAGGATCCGATTCCAATAAAGACTCCGCCTTGTTTTTATCGATAAGCAGCATTTCTATGCCTTGTACTGTGGCGGCAGTCGCATCAGCAGGAATTTTCATAAGTTCATCCATCAGATTCATGTCATTCATAATATCTCCGTATTTGGCTTGAGTCCCGTCAAGCGTTCAGTATACCAAGACCAAAAAGCGTGGGACATAACCCGTAGCACCGAGGTTCTGGTAAACCTATCCGCAAACAAGTTAAGCCCACGCAAAAGCATAGGCGAAAACTGTTTGTCCTGCGGATAAGTGAATTTTACCAGATTTCGATGCATGACAAAAGTTAACGCTTTCCGTTTTTTATTATGTCGTTCTGCCAATACACTTTTTATGCCGTATCTGCAGAAGACCGGCCATTATATGACAACGGCCGATGTGTTAAGGCTATTTCTTGGATTCTTCCAAAGAAACCTTGCGAAACTCCTTCATCAATTTTTCCAGTTCCAACGAAGCCTTGCGGGCACGGGTACCTGCGGCCTTGTTGCCTTTTTCAATCTGAAGTGCCGCATCCGTGGAGAATGTAGCATATACTTCCTGTATTTTTGAAACCAATTCTTTCATATAAATTCTATTTAAGTTATTGATTACAAAGGTAGTGAAATTATTCGAAAATAAAAGCGATTTTGTCAATATAATAACTATCTTTTTGGTAATCAGTAAGATTTAACACCCATTGTAGAGTGTAATTATTCACCAACACAGAAAATCCTCCGTATTCCGGAGGATTGCAGGGGAATTGCCAAGGTATTTGCGAGTATATGGACATGCACAATCAGAACATTTCTTCCATTTGCCGTTTGATTTCTTCCCGTTTCGTATTCTTGTAGTAGTGCTTATAGATGGTCAATGGACTGTTGCCCGCCATCTCTGCAATCACATATGGATTGTTACCGGCATCTACCATCTTTGATATGAAAGAACCACGGGCGGAATACCAGGTGATGTTTTCTTTAATGCGTAGTATCTTGCATGCTTTCGTCAAGGTTTGTGAAAGACGTGTGGAAATTTGCTTGACACGTGTAGTCTTCTTGGAAGTGGTCGTGTGTTTATGTGTAAAAACAGGAAATACATAATTTCCGTAACTTTGCCCACGGTATTTATTCATGATGGCTTTTGCTTTGCTGAGAAGCTCCGGTTTGGCTGTTTTGGGAAACTTGATACGTTCATAGACGATGCGGTCTTCCTGGACCAAATCCCATGTCAGGTTACAGACATCGACATTCGCCATACCTCCGGTATAGTAGCTGAACAGGAACAAATCAAGATGCAACTGCTCTTTCTTCGTAAACAGGGTACGGTCAACATTTGCAATTTTTGCTATGACTGTTTCCGGGACTGCTCTTGAAGTGCTTTCCGGCCAATTGATATCATCACCGAGACAGAGGAAGTTCTCCATATTCACCCCGTACATCTCTTTCTTTTCCGCCTGCCTGCATACGGCACGGAGCAACCTCAATTTGTGCGTGAGTCCGGCCTTGTTGCCGTTTCTGATACCTCTTTCTTTAAGCCAAAATGCAAAGTCAAGAAGAAACTCTTCTGTAATGTCAGCAAAGAAATAAGAGGAAAAGGCTTTTGCATATTTTTCTTTTGTAAACGCCTGCAGTTCACGCTTGAGATAGACATACCGTTTGGCATTGGTCGTACTATCGACGATCTGCCCGTTCTTGATGCGTTTCTTGTTTTTGAATGTCTCTTCAAGATAATCGATCATCTGCTGGACGCTCTTTACTTTGACCTCGGGTTTTGCCGCCTTGATTTCATCGAAGCAATGTGACAACTGGACGGGCGACCAGTTTCTGCCTTCCATCTCCCAGGTATCAGCGACATGCAGATATTTGGTTCGCAAATCGAAAAGCAGTTTGTTCTTGGTAGTAGCTTCCGCACTCCCTACACGGAAACTCTGAGACTTGACATCCCAGTCTTTTAATAGCCCTGTAATGTTTATGACCTTCGGCACACGGGCGTAACCGGTCTTGAAGAAAATCATCTCCAGCTTGACCATCTTGGTGTCTTTCGGGTTCTGCTTACCCCTAATGTTAATCGTATACATAGATTGATAACGAGTTAGTTAATGGCTTATTATTAATTCGTATTAGTAGGAATCAATTGGTATTAATTAACCTACATAGAAACCTACATGAAAAGAGTAGTTTCCTTAGCGAAATAATGTTTATACAAATAAATCCGTACGTGTGTCATTATCTAACTTGTTATCAATCAAATATTTCTGTCATTTACGAACGTTGTGTCCGAAAAAAGAGTGTGCCTCAAAGTCATACCTCTACATTCTTTATCTCTTTCAGTTTATTGCATCTTCAACAAGTTACAGTACAATCCTCCTTTAGCTTCGAGTTCGGCGTGCATACCCTTCTCCATAAGCTGTCCCTTGTCCATCACGATAATCTGGTGGGCATTGCGGATGGTCTGCAAATGGTGGGCAATGACCAAGACCGTGCGGTTTCGGATAAGCGCAGACATTGCTTGCTGTATTTTGTACTCATTGACGGGATCGACATTGCTCGTTATCTCATCCAACAGGAGGATGGGAGCGTCTTTGAGGAAGGCGCGAGCGATGGAGAGGCGTTGCTTCTGTCCGCCCGACAGTCCCAAACCGTTCTCCCCAATTTTCGTTTCGTAACCATCGGGCAGACTGACGATGAAGTCGTGTATCATCGCCCGACGTGCGGCTTCCTCGATTTCCGCCTGTGTGGCATTGCGGTTGCCCACCTTGATATTGTTGGCAATGGTGTCGGAAAAGAGGATGACGTTCTGCATCACCACACTTATTTTGCCGAGCAGGTCATCGTAATCCATCTCCCGAATGTCCACGCCGCCGATACGGATACAACCCGCCTGCGGTTCCCAAAAGCGGAGCAACAGATTGGTAATGGTGGTCTTGCCGGAGCCTGACGAGCCGACAAGCGCCGTTACCGTCCGTTCGGGTACGTTGAACGTGAGGTCTTTCATCTCAAAGCCCTCTTTTTCATAGTGGAAACCGACACCATCAAACGAGAGGTCGAAATGTTCCGCCGTTTTAGGTTGGTCGGGATTGACGATAACAGGAGCGTCCAACAAACGAGAAATGCGTCCGTAACTGTCCTTTACCTTGATGTAGTTCAGCCAGTGGCTCTCCATATTGACAAAAGGTTTGTAGAACTCCTTGGATACGATGATGAACATCAGATAAACAAAAAGGGAAGTTTCACCATGCCAAGTCCACCAAAGACCGAGCGTTGCCATCAGAGCGAAAGCCAATTCTATCAGAAAGGTGTATCTACCCACACTCACAGCTGCCAAACGAGAAGTATTCTTACTGCTTTCTCCAAATTCACTAACAGAGTGGTCGAGTCTGTCACGAAACATTCCTTTTCCTCCAAAAACTTTCAGCACGGGTATGCCCTTGACATATTCCACGAAGAGGCTAACCATATCTGCCAGACCGTCTTGTGCCTCCTGTTGCGCTTTCATTCCCGAACGGATGCCCCGATACAAGGAGAAGAGGGCAATAGGAAGGATGGCAATCATCGCCAACCCCATGTGCCAGTCCACCCAGAACAGCCCGATGCCGAGTATCAGCGCCACGATGAAATCGGCGGACATCCGCGTCCAAAGGTGCCCCACCACCATTTCCATATTGTCCACGTCTTTGTGAATGACGGTGCTTATCTCGCCCAGACGCTCATTGGTGTAGAAGCCGAGCGAGAACATTTTCAGTTTCAAGATGATTTTCTCACGGATGCGTTCCACGAGGTCGAAGCCGGCAAAGTGCTTGCTCATATCGGCTACGGCATTGGATATGGTTTTCAAAACCAGCAGACCACCGAGTATCCACGCTGTCGAAACGAATGAAACGCTTTCGCCCGATATATAGCGGTCGATAAGGAACAGGACGGTGAGCATAATCGCTGTGCCACAGAGGGCATAAACCACGAAAAACAGCGCGGAGATTATCAGATGCCGCACTCCACGGGCGGTCAATTCATTCAATATATTACGTATCATTGTTTATACCTCCTCCTCTTTCAGTTGCCATTTGCTTACCCGTTCCTGAGTTTCCGTCATATTGCGATATAGTGGGCAGTTGTCCATCAATTCTCCGTGTGTTCCTGTCGCCACGACCTGCCCCTTGTCCATCACGACAATGCGTTCCACCTCCTGAATGGTGTTGAGCCGGTGAGCGATGGTGATGACGGTCTTGTTGCGTTGCAATTCGTCCAAAGCCTCTTGAATAAGCTTCTCGTTCTCTCCATCCAAGGCAGCGGTGGCTTCGTCGAGAATGACAATCGGTGAGTCTTTGAGCAGCATCCGTGCAATGGAAATGCGCTGTTTCTCTCCGCCGGAGAATTTTACGCCCGCTTCACCTGCCGACGTATCGTAACCATTGGGCAGTCCCACGATAAAGTCGTGTATGCGTGCCCTTCGCGCCGCCATTTCCACCTCCTCTTGCGTGGCGGAGGGCTTGCCGATACGGATATTGTCCCGAATGCTCGTATTGAAAAGGAACACCTCCTGCTGCACCATTGAGAAGAAATCGGCAATGTTTCGTTCGGAGAGTTCTGCAAGGCTCTCTCCGCCTAGACGGACGGTTCCCGACTGCGGTTGCCAAAAACCCATCATCAGGCTTGCCAATGTGCTTTTGCCTGACCCCGATTCGCCCACAATAGCCGCATGGCTGCCTTTGGGAAATTGCAAATTGACATCACACAACGCACTGTCTTTCTTATTCGGGTAGGCGAATGTAACGTGCTCAAAACTGACATCGGTCTGCATGGCATCCGTATCCCTGTCTGCCGTATCCTTTGCGGGTACTTCGGTAATCGACTGAACCCTCGCCAACGACTGACCATAGACAATCTTGAAGTGCTGGAACGTAGCCAACTTAGCAAAGGCGGACGAGAACAGTCCGCCCAGTATCAGGGCAAGGATGAAACGTGCTACGGTCAGTTCGCCCGAACTCATCAGCCATAAACCGACAAGAGTCATCACCACGATGCCGCCCTCCAAAAACATCGTTATGAGTGTCATAGGTACGGTAACGCTGAACATACTCCGCTTCACCCAACAGATATAATCGCGCATACCACCGAGAACTCGCTCTGTCCGGGTCTCTTCGTGGCTGAATGCTTTAATGATTGGTATTGTAGCCACATATTCCAGAAGGTCTTCCGACATCTTCTGCGTACTTTCCATAAAGTGTCGGAAACTCTTGCCCCAAAGCGTTTTGACAGCCATCTGCAAGAGAAATGCCAACGGAAGAAGCGAAATGAGAGCCAACCCCAGCCGCCAGTCCAACACCATAACAATTGCCCAGAGCAAAGTAGGGAAAAGCGTTGCCGAGAGGATTTCGGGCAATCCGTGTGCCAAATAAATCTCGATTTGCTCTACGTCGTGGTTGATGATGTTCACCAAATCGCCCACCTTCCGCTCCTGAAAGAAGCCGAGCGGCAGCCGTTGCAAGTGGCTCACGATACGCAACCTCAACCGTGTGAGGGCGTTGTAAGCTGAGCGGTGCGACCGCCAGATCGACGTTCCGTAGAACACGCCGCGAAGCAGGGCAAACAGCACCATCGCCGCCCCGACAATCCAAATCATTGTAGAAGTGAGCGTGTCGCTCATCAGCCTGTCCACTGCCCACACCACAAGCAGCAGAGGCAGCGTACCGAAAACAAGATGCAGTATGACCATCGCATTGGAGAGCAGGCTGCGACTCTCCCGTTCCTCATCGAGAGGTTTGACTTTTTGTTTATCCATATATGTGTAGTTTTGATTTTTTCTTCTGCAAAGGTACGGCGAAGCACAGAGGCAAAATAGCCCGAATGAGTATTACACTACCCGAAAACAACAGCTTGACGCACATAAAACTCAATAGGGGTATAAGTGTGGACGATGGGGTTATTTATTTGTTCAACGGGCAAATAATTTTGCACGAGTTTTAGTAACAAATTTAGATATGCCAATCAACTCAATAGTTCATTTATACAAAAGAGTACTTATCATCAGCTTTCTATTGCTGTGGGCTTACCCGATGTTTGCACAACTGCATCCTACCGAGATAAAAGTGATCGATGCAGAGAATGGAAGCAACATAGAATTTGCCACGGTACAATGGAAAGGTCTTGGAGACCTTACATACAAGAACGGTACGACCACAAACAGAAATGGAGTGGCGAAGTTGAGCACGATGACCAATCAGATGCTCGTTGTCAGGGTAAGTTATGTCGGTTATCAAACGATAGCCGACACTATTATGACAAATGGAAAACTCCATACCCTAAAACTATATCCAGAATCAACGGAGTTGGAAAAAGTAGTAGTTTTCGGAAAGACGAAAGCACAAGTTATCAGAGAGTCGCCTGAGGCGGTCTCCGTGATAAACGCGAAAGAGTTGCAAGGTCGCTCCATATCATTGGAGACTATCTTGAATAAGACCATCGGTTTGAAAGTAGGACAAAGCGGTGGATTGGGGAGCAGTTCGAGGATTATCGTTCACGGTTTGGAAGGAAACCGCATTCAGATCCTTTGGGATGGTATTCCCATGAGTACCTCGGACGGAACGTTTTCTCTTGATGAGATTCCGATAGACATTATCGAACGGATAGAGGTCTATAAGAGCATTATCCCAGCGCGTTTCGGTTGTGACGGATTGGGTGGCGCCGTCAATATCGTTACGAAGGAGTTCTGTACGGACTATTTGGATGCTTCGTACGAACTGGGGTCTTACCGGACGCACAAGGGAAGTGTCTTCTCGCGCAAGAACTTTCCCAAGAGCGGTATTCTGCTCGGTGCGGGAGGGTATTATACTTCTGCAAAGAATGATTACTCATTTAGAGTTCCCGAAAGAGAGAACCTGTTGGTAAAGCGAGACCACGACCGTTTTCGTTCGTATATGCTGAAAGGAAAAATCGCTTTCACGAAACTCTGGTTCGATGAAATCAGTACCGAGTTCGGGTATTACAACCGTTTCAATGAGATACAAGGAGTATTGAAGAATATCCAGCACGCTGAAAACAAATCCGGGATGTTTATGCTCGAAAACAAACTGATAAAAAGTGGAATGCTAAACAATCGCCTTAACTTCGAGTCACATTTCTCACTGTCGCATACAACGAACAATTTTGTAGATACGGCACGGGTGAATCACGATTTCGAAGGAAACATCTATCCGAGTCCGAACGGGCAGGGAGAGACGGGAGATGTTCCTCACAACTCAAACGACAAAGGCTTGGAAATAAACGAACGTATCAATTTCGATTACAGATTGTCCGCCAATCACAGTCTGAACCTGAACACGCTTATCAACTATGCCCGAAGACAACCGAGCGATGACATTGCAAGCCAGCATGCCGGTTTTGTCATCGGAGGATTTCCAAGCAAGAAGACCAGTGTCGTTTCTGGATTGACTTGGGAAGCGAAACTCTTCGGCAGAAAACTGACGAATATGTTTTCTGCAAAGTATTTCCATCTCCATTCCGAGATAGAGGATTTGACGTCATACGAGATGATTGAAGCTCCGAAGAAAAAGAGCAATACGACATCGCAAATCGGCTGGATAGAGGCAATGAAGTACGAACCGTTCAGAGACTTTCATCTGAAGGCATCTTACCAACGGGCAATACGCCTCCCCAATTCGCAAGAACTGTTCGGTGACGGTATCATTACCTTTCCTGCCGCCGGACTGAAACCGGAGAAAAGCCACAACTTCAATCTGGGCTTCTTGATAGACAAAAACGATGTACTCGGACTATCGCGATTGCAATTTGAGGTGAACGGCTTTTATATGCAGGTGAGCGATATGATAAAACTGATGAAACAACACATGGCAGCCGGATATGTGAATGCGGAAAAGGTACATATCAAAGGTATAGAGACCGAGCTGAAGCTGGATATATCGCCGACGGTCTATGCCTACGGGAACCTGACTTATCAGGATGTACGCGATGTCTTGGACTATTTGCCGGGCACTCAAGCCCCTAATCCGACAAAAGGCTTACGACTTCCGAACATCCCCTACCTGTTCGCCAACTTCGGAGCGGAATATCACAGCGACCGATTATTCAATAATTGGCATGTCAAGGCATTCTGGGACGGGAAGTTCACGGAAGAGTTCTTCTACTTTTGGGAACTAACCGAATTGCAGAAACGGCGTATCCCACGCAGTTTCGTCAATGACATAGGTCTGTTGTTGACCTATAAAAACAAATATTCCATCGCCTTGGAATGCCACAATCTGATGAACAAAGAAGTTTGGGATCAGTTCCGCCAGCCGTTGGCAGGACGGACACTTCACCTGAAATTCAGATACGTCTTTTCGAAAGATATTTTATAACTCTAAACGTAAATAATAATGAAAACAACAATTTTCAATCGCATAGCCATTTCCGCTATGCTGGTCGGCTCCATAGGGCTGACGTCTTGCGACAAGAACGATGACCCCATGCCAACGCCCGACGAGGTGCCGCAGCACTTCGCCTTTGTGCATTATGTTGGGAATAGTGCGTATGTAGGGACATTCAGTGATTTGACTCCTCAAGCAACAGACAATAAGAAAACTTTTGAATTCGGCTTTGGGTGTTATCTCTTCGCAAAAGGAAACACGGTACTTGTGCCCGAAGGAAAATTCGGAGATAAGGTACACAAGTTTACAAGAGGGGCGCACGGCGAGCTTCTAAAAGCAGGTACGATGACCTTTGAACAGATGGCGCAACCCGGAGAAATCAACTTTATTGACGAACAGCGGGCATACGTCGCTTTGCATGGAAGGGGCAAGATTGCGTTAATCAACACTGTCACGTTGCAAAAAGAGGATGAAATCGACCTCTCTGCTTATGCCGTTCAGGACAATAATCCCGATCCAGGCTGCAATGTTATACGTGATGGTAAGATGTATGTAGCTCTCAACCAGCTTAATTCTCCCCATACTTCCGTACCGGGGACGGGTGCAGAGGTTGCTATTATTGATCTTAAAACGAAAAAGACCGAGGTCATCAAGGATAACCGCACAAGTGTGGTCGGATTGTTCCGGCATTCCGATGCCTTTATAGACGAACGGGGCGACATCTATTTTTACAGTACGGGCAATAATTTCAACGTTGCCGATAAGGAAGGTTTCCTACGTATCCGCAAGGGAAGCGACAAATGGGATACCGATTATCTGTTCAATCTGTCGAAAACGACCATCAAGGGAATAGGAAAGACCGGACAGTATATGATTAAGTCCTACTATGCGGGCAATGGCATTGTGTATAGTTGTCTGAAAGTGACGGACACGGAATTCGGAATACTCAAGAAAGACTTCCAACCCGTGAAAATCGACATTTGGAACAAAACCGTCGAAAAGCTCGATTTGCCGATGACCGACAGCAATGGCTCTTTTGCCATAACCCGCTACAAAGATTTCATCGTCTTTGGTATGACGTGCAATAATGGAACGGGCTACTATACCTACAATACCAAGACGGGCGAATGCTCTCAAACTCCCGTTGTTACTGCGGTGGGAGTACCTTCAAGTCTGGTGGTGTTTGAGTAAATCCCTATCGCAAGAGTATTCCCTCAAAAAGGAATACTCTTGTTTTTTATAGAGCATGTGATTCAACAAGGACAAAAGTATAAGAAAATCCTCTTTTTTATCCTTGTTTGTTTGTAAATTTGCAGAAAAGTATAATGATATGACCATAGAATTTTGTGCAATCAATAAGCCTGAAGATTGGATGGAGATGGTTGCCGAGCAATTCGGCACATCGGTAATGAACGATGGCTTTACTGTTCCGCCTTCGGCGGGTAACGGCTTTTTCAAGCAATACTACCCTTTGCCATGGCTCACATTGACCTATATCAGCTTCATGGCGTACGAACCGATGACAATGGTGCGTCGCTCGGTGGAAAACTCGAAATGGATTCCCGTCATGTTCTACATCAATGAGCATAAGCACGAGCAGATTATCGGCACAAGCACGAAAACGGTCGGGGTAGATACGCTCGACGGTATCTTTATGCCCTCGAGCAATATCCCTACGGAGTGGTCTTTCGCTCCCAAGCGACAGTATGAAAACATCACATTGACTTTCAACAAGGATTGGATAGAGCAAATGGATACGGCTCAAGAAACCTACATCGGCAGGTTGCTCCAGTCGGACAAGTCTTTTTATCTCTTCGAGACCATCACACCTGCGATGCAACAAGTATTGAACGGCATCAAGACGACAGCCGAAAGCGATGCGCCTTTCTCTCCCCTCCATCTGCACGGAAAGGCAATAGAATTGTTGACGATATTCCTTGAAAAACTTGAAAAACGGTCGGAGGTAAAATCTCTTTCCAACTTGAATTTGAACGATGTGGAGGCTGTCTTCCGTGTCCGTCGCCGGATTTTACATAGTTTGAACAATGTACCGAGCATTCCCGAATTGGCACGAGAAGCCAATATGAGCAGTTCCAAACTACAGAAATGTTTCAAGCAGGTCATTGGCAAGGCGATTGCCGAGTATGCTCTGTCCGAAAAGATGGAATGGGCAAAGCGCCTACTATCCACCCGTCTCTACTCGGTGTCTGAAGTGGGCTATAAAGTCGGATATACCAACCTCAGTCACTTCACGGAGGCTTTCCGCAAATATCACAGGATAAAGCCTAAGCAATATCTCGACTCTTTGTAAGTTTGATGCAATAGGGATATTGCTTACCATTTAAGGGGTATTTTGCCCTAAACAATCTTCCGAACTTTGCCTGCAAAAACATCAGGCAATGAAAATAACGACATTCAAGTTTCAGTTTTTTGCCGGAGTAACAATCTTTTCATTGTTTTCCGGTATTTCTGTTTGTGCGCAATCTCCGAATGAAACAGACTCTCTCCAGACAGAAGGGATTTCGTCGTATAACCGCATTAAAATCAACGGCTATCTCCGTGCAGGAATTTTCGGAGGAGAAAAAGAAATACGTAATTACTACGGAGAAGGTGCTTTGAATTTGGAAGTCCCCATCGGTACGAATGCTTCCGCCTTTTCGGAAGTGCGTTACAGAGCCGATGGCAACAACAATCATAAGTTCGACATCCGCGAGGCTTATGTAAATCTTAATCTTGGCAAGTTCGATTTTCGTGTGGGTGAGCAAATCGTTCTCTGGGGACGGGCAGACGGTTTCAATCCGACCAATAACGTTACCCCCCAAGACTTTTGTGTATTCTCACCGGAGGAAGACGATAAACGTCTGGGAAATTTTATCGTGAAAGGAGTCTTTAATCCTCATCCGTTCCGTATCGAAGTGGATTGGATACCCGTTTACAAATCGTCATTGTTCCCATTCATCGGAAAGCCTATGGGAGATGGGATTGTATGGAAGAATGAAAAACAGCCTTACCGATGGAAAGACCAGTCTTTCGGAGTGAAAATAGATTTGGAAAAACCGTCTTTCGACCTCTCTCTTTCCTATTACAACGGGTTACATAAATTTCCCGGCATCACTTATGAAAAGACTCCTTCTGAAATCCTTTTGTCGCAAAAGCCCTATCGGGTGCATGTTGTCGGAATGGACTTTTCCACCTCATTGGGCAACTACGGATTAAGAGGCGAGTTTGCCTGTTCACTCCCCGACAAAGGCAATAATCCCATCTATTCTGTTCCCAACAAGCAGATGGAATATACAATAGGGATTGACCGAAGTTGGGATGCTTTCAGCTTGATTGTGCAATATATAGGTAAGTATATTCCGGACTTAAAGTCTGACATCAAAGGCAACCCGATGGAACGGAAACTTAACTCGCTGAATCGTATCGTCTTCACGCAGCACGAGCGTTGGAATCATTCGGTTTCGGTCAGACCTGCACTGTCATTACTCCACGAAACATTGAACGTGGAACTGCTCGGACTGTGCCAGTTCAGTACAAAAGAATACTTCTTCCAACCCAAGGTTCGCTATGCCATAGCCGATGCCGTTACACTCACGGTGGGAGGTCAGTTGTTTTACGGACCGGACGACCGTCTGTTCGGGATATTGGAAAAGACCAAGAACTCGGTTTTTACGGAGTTGAAAGTTTCGTTTTAGATTATCTAATCTCAAAATAATATCGAATGAAGAAGTTAGCTGAATTTGTGATACGATACCGCTGGGCGGTCATCGTGTTCTTTCTTGCACTGACAGCCTTCATGGGCTTTCAGATGAAGAATGCAAGTTTTAATCCCGACCTGCTTACCTATCTGCCGGAGCATTTGCCTTCCCGTATGAACCAAAAACAGATAGAAAAGATGTTTGGAGGAACGGATATGGTGATGATTGTCGTACAGACGGATGATGTCGTAAACGACAAGACGTTGGAACGTGTAGAGCATTTCTCGCAGGATATGCAGAACATCAAAGGCATAGAACGGGTAATGTCTGTCTTTGAATTGAAAAATGTCCGCAGTGAGAATGACGCAATGACCGTTGATGCGGCCGTGAAAATGATTCCACGGACTGCTGAAGATATTGCCACTATCAAAAAGGAACTTGCAGGTAATGACCTTGTCTATGGAAGCGTAGTCTCCAAAGATTTTACGACCACAGCTATTATTGGATTGCTTGAACCCGGAGCAAAGGACAAGGATGTAATAGACCAAGTGGAAGCAATGATTGCCAAATATCCCGGTGCAGAGAAAGTTCTTTTGGGTGGCTCTCCGTATATGCGGATGCAAAATGCGGGAATGATGCAGAAGGATATGGCTCGGCTCATTCCTCTCGGATTGTTGTTAATGATGGTTTTTCTCTTTATCAGCTTCCGACAGTTCAGAGGCGTATGGCTTCCCATTCTAATTGTGGTTATGGCGATATTCACGGCATTGGGAGCAACACCTTTGTTGGGATGGAAGTTTGCCGTTACGACCATTATTTTAGTAGTATTACTGATAGCCACTGCCAATTCCTACGGCATACACATGTTTGCTCGCTACCAAAGAGACAATCTTCCCGGAAACAATTATACTCCCAAAGAGCTGTCTGTCAAGATGGTTACAAGTCTCGGTGCTCCCATCATTTTGTCCGGATTGACAACCATTGCAGGGTTGCTCTGTATGTTGGGACATGTGCTGATTCCCGGTGGGCAGATGGGCGTCCTCGGCAGTATTGGTATTGGACTTGCCTTGATTGGCAGTCTGTTCTTTATCCCAGCATTAAGTTCAATACTTCCCAAAACGAAGCCTCGATTGAGAGCGGATGACAATCCTAAAAACAAAAGAGGAATAGGGTTGGACAGATTGTTGGATTTTATTGCCAATTGGGTAACGAAAAAGCCCAAGACTATTTTGGTTTTGTTTGTAGTCATTTCTCTAATCGGAGCAGCCGGACTATTGCGTTTCAGCATCAATTCAAATCCCGCCGAATTGTTCCCTGACGGACATCCAGCCAAGGAGTCTGCACAAATTATCAATAAGGAATTGGGGGGCTTTTTCCCTCTCTGTATCGTATTCGAAGGTGACATCAAAGATCCTGCTCTATTGAAAAAAATCAATGATTTGGAAAAGAAGGTGCATGAAATCCCCGAAGTGGGAACAACGCAGTCCATCGCCAAAGTTACACGTCAGATCAGCCGTGCTCTTTACAACAAGGGGGAAGAAGGATATGATAAAATCCCCGACACCTATGATGCCGTATCGCAATACTTCGAGTTGTATCTGATGAGCGGCAGTCAGAGGGATTTGGAAAAGATGGTGGATTTCAATTTCGAGAAAGCCCTTTTGATGATTCGCTTCAAGGAATTGAACACGCCTGTATTGCGACAATGTGTTACTCAAATCAGGGAGATGGTAAAAGATGACCCTAATGTGAAACTTGTTGGCGGCAATGCCGATGTGTTTACGGATATGGACAAGCATGTCGTAAACGGACAGTTTCTTTCTCTGTTGATTTCCCTCGTTGTTGTATTTATCATTATATCTCTCGGCTTCAAGTCGTTTAAGGCAGGGCTACTGCAAATTGTTCCGCTCGTGTTTGCCATGTTGATGCTTTTCGGATTGATGGGATATTTCGGTATTGACCTGAACTTTATGACCGCCTTCCAAGCCTCTATCCTTATCGGTGTCGGCGTGGACTATACGATTCATGTCGTCTGGCGGTATCGGGAGGAACGACGTGCGGGTTATAACGATAAAGAGTCTGTACGTCGCTTGTTCAAGGCAACGGGACGCGGTATCGTATTCAATGCAATCGCCGTTATTATCGGATTTGTGGTTCTGCTCTTTTCAGGCTTCCTGCCCGTTCGTTTTTTCGGAATGATGATGGTGACAATCATCTTCGTATGCCTTATTGCGGCAGTACTGCTCGTACCTGCGCTATGTATGGTACTGAAACCGAAATTCTTGAGACAGAAAGCACATCGCAAATGACATAAAATAACTGAGAGAATAAAACCAATAAAAGAAACAATCAAAAGCACCTAAGCTTTTCAAAGAGGATTGATACACGAATATTCATCAAACAATAAATACAATAAATACAATGAAGAAAGTTTTTTTATCGGCGATTATAGCAATCGCAACTATGTGGGCAAATGTTGCTCATGCACAGGGAGGATTGTCTCCCCAACAAGTACAGCAGAAAGCCATTGAAACCACTCGTGTTGCCGGGATGGAAACACAATCGTCCATGACTATTTACAGTCCGTCGGGTGACAAACGGGTTCGCAAGATGACTATCGTCAGTAAACTCTACGAGAATGGAAGTCTGGAAAAGAAACTCATTCGGTTTACCGAGCCCGCTGATGTAAAAGGTACCGGATTCCTATCGTTCGATTATTTGAAGAAAAACGACGATAAGTGGATTTATATGCCAGCCCTTCGTAAAACCAGACGCATTGTGAGTTCTGAAAATGCAAAGAGCTTCATGGGGTCTGAGTTTTCTTACGCCGATATGTCCACACCTGCCGTAGAGGATTTCAACTATAAATTCTTGACTGAGCAGAAAGTCGATGGACATGATTGTTATGTCTTGGAAATCATACCTAAAAACAAGACAATTGCCAATGAAAACGGTTTCTCAAAGAAAATTTCCTATATCGATAAACGGATTTTCGTTGTTCGCAAGGCTACCTATTATAATCTTGCCGGTGAGAAAGAAAAGGAGATGACCGTTTCTGCAATTGCCGAAGTGGATACAAAGAACCATAAATACCGTTTCAAGGAAATGACAATGGTTAATCTGAAAAACAAAAGAAAGTCGGTATTGAATAACAACGTTATTAAGTTCACCCCTTCAATTTCGGACAGTTATTTCACCACTCGCACACTGGAACAAGGCAAGTAAAACTTCTCTTTTCCATTACCTCCATTTGTTGCAATCAGAAGTTGTAACAGGTGGAGGTTTTGTGCATTTATCATAAATACCAGAAACAATCACTTATATCAAAATATCGCAATATGAAAAGACTCGTTGAAAAAGAACTTTTTGAGATGCTGTCTTCTGATAAAAGCACGGAGGCTACCGATAATCTTATCAGAGAAATCATGGAATTGGGAGATGGCGAAGAAGATCTCGTTTCGTTGTTTCGCACATTAAACTTTACCCGCTTCCATTTGCGGACAATGTCTGAAAAATCAGGGATAACAACTGAAATGGGGAAAAAATGTGGCAGAACTGCTCTTTGTTATTGACACGGAGTTAGAATTGCTGAAAATGAGGATGCATGGAATTTTATCTGCCGTACGCCCAAAATCTGCCAAGAAGTTCCGTTGGACAGGCAAAGCGACAGATCTAGTTGAACTCCTTTACGCCCTCGATACCTGCGACTGTATCAACAATGGCGAAATTGGCGTAGAGGAATTGGCAGACGTTCTATCCGAAATCTTCGATGTAGAAATCAAGAACTGCTACAACGTTTATATGAACATGAAGCGTCGAAAGGACGACAGTCGCACCTATTTCCTTGACGAACTCCGAGAAAAGCTCAACAAGCGGATGATGGAGAGCGACCTGAAAGGCGGCAAGTATAAGAAACGGTAAATCGAAAAGGAAGAAACTCTGGTTCGGAGTATCTCCTTTGAACTGTTGCTGCAACTATTTCCTCAAATCTTCCTCAAATGCAGATTAGCAAATGAGAGTGTGTCAAAAAAAACTCAATAATGAGTTTTGAAATGGACTTTTCTTTGCTTGTAGAGAAACTCAACTTACAGATTAAAAGTTACCAAGTGATAAATTTACATTTTGACACACCCTCATCTTCTATCGGCGAAGTGCTCTTATGAACTTATATACAGTCCAAAATACAACGAAAGGAGCGACAAAGAAACCACCTACGAGATAAAGCAGGAATTTGAATACATAGTAGAAATTCCATTGCCCTGTCGTCCCTGCCGTCATCTTCCACGGCAGCACCTTGTTGATGAACACATACCCTGCCCAGAAAGCCATCAGAACATATCCCGACATCCACTGCATGTCAGGCATCCGTTTGGTGGTCATAAAGTCGAGTTTATAACCTATGACAAAGAATGCGGTGTATAGGATAAGGTAGTAGAGATTATCCCAAATGGCCCTGTCCTTTCTTTTCTGATAACACGGCGTACAAAGTATCGGCTGATACCTTGCTGCACATTCAGGACAGAGTCCTTTTCCGCAATCGGAACATTGGGCAACCGCCGGTTCTTGGGTATGATTGAAACAATTCATAGTGTAATCGTTTAGCGTGTTCAAAAATACGATTTTCTACTCTCTTCATCAAATAAAAGGCATACCCATTTCTTATGATTTTTTGCTACTGAGCAACTTGGAAAGTTCCGGGTCATCAGCAATCCGTTGCAACTCCCGTTCCACGATTTCCCGAACCTCCGTCTTTACCCGGTCGTAGTTTGCCTTGATTTCCTGCTCCATCATATCCTCTCCGTTTTCATTCGTGAAGTCCGTCAGAACGGGTATCGGTCGGTAAGCGGCTGTTTCCTTTGCTACTTTGGCATTGTCCACCACAATCTCACAGTGGAATATCTTCTGCTCGATACGTTCGGAGAAGTTGTCGGCAACCGCTCCCACAAACATTCCCTGCGTGAGCGTGGAAATCTTGCTCTGCGGAATCAGGCTGTCCATCTGCGTGGAGATGGAGGTCGTCTTGTCGCTTCGGGTAATACTCATACTTTGCCTCTTTTGAAGCACTTTCCCGAAACGCTCCGATAAGGTCTTTGCCGTCTCGCCGACTACCTGACCTGAGAAAATGTTTCCGACGGTATTCATCACTACGGCTGCTTCCTTGTCTCCATAGTCACGCTTCAGCTGGGAGAAGTCCTGAAAGCCCAAGCATACCGCCACTTTGTTGCTACGTGCGGTAGCTATCAGATTGTCAAGCCCTTTGAAGTATATGGTAGGCAGCTCATCTATCAGCACGGAACTTTTCAGCATACCTTTCTTATTGATGAGCTTGACGATACGGCTGTTATACAACCCCAATGCCGCTCCGTAGATATTCTGTCTGTCGGGATTGTTCCCCACACAAAGGATTTTAGGCTCCTTGGGGTTATTGATGTCGAGTGTAAAATCATCGCCCGTCATAATCCAATAGAGTTGCGGACTTATCATCCTTGACAAAGGTATCTTGGCAGAAGCAATCTGTCCTTGCAACTGGTCAGCCGCCCCTCCGAGCCAAGCGTCCATGAAAGGAGAAAGATAGTTCTCCAATTCAGGATAAGAAGTTAGTATCGGGAATATGTCTTCGTATTTACGACAGAGAAACTCGATGGCGTGCGGAAAGGTACAATACTTGCCACCCTCAAAGATGCGGAGATACCAGATGATCGCAGCGAAGAGGACAATGGGCGACTCCACGAAGAAATCCCCTTGCTTCTGCACCCACGTCTTGTTGAGGTTGAGCATGATGGTGTACGCTGACTCGTAGGCATCTGAAATGTCGCTCATGAAATCGGGGTGTATCGGATTGCAGCGGTGCGACCGACGAGGGTCGTCGAAGTTGATCACGTAAAACTTCGGCTTGACCTTATATCCTTCCGAGTGATGCCGCAGATGGTTGTAAACAATCATGGAGAGGTCGGGATACTTGAAGTCGTAGCAGTAGATGGCAAAACCTTTTTCGATTTGCTGCTTGATAAAATTATTGATGATGGCATAGGACTTACCACTGCCCGGCGTTCCCAAGACGGAGACCGCACGGAAAGGATTCACCACGTTTATCCAGCCTCTGTTCCACTTCTTGCGATAATAGAAACGGGTCGGCAGATTGACCGAGTACTCGTTTTCCAATAGCCTTGTTTCCTGCATAAAGGATTCGTTCTCTTGATTGAAGACATCTTCCATCAGGTTGTTTTTGAGTAGTCGGCTCATGTAGAGTCCTGCCATCAGCAGGCACACATATCCAACAGTTATCGTAAAGGTATAGAGAGTTGCATTCGCCTCTATGGGCAGTGGCAAGGCAAGTATCCACCAATTGAGGAAGAAAAAGACAAAGCCGACGCCCATGAATGCCCCTATCTTCGACCATGTGATATGCTCCTCTTTCACACCTTTCGTACCCAGACAGGAAAGCCCCATCAGTACCAGCGCAAAGAGTTTGGTATAGAGCATATTTCCGAACAGTCCCGCCGTGCGGTGGAAATTCATCAGTATCCTGTCCACCACACCGATGTTCAGACCCCATAATTTGATGGCTTCGTAACAATACCAATAGAGATGGGCAACCACCAATATAATACTTACGGCACGCAGAAAATCCATGATTTTCGCCAGTGCCCTCAAATCGTCTTCTTGTTGTGACATAATCCGTTGTTTTTATAGTTTACGTTGTTTTCTTTTCTTCCGCTGCATCCTTCTTCTGAACTGCTCTTCCTCCCAATCCGTACCGTGATCCTCCAACGGCAGGTCAAGCAGACCACCCAATACGGAGTCTTCATCCGAGGTCGGAGTTTGGGAAAGATTACTTTTTTCACTCTGCTGTACAGAATCGGACAGTTCGGGATGCGGACGGTCAAACCACTCGGCAACGGCGTTTGCCGAAAGTTCCTTGCCCAATCGCGAGCCATTGACAACACAGCCGTTGTTATGGTCTATAAAGGTGACACCATAGATCCGACCTTCCACGTTCTCTCGGAAGATGACATCAATACCCCTGCGATGAAGGTTTCCCCTGAAATCCTCTCTTGTGGCAGAACGCTTTAATGCTCCAACTACGGCTGCTTTGGTCTTGGGTGCAAGATGCTTTTCTTTCAGTTTCTCCTTTGAAGCCTTGAACCTGTTTTGCAGGGCTTCATATCCGACAGACTTCCCAAAGAGAGAGGATTTGAACACTTTCCCGACTTTATTCCCCTTGTTATCCGTGGCAAAGTAGAGAAGTCCCATATAAGTCTTTCCGTTTACCTCCCCCTTGACCTCCTCCACGCATATATTATAGGTGGAAAGTAAGGCTCGGTATTCTTTGAAGCTCGGACAATGGTAGAACTTCGCTGCCGGTTTGATAACCGAAGCCAGTTGCTTTTTAAGATTCTCTCCGTCGCCGTAGCAGACTTTTTTCAGGCGAAACGCTTCTCTTTCCTTCCGCACCTGTGCAGGAATCAAACCGTACTTCTGTTCCAGTTCTTTGAGAATACGGGTGCTGGTATAGAAATTATTGCCATCGTTAATCTTCTTTCCCCGTTCATCGACGGCTAAGGTGACAATATGCAGGTGATGCCTGTCTATGTCCTCGTGCTTATAAACGATAAAGGGTTGATTAGCGTAGCCCATCTTTTCGATATACTCCCGTGCGATGGCAGAGAACTGCTCATCGGTAAGGGTGTCATCGGGATGCGGATTCAAGGAGATGTGTATAACCGGTTTTTTAGTGAGGACATGACTCGGCATATATGCCATAAAGTCCTGCATACAGGCAGATATATTGTGTGTTCCATCAACCGGAGAGAACACTTTGTTGGTATCCAAAATCTTGGCAACGCCCTCGTTCACCTTCTCTCCATTGTACGCCAAAGCACCGTAAAGGGAATTGCCATAGTTTATCTTTGCGACCATTTCTCCTGAAATTCACGGGTAAGTTGTACGATTTCGCCTCCGATAGCCGCCAATTCAAGAGTCAGTTTCTCCAGTTGGGCAAGCATGGCGTAGGCTTTTTTCTCGGTGAAATTACTCTTTAAGGCGACCACAGCTTGGTTATAATTTACTCCCACGCTGCGAAACTGTCCGTACAAAGTCGTCAGTTTTTGGTAGTAATCGAGCAGCGAGCGATCCACTTTTATTACCCGAAAAGTCTCATCAAAGACCCTTGCTTTGATGAAAACCGCTCTGTTCGGGACTCCTGATTGCTCATAAAGCGTCAGGAAACGCGCAAACTCCGTGTCCGTAAACCGAACCATGCAACAATGGTTGGCTTTCTCTTTTTTCAAGGGTCTCCCCACATGTCTTTTTGTCATTTTACTTTGGATTTTAATGGTTTGTATTTCTCTCTAAGGGGACAGATGTGCAAAGCACGATGGAGTCCCTTTCGGGAGGTTTCACGGCATCACCGGCATTCAAGACAAGTCATTCTCTCTTCCAGGAAAAAACGACTTCGGAGTTTTTTCAGCCCTCTGCAAGAGCAAGAGTTCTGAGTTACCGAATTTATTTCGGGTAACGCAGGACATATCTTGCTATTTGCTCCGGCGCAAATAAATCCGTCTGCGAAGGACGGAAGTCGAGTCTCTCAAAAAAGAACGCTTCATGCCTCGAAAACTTCGGCTTACCGCTTGGGTGCAAAGTTACTAAGCCTTGTGCCTAAGTCACTTATCTTTTACGAAGCCACAAATACGCAAATCGAAGCCACAAGTACGCAGTTAGCAAAAAGGGCAGAAACAAGGGGGTAAAGGCTTCTATATTTGCCCCGTCGGATGGTTGTTTGCGGGGCGGTGGACATACCTGCCTGCCCAAGTCTAAAAACCAGTCCGCAGCCATTTGAACAGACAATTACGGAAATGGAAATAGAAATGAGAATATGTACAAGTTATTGCACCCGTCGCCCCTTGTACCCTTGCGCAAGGGTACAAGGGCGGACGTATGGATGGGTGGACGTGTGCAAGTATGACTCCCGT
Source organism: Bacteroides sp. MSK.20.82 (assembly GCF_019052485.1). Classification (NCBI taxonomy): domain Bacteria; kingdom Pseudomonadati; phylum Bacteroidota; class Bacteroidia; order Bacteroidales; family Bacteroidaceae; genus Bacteroides; species Bacteroides sp. MSK.20.82. Next base: position 397,276 of record NZ_JAHQUN010000002.1, read on the forward strand.
CATATAGCTCCACCCTTATACAGGGAGGGACATATCCCGAAAGGCGAGTCTGTGTTCCTTTATCGGAATGCCTCGCCGTATGCCTGTCCGGGGATTTATTCCCTCACAGACTCGTTTCCATATCTGCCTTTTCAAGGAAACAAGCCAAGGCGTGCATGCGCCTTTCCTCACATATATGTAGAACCATTAAACAGAAAATGAAATGAAAAAGAAACCTGTTTTCATTGCCTTCTCCACCCAAAAGGGCGGTGTCGGCAAAACGACCTTTACGGTCTTGACGGCGAGTTACCTGCACTATGCCTGCGGGTACAACCTTATTGTGGTGGATTGCGACTATCCGCAATTCAGCATCAATGCCATGCGCCAGCGTGACGCACAGGGCGTTGATCGCAACCCCGCGCTGCAAGAATTGGCAGCCACCCAATTCTCCGAGTTGCAAAAGCCCACATACACCATCCTTTGTGCCACGGCAGAGGCAGCCGTGGATACGGTCAGGGAGTATCTAGAGACGCACGAACCGGATACGGATTTCGTCTTTTTTGACCTGCCCGGAACCATCAACAATGACGGTGTACTGACCACCCTCTCCGGTATGGATTATATTTTCACACCCATTTCTGCCGACCGTATCTCCTTGGAAAGCACGCTGAGCTTTTCAGCCATCATCAAGGAGGCGATAACCGACAATACAGACACTGCCAACAAAGGGATTTACCTCTTTTGGAACATGGTGGACGGCAGAGAGAAAACACCCCTCTATGCGATGTATGAAAAGGTCATTGCCGAGTTGGGACTTCCTCTCTTGAAGACGGTAGTTCCCAATACGACCCGCTACAAAAAGGAAGTGATGGATGAGGGTACGACCCTCTTCCGTTCGACTATTTTTCCTGCCTCCCGCACGCTGCTCAGAGGCAGTCGTCTGAAAGAGCTTGTGGAGGAAATCCTGTCCATCGTAAAACCTGAAGTGTATGGCAGAGAAGAATAAAGGGGCGATAGATCCCGTCGCCATCCGGGAACTGATTTCGCAGGGTATCCCGATGAAAAAGAAAGAGAGTGAGATGATACCGCCTGCCTCCGTCGAAGAGGTGGATGTGTCTGTTCCGGAAACACGGAAAGAGGTCTCGGAAGAACTGCAACTTCCCATCCGAACACGTCGCAAGAATCCCGCCAAAGGAGATTACATCTCACTCTTCATGCACCGCAATGACCTGTATGACCGCAAGGCAATCTACATCTCCAAAGAGTTGCAGGACAAACTCTCGGAAATCGTCCTCTTCATCCGAAAGAGGGAGATGACATTGGGCATGTACGTGGAAAACATCCTGCTCAAACATTTGGAGGATTACAAGGAAGAAATCAACCGATTAAGTGAAAAGAACTTCAAGAAATTATTGTGATATGAAACAGAAAACAAACCGACCAATGGCAGGCAAAGAGTCCTGCAGAGAACGAAAAAGCGTCTCTTCCAAAGTAACCATCCGTAACTCCACCACGCTCATCGAGCATTCCGAGGGACATCCTACAGGTCTCCTTCAGGAAGAGAAGAGCGATTATGAAACCGCCTTTCTTCAGCCCCTGAACATCGGAGACCGAAAGGGGGTGTTCATTTCCAAAAAGACACAGGAAGAGATTGCCGAAATCGTCTATGTGGCAGCCGCAGGCAGACTGACGATTGGAGCATTCGTGGAACATATCCTCCGGCATCATTTGGAGATGCACCGCGACGAGATAGACGCCTTGTTCGAACAACAATTCCGTAAACGTTTCGAGCGATGAAGCAGGTCATCTTTATTCTGCTGTCGGTAGGCTTAGCCTATCTCGGCAGCGTACAGGTTGCCCGCTTCCTGTACGGACGCTATCGGAGTGCTGTAAGACTCTACCGTGACTTGCAACTCTTTTTCAGGGAACGAGGCAAGGGAAAATTCGTCGTCACCATCCGCATCCCTAGAAGGGAACTGTTCCAAGAGGAGAATGTCCTTTTAGCCGAGTTGCCCATTGAAGAAGAGCAACACGAAGAACAAGCGCCTGAAACGGGAATGTCAGAAGAAATCTCGCAAGTCGGTATCGAAGAGGAAGAAGATTATGTCTTGGTGGAAGTCCAAGGTGAAAGCTACTCCCTCTCGGAAAGCATCACAGCGGAAGAACTGCAACAAATGGGCAGTGTCCTCTCTTGTAAGAATGCCCCGATAGAGGAAGCCGCAAAAGCCGCCGAAACTATCTATAAGATACACGACTCACCGATGTTCCAAGCGATTAAGAAAGCAGCCGGGGAACGTGTCCGCGAGCTGCTGGAGCGCGTTGCCGAAGAAGCTCCGAAAGAGGTTCAGTCAGGCAACTTCGATTACAAACGATTTATCAAGACATAGTATTCACCCACTCAAAGAAAAGAGAAAATATGAGTAAACCCATTTATCTTGCCATCGCTTCCCCCAAGGGTGGTGTCGGCAAAACCTCGCTTACGGTACTTACCGCAAGCATTCTGCATTACCACAGAGGATGCGATGTCGCCGTCGTGGATTGCAACCATCCCGCCCATACAATCGCCCGTCTGCGGCAGCAAGAGTCGGAAGAACTAAATCATCAAAGCCTGATGCATCTGAAACATCGGACACCCTGCACCCCTTATCCGATTATCTGCACTCCGGTGCGGGAAGCCCTGAACCGAGTGGAGCGGCACTGTGTGGACAATCCTCCTCGCTGCATCCTCTTCGACCTCCCTCCATTGATGCGTACCGAAGGAACTGTAGAACTGCTTTCAGCAATGGATGCCGTCGTCTTTCCCGTTACGGGCAGTCCGATGGATATGGAAGCCGTCCGCCATTTCATCGACATCTTGGGAGAGCAGATATTGACTATGGGAAAGGGCAATATCCGTGAGCTTTACCTGCTCCGCACTATGATACAGGCTTGGGAACGTGAGGAAGCCGACGAACGCTGTCGCACCCTTGCCGATGAAACGGGAGCATTGCTGATGCAGACCTCATTGAGCCACTCCCGTTTGTATCGTCCGCTGCTTTCCGAGCATAGGAGAGGGGTCTGTACCCTCCTTCCGCCCTATGGAGGGAAGTTGAGCAGGCTCTGTAATCAGTTAGGTGATGAACTTCACGAAATCCTGCAACGCCTATGTACCGAATAGTCCTTGCCGCTCTCTTGCTCTATCTCCTGTGGCTATTTCTTTTTCTCTCGTATGAACGAAGAAAGAGAAAGAACAGAGCAAAAGAGAAAAAAACTTGTCAAGCGGTCAGTGAAGCGGAAACCATCGGTAAAAGTCGCTTCAAGCTCAGCCACTCGACGCCACAAGTACGCAGTTATCCAAAAGGCGAGGCGGAAGCAAAAAAGGCTTCTACATTTGCCCTCGAAAACGGACAAGAGCCATCGCAAGAGCCGGATGATCTGCCCGACATAGATGAGATTCCTTTAACGTATGAGTCCTCCGATTCTCCACCCTTTGAAGAGGAGGACGAGGAACTTCCCATACAGGGGGAAAGCGAATACGCCATGGGAATTGATTTTGAACGGGTGCTGGAAGCCTTGTCGGTCATTCACCGCCACGCCCACACCGAAGCAGAGCGACAGCGAACCGGCGATACGCTGAGTGAGTTGGAAGGAACCCGTCTGATGGAAACACTCCGAAGCGATGAGAAACGCTCGGCCACGATCGATGAGATCATCCGTGCCCGTTTCGAGGAACTTTACAGCGGTGAAAAGGCATAACGTCCCTTCCGAACGGTCTTGACCCAATCGTATGAACCCTTTAATGCAACAGAAGCAATGAAAGAAAAAGAGTACGGCTGACTCTCAGAGAGCCACCACTAACATCCGAAAGTAACAACAGTATTCATCCGTCGGGAGGACATATCCAATCCTCTCGACACAAAACAAAGATTTATGACCAAGAAACATTTTCTTATCGCAGCCATTCTGCTGCTTTCCATTTCCTCTGCCTTTGCCCAAGGCAACGGTTTGTCGGGTATCAACCAAGCGACAAGCATGGTGACGAGCTATTTCGACCCTGCCACGAAACTCATTTATGCCATCGGTGCGGTCGTGGGACTTATCGGAGGGGTAAAGGTCTACTCAAAGTTCTCGTCCGGAGATCCCGACACCTCAAAGACCGCCGCAAGCTGGTTCGGAGCGTGTATTTTCCTCATCGTGGCAGCCACCATCCTGAGAAGTTTCTTCCTCTAAGCCTATGGAGACCTATCCCATCAACAAGGGAATCGGTCGCTCGGTAGAGTTTCAGGGACTCAAAAGCCAATACCTGTTCATTTTCGCCGGAGGGCTTCTCGCCCTTTTCGTGCTGTTTGTCATCCTCTATATGGCGGGTGTCAATCAATGGATCTGTATCGGCTTCGGAGGGACTGCCGCATCCGTTCTGGTGTGGCAGACCTTCTCCCTGAACAGGAAGTACGGGGAACACGGGCTGATGAAGCGTTCCGCGCTGCGCAGCCATCCCCGCTATCTTATCAACCGACGACGCATTCCCCGTCTACTGCGGCACAAGGAACTGCCGAGACGAAAGAGAAGAGAGAATAAAAGAATGAACGAAGGAAAGGAGGAGAAAGAATGAGAAACATCTTAAAAGCCACCACGCTGGAAAACCGCTTCCCGCTGCTTGCCGTCGAAGAGGGGTGCATCCTCTCAAAGGATGCCGACATCACGGTCGCCTTCCGGGTCGAGCTTCCCGAACTCTATACGGTGACGAGCGCGGAGTATGCCGCCATTCATTCGGCTTGGGTAAAAGCAATCAAAGTGTTGCCGACCTACAGTGTCGTACACAAGCAGGACTGGTTTGTCAAGGAGGGCTACCGTCCGGACTTGCAGAAGGAGGAGATGAGTTTCCTCTCCCGCAGTTTCGAGCGGCACTTCAACGAGCGACCCTTCCTGAACCACGCCTGCTACCTGTTCCTGACCAAGACGACCAAGAACCGTAGCCGGCAGCAGAGCAATTTTTCCACGCTCTGCCGTGGGCACATCATCCCCAAGGAGGTACGAGACAAGGATACCGCCCGCAAGTTCATCGAAGCGACCGAGCAGTTTGAGCGGATTATGAACGAGTGCGGTTTTGTTCGTCTTACCCGACTGAACGACGAAGAGATTGTCGGCACGGAGGAAAAGCCGGGACTGATAGAGAAGTATTTCTCGCTCTCCCTCTCCGACACGACGGTATTGGAGGACATCGACCCGAGAGCCGACCGTATGCGTATCGGCAACAAGCGGCTCTGCCTGCATACGCTCTCCGATACGGAAGACCTGCCCGGACTGGTCGGTACGGATATGCGTTACGAACGTCTCTCCACCGACCGCAGCGACTGCCGCCTCTCCTTCGCTGCTCCCGTAGGACTGTTGCTGCCGTGCAGCCATATCTACAACCAGTATGTGCTGATTGACGACAGTGCGGAGAACCTGCAACGCTTCGAGAAGAACGCACGGAACATGCACTCGCTCTCCCGTTACAGTCGATCCAATCAAATCAACAAACAATGGATAGACGAGTATCTGAATGAGGCACACAGCTTCGGACTCACTTCAGTTCGCTGCCATTGCAATGTCTTGGCGTGGAGCGAGGATGAGGAGGAACTCCGCCGTATCCGCAACGATGTGGGCAGTCAGCTGGCTCTGATGGAGTGCAAGCCTCGGCACAACACGGTGGACGTACCGACGCTCTTCTGGGCGGCCATTCCCGGCAATGAAGCCGACTTTCCCGCAGAAGAAAGCTTTTACACGTTCATCGAACAGGCGGTCTGCTTTTTCAACGAGGAGACCAACTACCGTGATTCGCTCTCGCCGTTCGGCATCAAAATGGCAGACCGCAGCGGCAAGCCGATTCATCTCGACATCTCCGACCTGCCGATGAAGCAAGGCATCACCACGAACCGCAACAAGTTCATCTTGGGGCCATCGGGTTCGGGCAAGTCGTTCTTCACCAACCACCTGTTAAGGCAGTACTGGGAGCAGAACACCCATATCGTCTTGGTAGACACGGGAAACAGTTATCAGGGCTTGTGCGAGATGATACGCCACAAGACGCAGGGAGAGGACGGGGTTTATTTCACCTATTCGGATGAGAGCCCCATCAGTTTCAATCCGTTCTATACGACGGATAAGGTATTCGACGTGGAGAAACGGGAGAGCATCAAGACCCTGCTGCTGACCCTTTGGAAAAAGGACAACGAGCCTGCCACCCGTTCGGAGGAGGTCGCCCTCTCCAATGCCGTGTCGCTCTTTATCGAGCGTATCAAGACGGATGATGGCATCGTTCCCTCGTTCAACAGCTTTTACGAGTATCTCACCACCGATTATTCGGCTCTGCTTCGTGAGAAAAAGGTCAGGGAAAAGGATTTTGACCTTGCTAACTTTCTCAACGTGCTGGAGCCGTACTACAAAGGTGGAGAATATGACTACCTGCTGAACTCGGACAAGCAGCTTGACCTGCTTAACGCCCGCTTTATCGTCTTCGAAATCGACGCGATAAAGGATCATCCCATCCTTTTCCCCATCACGACCATCATCATAATGGAACTCTTCATCAATAAGATGCGAAGGCTGAAGGGAATACGGAAGGTCATCCTCATCGAGGAGGCTTGGAAGGCGATTGCCTCTGCAAATATGGCAGGGTATATAAAATACCTCTACAAGACGGTACGAAAGTTTTTCGGCGAGGCGGTCGTGGTGACACAGGAGGTGGACGACATCATTCAGTCGCCTATTGTCAAGGAAAGTATCATCAACAACTCCGACTGCAAAATACTGCTCGATCAGCGCAAGTACATGAACAAGTTCGACCAGATTCAGGCACTCTTGGGACTGACGGACAAGGAGCGAGGACAAATCCTCTCCATCAACCAGAGCAACGATGCCACACGGTCGTACAAGGAGGTGTGGATCGGACTGGGCGGCGTGCAGTCCGCCGTCTATGCCACCGAAGTGTCGAAAGCCGAATACCTCACCTATACGACGGAGGAGACCGAGAAGATGCGGGTGCTTGCCCGTGCCGAGCGGCTTGGCGGCAACATGGAACTTGCCGTCAGGCAGCTCGCCGAAGAAGAGTAATCAATGAAAGTTTAACCGCGTGATACTACAAGTCCGAAAAATATGACATCATATCCTCGAAAATATGACGTCATATTTCAAGAAAACAGACGTCATATTTTCCCGAGCGAGTCAAGCGGCATTGTATCCACGCAAAATCAATTCGTAAAATGAGAAAGAAAATTTTAATGCTTATCACGTGCGGTTGCCTCTGGGTAGGCAGCGCACACGCCCAATGGGTGGTCACAGACCCCACCAACCTTGCACAGAGCATCATCAACACGACCAAGGAAATCGTGCAGACCTCCAAAACGGTCAAGAACACGCTCGACAATTTCAAAGAGGTGGAGAAGCTCTACAATGAGAGCAAGAAATACTATGATGCCCTGAAAAGGGTGAACGACCTCGTGCGGGATGCCCAACGGGTGAAGGAGACCATCCTGATGGTCGGGGAAATCTCCGACATCTATGTGAACAACTACAAGAAGATGCTCTCCGACCCGAACTTCCGCCCGGAGGAGCTGGTCGCCATTGCCAACGGTTACACCAAACTGCTCGGAGAGAGCAACAACCTGCTCAAGGAACTGAAGCAGGTGGTGAACATCACCACGCTGAAGATGACCGACAAGGAGCGTATGGACGTGGTGGATCGCTGCTACAAGGAGGTGAGGGACTACCGTAACCTCGTGCGTTACTACACGAACAAGAACATCTCCGTAAGCTACCTCAGAGCCAAGAAGCAGCAGGATACCAACCGTGTGCTCTCACTCTATGGAACGGACAACGAAAGGTATTGGTAGTCATGGGAGCGGAATTTGACAACCTGCACCAAGTCCTCCGTACCCTTTATACGGAGATGATGCCGATGTGCGGCGACATGATTGGCGTTGCCAAGGGCATTGCAGGCTTGGGTGCACTCTTCTATGTGGCACTCAGGGTATGGCAAACGCTTGCCCGTGCCGAACCCATCGACGTCTATCCTTTGCTCCGTCCCTTTGCCCTTGGTCTCTGCATCCTCTTCTTTCCGATGGTGCTGGAGACCATCAACGGGGTGCTTAGTCCCATCGTGCAGGGTACGCACAAGATGCTCGAAAAGCAGACCTTCAGCATGGACGAATACCGCAAGTTACGGGACAAACTGGAATACGAGGCGATGGTGAAGAATCCCGAAACAGCCTATCTGGTCAGCAATGAGGAGTTCGACAAGAAGCTGGATGAACTCGGCATCGCTCCCTCGGACATGGCAACAATGGCGGGGATGTACGTGGAACGCAGTATGTACAACCTGAAGAAATGGTTCCGCAATATGGTGCGGGAACTGTTGGAACTGCTCTTTGCCGCTGCCGCCCTGCTCATCGACACGCTTCGGACATTCTTCCTGATAGTCCTCTCCATCTTGGGACCGATAGCCTTCGCCATCTCCGTGTGGGACGGTTTCCAAAGCACCCTTACGCAGTGGTTCACGAGGTATATCTCCATCTATCTGTGGTTGCCCGTGGCGGACTTGTTCAGTTCGATGCTGGCAAAGATTCAGGAACTGATGCTCAAGCATGACATCACACAGTTGCAGAACGACCCTGCCTATACGATAGACGCCTCGAACGGAGTGTACCTCGTCTTTATGATTATCGGCATCATCGGCTACTTCACCATTCCCACGGTTGCGGGCTGGGTGATACAGGCAGGTGGAGCGGGGAACTTCGGCAAGAACGTGAACTACGCGGCAGGAAAGGGTGCCGGTATTACGGGAGCCGTTGCCGGAGCCGCAGGCGGTTTCGCCGGAGGACACGGAAAACAGATGCTGCATAGTGCCGGACAAAAAGCCAAAGATGTGGCAGGAAGGCTTTTCCGCAGGAAAGGCGACAATCCTTCCGAATAATAAATTAGAACGAAACACTATGGAATTTAAGTCATTAAAGAATATCGAAACAAGTTTCAGGCAGATACGCCTCTTTACTTTGATCGTCGTCTGCCTGTGTGCCGCCCTCGCGGGCTATTCGGTATGGAGTGCCTACTCCTTCGCCGAAGCCCAGAGGCAGAAAATCTATGTGCTGGATGGCGGTAAGTCACTGATGCTCGCCCTTTCGCAGGATCTGTCGCAGAACAGACCTGCAGAAGCCAAGGAGCATGTGCGCCGCTTCCACGAACTGTTCTTTACCCTTTCGCCCGATAAGAGTGCCATCGAGGGGAATATCTCCCGTGCGCTGCTCTTGGCGGACAAGAGTGCCTACAACTACTATCGGGATTTCTCCGAGAAAGGGTACTACAACCGTATCGTTGCGGGAAATATCAATCAGGTCGTGCAGGTGGACAGCGTACTCTGTGACTTCGACCGCTATCCCTATGCGGTACGGACGTATGCCCGGCAGATGATTATCCGTGCTACCAACGTGACCGAGCGCAGTCTCGTGACCGTATGCCGTCTGCTCAATACGAGCCGCAGCGACGACAACCCGAACGGATTCAACATCGAGGGATTCGAGATTGTGGAAAACAAGGACATCAGTACCCGTAAGCGATGAAAAAGAAAAGTCTGTTCCAAATGATGCGGGAGGGTATGGAGTCTCACCTCCGCCGCCTGTGCGGACGCATCCCCGCTCATCTGAGGCTGTATGTCGTCCTGACGATGCTTCTCTTTTTCGCTTTCCTTGCCAACTATGTTTTCTTCAACGGTTTGTATCATATCTTTTCCGACGGAGACTCCGAAGAGGAAACGTTGCCGGCAATCGAGCATATTGAAGCCCCTGAAGTAAGGCGGCTCTATCCCAACGACAGTATCAACCTATTAAAGTATTACGATTATGTTCCCATTCAAAAGAAAGACAGCCTCCGATACGAGCACCTCGCCTGAGCTGACGGAGGAAGAGAGACAAAGGCGAAAGAAGTTTGTCATTTATCCTCTGATGTTCCTGCTTTTTGCAGGCTCCATGTGGCTCATCTTCGCTCCATCGGAGAAAGAAGAAGAGAAACAGGCAAAGGGCTTCAACACGGAAGTGCCCGACCCGATGGCAACCGAACTGATCGGCGACAAGAAGAAAGCCTACGAGAAGGAGATGATGGAACAGAAGGAACAGGAACGAAGTCAGGCGATGCAAAGCCTCAGTTCCATGTTCGGGGAGATGACAGGAGGACAACCGGTACAGAGTTCCGAAGAGTTGGCTTTGAAGACGGATTTGTCGGAAAGAGACAACGGCTTCGGCTCTCGCACCACTGCTCCGCAAGAGGGATTCCACGCTTCGGCTTCCGCTTACCAAGACATCAACCGCACGCTTGGCAGTTTCTATGAAGCACCGAGGGAAGACCCTGAAAAGGAAGAACTGCGTGCCCGATTGGCAGAGTTGGAAGCCCGCATGAGTAGCGAGCAGCAGACACCAATGGCAACCATCAATGACCAAATGGCTCTGCTTGAAAAGTCCTATCAACTGGCGGCAAAGTATATGCCATCAGGCGGAGGACAGCCATCTTCCAATATGATATCGGCATCGGACGGGGAGATGGCTTCTGAAAGGAAAGCGGTCGAAACCACCCGAAACGGGAAGGCGGTAGCCTTTCCCGTTGCCCCTGTGAGCGAGCAAGTGGTGTCGGCTCTGGCACAGCCGATGAGCGACTCGACTTTCTGCTCCGAATATGTCAAGGAGAGGAACTACATGTTCCATACCGCCATCGGAACAACCCCGCTGACGGAGAAGAATACCATTTCCGCCTGTGTGCACACCCGGCAGACGGTTACGGACGGGCAAACGATACGTTTTCGTCTCTTGGAACCGATGCAGGTATCCAGCAAGGAAATCCCTCGGAACACCTCGGTGGTCGGCGTGGCGAATATACAGGGCGAACGCTTGAACGTGCTCATTACCTCGCTGGAATATCTCGGGAATATCATCCCCGTGGAATTGGCGGTGTACGACACGGACGGACAGGCGGGGATATTCATTCCCGGTTCGATGGAACGCAGTGCCGCCAAGGAGATTGCCGCGGGTATGGGGACGTCCGTGGGCAGCAGCGTGAACATCTCTACCGATGCAGGGGCACAGCTTGCCGCCGATTTGGGTAAGGGGCTGATACAGGGTACGAGCCAATATTTTGCGAAGAAGATGCGAACCGTCAAGGTGCATCTGAAGGCAGGCTATAAGGTGCTGCTCTATCAATCCAAGGAGTAATTAGAAGAAAGGCAAAAACGATTCCTTGCTAACGACCGAAACGTTTCCTTAGGAAGTCCTCTTGCCGTTCCTTAGGAACGATTAAACAGATAATTCACAGTTATTATTCACCACTTTAATCCAAAGTAAAAATGAAAAGAACAGTTTTATCCATCGCCCTGATGCTGGGTGCATTCTGTGCCAACGCACAGGAAACGACTTCAACGGGAGACCTCTATGAGGGGCTGACCCGCAAGATTGCCTTTGAGCGGATGATACCGCCTCACGGCTTGGAAATCACCTACGACAAGACGGTGCACATCATCTTCCCCTCTGCCGTACGCTATGTGGATTTGGGTTCACCCAACCTTATTGCGGGGAAAGCGGACGGAGCGGAGAACGTCATCCGTGTGAAAGCGACGGTCAAAGACTTCCGTGAGGAGACGAACATGAGTGTCATCACCGAAGACGGGGCATTTTACACCTTCAATGTCAAGTATGCAAACGAGCCATTGCTTCTGAATGTGGAAATGGCGGATTTTATCCACGACGAGGCGAGCGTAAACCGCCCGAACAACGCTATAGAGGTCTATCTCAAGGAACTTGGCAGCGAGAGTCCGATGCTGGTAAGGCTCATCATGAAGTCCATCCACAAGGAGGACAAGCGGACGGTGAAGCACATCGGCAGCAAGTCCTTCGGTATTCAGTACCTGCTCAAAGGGTTGTACTCGCATAACGGACTGCTGTACTTCCATACGGAACTGCGTAACAAGTCCAACGTGCCGTTCGACATCGACTTCATCACGTTCAAAATCGTGGACAAGAAGGTCGCCAAGCAGACCGCCATGCAGGAACAAGTGCTGCTTCCGCTGCGTGCCTACAACTATGTTACCTGCGTGGCGGGGCAGAAGAGCAAACGCACGGTATTCACTCTGCAAAAGTTCACCATCCCCGATGACAAGCAGCTCATTGTGGAGATGCACGAGAAGAACGGCGGAAGACACCAGTCTTTCGTTGTGGAGAACGAAGACCTTGTGCGTGCGAGGGAAATCAACGAACTCAAAGTGAAGTAATATGAGAAAGCTCGCATTTTTCCTGTTTGTCGTGATGCTTGCCCTCTTTGCAGGGCAGGCGCACGCCCAACGCTGTCTGCCCAAGATGAAAGGCATACGCCTGACCACCGGTATGGCGGATGGTTTTTATTCTCCCTCTTCCAAGAATGAGACAGGATACTCATTCGGGGCTGCGCTTGCCACCTACACGAAAGGAGGATGCCAATGGGTGCTTGGGGCGGAGTATCTCCGCAGATACCACCCTTATCGGGAGAGCCGTATCCCTACGGAACAGTTCACGGGCGAGGGAGGTTTCTTCTTTGGCGTGCTTTCGGACGGGAGCAAGACCTTCTTCCTCTCTGCCGGTATCTCAGCCTTGGCTGGATACGAGACGGTCAATGGTGGAAAGAAACTGCTGTTCGATGGCTCTATGCTACACAATAAGGACCGCTTCCTTTATGGCGGTGCCGTTACCCTTCAGGCGGAGACCTATCTGTCGAACAGGTTGGTGTTGCTGCTTTATGGCAGGGAGCGTTGCCTATGGGGAAGCTCCACGGGGCGTTTTCATACGCAATACGGTGTCGGACTGAAAATAATGATTGACTGATGATGGAGGTAGAGAAGATGAGAGAAATTCCCATTGCGGACTTCCTGAACGCAATGGGAATTCATCCGACCAAACAGAAAGGAAACGCTTTGTGGTATTCCGCTCCGTACCGCACGGAGCGGACACCTTCTTTCAAGGTCGATACCGCCAAGAATGTTTGGTTCGATTTCGGGATGGGCAAAGGCGGCGACATCTTCGACTTGGCAGGAGAGTTTATCGGAAGTGAGGATTTCCTCCTGCGGGCGGCATTCATCGCGCGGAACGGATCTTGTCCGCTTCCCGTTATGGAGCAATCGCCAAGAGAAAAAGAACGAGAACCCTCCTTTGAGGATATTGAGGGGCGTCCCTTATTGAATGGCAGACTGCTGGACTACTTGAAAGAACGGGGTATCGATTCTCACGTTGCTATTCCCAACTGCGAAGAGGTGAGGTATCGTGTGAATGGCAAACGGTATTATGCCATCGGCTTCCGTAATATGGGAGGAGGGCTGGAGTTGCGCAACCGCATCTTCAAGGGCTGCATACCGCCCAAAGACATTTCACTGAAGCGTAACGGCTCTGACGTGTGTGCCGTATTCGAGGGCTTTATGGACTACCTCTCGGCGATGCAACTTGGCATCATCGCTTCGGATTGGCTTGTTCTTAATTCCGTTTCCAACGTAGAGAAGGCAGTAAGAGCCTTGCACGGCTATGAAAGGATAGAATGCTATCTCGACAATGACGATGCGGGGCGAAGGACTTTTCAAAGGTTGCACGACTGCTTCGGGGAAAAGGTCATCGACTGTTCCTCCCTGTATGCCGACCACAAGGATTTGAATGAGTTTCTGCTCTCCAAGAAAGCAGAAAACAATGTATAACAACAAAACGATAACGAACAATGAAGAAGAAAATATTGAATACGATTTGGGTAATGGGAGTGTTTGCCCTTGTGGGGTTTTGCCTATCTGCTTGTAATCACGAGTTGGATATTCAGCAGGCGTATCCGTTCACGGTAGAGACAATGCCGGTACAGAAGCACATTGTCAAGGGGCAGACGGCGGAGATACGCTGCACGCTCAAACGACAGGGACGGTTTGAAGACGCACGCTATACCATCCGTTATTTCCAACCCGATGGCAGGGGGAGATTGAGGATGGATAACGGCACAAACTTCAAGCCCAATGACCGCTATCCGCTCACAAAAGAGGAGTTCAGGCTATACTACACCTCCGCTTCCACCGACCAACAGACGATAGACGTGTATGTGGAGGACAATTTCGGACAGACGGCAAAACTCTCGTTTGAGTTCAACAGCCAAAAGGACGAGGAAAAGAAGAAGAATGAGGATAGGAAGTAAACTTGTCGTCTTGTACCTTGTCTGCCTTTCCTGCTTACGGCTTTCCGCTCAGGACGGCAGGAATGCCCTGCTCTCGTTGCCACCTTTTGAGCGTGCCGTTGTCTGCATCAAACATTTTGAGGGCTTACATACTTGGAAAGATTACCCATATGTAGGCTATGGACACAGACTTCTGCCCGGAGAGCGGTTCACGGCGGCGATGACGGAACGGCAGGCGGACTCCCTGCTTCGGACAGACCTGATGAAGCGTCTGATGATGTTCAAGGACTATGGGAAGGATGCCTTGCTTCTTGCCGTCTTATCCTATAATGTCGGAGTGGGCAGATTGCTGGGATACGGCAAATATGCTAAGAGCCAATTGCTGCGGAAGATAGAGTCGGGCGACAGGAATTTCTATCGTGAATTTATATCTTTCTGCCGATACAAGGGCAAAGTCCTCAGAGGGCTTGTCAAACGACGAAAAGTGGAGTTTGACCTGTTTTATGTACCCTGATTATCAAACACGCCTCTTGCGACAATTTTATGCTCCGCAAGGGGCGTTTTCTTGCTGTTTTATTCGTCCTTCTCACTATGAATGAGTATCTTTGTAGATAAAATATCGTTATTATGGCATTTCAAAAGATTTTGGATGAACTTATGTGTTTCTTACGGAATTTTATTTTCAGCAAGGACAAACTTCCTCATAAGGACAATGATCAAAGCGTTCTTACTCCGACGACTATTGATTTTAAAGAGAAGGCGTATAAAACAGTTGAGGATATCGCCATTCGCCTTGACAAGATGGATGCCAAAAATATAGCAGTAACAGGACCTTATGGCTCTGGAAAAAGTTCTGTTATCTTAACTCTAAGAAAAGATTATCCGCAATATAAATATCTTCATTTATCCTTAGCAACCTTAAAGGCTTATCAACAAGAAAGAGAGAATTTAGATGTCGATAAAGATAATGACAAGAATAACGAAAAACTTAACCGTTTAATAGAATATAGTATTTTACAGCAACTGATATATCGGGAAAAACAAAGTCTTATCCCGAATTCACGCATAAAACGCATTTTTCATATAGATAAATGGACACTGAGAAAAATCACTTTGGCGATTATTCTTTTTTTTATGGCTTTTATTATTGTCTTTGAGCCACATGTTTTTTATGTTGAATGGATTTGTAATTTACTAAGCGGTAAATGGTTAAATATTATCGGAGATTCAATTGCCATCGTGTACATGGTATGTGCTTTATTCCTTCTTATATCATACTTTATCCAAGCTCTTGGAAATAGTAAGTTAAATGTATTGAATTTGAAGAATGGAGAAATAAAACTATCAGAAGCATCTATTTTTAATGAACATTTAGATGAAATATTGTACTTCTTTCAAGTTACAGATTATAATGTAGTTATAATAGAGGATTTGGATAGATTTGAGACATCTGACATATTCTTGAAACTTCGTGAGCTGAATTTGCTATTAAATGAATCTAAAGTTGTTGAACGAAAAGGTAAAAGACCTATTGTTTTTATTTATGCAATCAAAGATGATATGTTTTTAGATTCCGAGCGGTCTAAATTTTTTGATTATATCACTACTGTCATTCCCACCATTAACCTCTCTAACTCGAAGGATAAATTAAAAGGAGAATTGGAAGCAAAGGGATATAAAGACATTGCAGATGTAGATTTAAAAGAAATGGGATTCTTTATTAATGATATGCGCTTGCTTAAGAATATTGCAAATGAATATCAACAATATAGAGAAAGGCTCTCGAAAGATTTACTGCCTCAAAATTTACTTGCAATGATTATTTTCAAGAATTACTATCCTCGTACATTTGCTGAATTGCATCGTTGTGAAGGCAAAGTATATAAGTGTTTGCAATTAAAGCCTATTTTTGTAGAACTTATAAATGAAGAAATAAGACAAAAAATAGACAAAGCAAAAGAGTTTAATGAACTTATATTGCAAAATCGTCATTTGTCAGAAAGAGAACTACGACAACTATATGTTGATGAATATCGGAACCGACTAAATCTGGGGGCGACAAAAGTAGAAATTAATAGCAATTTATACGATTTTCAAAGAATAAGTGAGGAAGAATCTCTTTTTGAAACTCTCATATCTAATTCTAATATAGAATATCGATATACTGATTACTATAATAATGATAGTTCAGCATCTATAAGTATTTCTTTTTCGGATATTGAAAAGAGGATATGTAAAACTCCGTACCATCAAAGGTTAAAAGCAATGCAAATTAATTTTGAAGAATTGTCAAAAAATATATCTGAATTAGAAATGGAACTTTCTGAATTAAACTCTTTGAAATGTTCTGAACTCATGCAGAAAGTTAATCTTCAAGAATGCAATGAGTATAAGGATTTAAAATTAGAACCAATGGTAGAACTTTTCTTGTTGAGGGGCTATATTGATGAGAATTTCTATGACTACATTTCATATTTTTATGGGAATATGATTTCCCAAAATGACTGGAATTTCGTTTTAGGAGTTAAGTTGAATAGAAAGATTTCTTTTGACGCACACCTTGATAATGTTGAGAATTGCATTGCAGAGATTCCCGATTATGCATATAAAACGAAAGCTATATTAAACATATGGGTTCTACACTATTTAAGCAACTCGGAAAAATGCGAGCAGAGAATGCGCCAAGTTGTCAAGACCACAATAAAAAATAAGGCTTGGGATTTTTTTGCGCAATATTATAATACTTTCAAAGAAGATGCCGATGTTGTATTCTCATATTTATTTTCACAGAAGACTAATTTCTGGGAAGCTTTTATTAACTATACTGATGAATCTCGGTCAATTTTACTTGAAATTTGGATAAAGTATGCTGAAATTGATAAATCTACTGCGAACAGCAAGAAATGGTTTGCTGCAAACTATCCTTACTTCTTATCTTTGTTACCAAAGGTTGGAATAGAACATCTTCAGAATCTCGTAAATGCACATAAATATCAATTTGTCGAGTTAAATAAAGAATCAGAAGAACTTCTTGATACTATTGTTAAAACCAATTCGTATGAATTCAACCAGAAAAATATTTTGCTCATAGCAAACTATCTTTCAAAGAAAGAGATGCCAGCCCCCTCTTTAAATCTTACATTGGTATACGAAACAAACAATGACACATTTATTAAAAATGCAATCAATCATATTACAGTTTGTCTTAAGAACATATTTTCAGAACCAGCTTCAAAAGAAGAATCTCCAGAGTCTATTATTGAGCTGATTGAAAATGAATCAATAGACGAGGAAACAAAGAAGTCTTATTTGAAAAATCAATCAAATTCTATAAGTCTGAGCGAAATAGAAGATGAAAAGAACAAGGAGTTTGCTGTCAAACAATTTCTTATTGCTCCAACTTGGAATGAAATCTATGAATATTATTTATTAAAAGGTAACAGCGTTACAGAGGAATTAATTCGATTCATAGAAAACTCCATAGGCGATTTAATTAAGTCTCCTTTCGCATCTAAAGAGATAGAAAAAGACTTACTTCATTGTCTTATTGCCACTGACTCTCTTCCAATAAATGTATTTAGAGAAATCTTACCAGTATTCAAAAGGTGGAGATTTGGAGGAACGGATTTATCTAAATTACCCCATGACAAAATGGAGTTATTATTGCGAAATTCAATGCTTAAATACAATGAATTTAATACAAAGCAGCTATTGCCTTTTGGAGATAAAATTTTTGTACAATATTTGTTAAACCAAAAGTCTGAATATCTAAAGACCCCATCGGATATTAGTTACTCAAAGGAATTAGTATCAATATTATTTAGTTCAACAGGTCTAACAATAAAAGAGAAAAGCTTGCTGATTCCATGTGTACAAGAAAATCATCTTGAGGATAATCAAGATTTAGCAGAACAGATTGTCATAGTATTACAACAAGAAGGTGTAGATTTGGATTATGCTGTGTTATGTGAAATATTGGCTAACTCTAAACAGATTGAAGAAAAAATCCAAGTTATAAATCAGACAATCCTTAAAAAGGATGATGTAACGGAAGAAGAGATAGATACTTTCCTCAAAACCCTTCCCGAACCTTATTGTGTGATAGCTAAAAGAGGGAAGAACCCAGCGATACCGAAGAACGATTATTCAATGCAATTAGTTGAAATCCTTGATAAGAAAAATTATATATCATCTTTTGTACCAGAAAAAGATATGATACGTATCTATACTAAGAAAACATAATACACCATTGGTTTTTTGTTACTTTTGAGCCGTCTCAACTTACTGTCAAAAGTAACGAGGTGTTTTTCATTGGGGTTTCTTTGCTCCTTTCTTTATCCGCTTAGGCTCATGAAAGAAAGGAGCGGTCGGCAAATCTGCCGACCGCATTACTTAGTCTGTTCTTCTTGAACGGTTATCTGTCCCGTCCTTACTTCGGGCTGGGTGGAGAAAGCCCAATTGATTTCCTCATCGGGAAGGGTGCTGTGAACGTTTCCACCCATCACCGTTCCGCAATCCTGAATGACCTTTTGTCGTGCTTCTGCTCTGCTCTCGGCAACCACCTCAAAAACTCCCTCGAAAATGTATCGTGTCCGTACTCTGTAAACTCTCTTCTTCGTATTCTCAAAATTCAACCTTTAATAATCTGTATTCCATCGGCTCACCATTCGATAATCTGCGGTGGGTAAGCCAAAAATGATGTGTGCCGTAACCATAGACAAAGAACTTGTCAAGTTCCGTTTCTTCGGCTATCCGCTTGACGGCGACCCTTAGTTCCTCTTCATTGGTGGATAGAGTAATGGCATTGATTACCCTTATAAGGATATGAGGTATCTCGTCCGCCCAATTGCATACGATGCTTTCTATTTCTACTTTCATTGCTGTGATAGTTTTATGGTTTGTACTTTATGCTGTTTGTCTCATTCGCTGACGGATTAGCCGTTTATTAGCATTTACGAGGTTTACAATTTGGTCGTGGTATTCCGTGTTTTGATTGCACACGCCACGACTTTGTACCACTTTGAGCGTGTCCAAATTGACCTCAATCGTTTCTATCCGTCTGCCCTCAATGGTTGCCGAAAGGATAAGCGAGTTTTCTTTGAGATGGTAGGCATTGTCGAATACGCAATGGTGCATTGCCATTCCCTCCTCCAAATGTTCCTGCACGCTCTCCAAAACGTGGACTTGTATTGTGCCGTCCGTAAAACGGATACCGAAGAACTTGGATTTGAGTTCGTGGAAACGCTCCTCATCCTCCATTGCCTTTTTGCGTTTCTTCTCCTTTTCTTCCTTTTTCCTTTGTCTGCGGAGTTCGTTTTGTCTTAGGTCGTGTTCCCTATGCAGGTCGGTGGGGCAAACATACTTCGGGCTGTGTATGTCCTTGCCCAACCTTCGGAGCATATCCACATAATCGCACCATATCGAAATGTCCTTTATGTCATATCCGTTGCGAGTGGCTACTTTATAAGACTGCCAACAAGCGTCAAATGTCCGTGAATTATCAAGAAAGTATTTCAGATGCTCGGTTCTTCCTGCTTTCAGCAAGGTTTCTGCACGACTGTCGAACAATAGGGCAGGAATGAGAACGGTTGGTGCGATGTCGTGAAAATCGTCCCTAAAACCATTTCTGCGGAGTGCTTCCGTTGCCTTGAACTTCGGATATATCGGAGAGTATGATATATGGCGATAGGCTTCGTTGTCGTTTCTCACTGCCATAGGCGAGCAATAGGAAAAGGTGTCAATATATTTGCCCAATACTCTCTGAACGGCAACAATCGTCTTTCGCCCTTGTGCATTCCACCAATACTGACTGATTTCAATAGTATAGGGGACTGCCTTGCAACCTTTCTCCATTTCCACAGAAAGAAGAAACATTCTTAGTACTTGGTATGCTCCATAAGTGGTTAGAATGGTAAAATACTGCTTCTGCCTTATCTTGCGTTCAAAGGTTTCCCTGACCTGCAACCTTGCCCTGCAATGAGGGCAGGTACAAGTGTCCTTCGGCTTTTCCATTGTCCAACTATGCCCACAATCCATACACGTTGTGCGACCTTTGGGCAGGCGATAGGCGAAATGGTCTATGCACGCACGAAATGCCCACTTGCTCTGCGTCTTGGTTATTGGTCGTAAGTTCTTGCTCTCTGCAAGTACTGCTTTCTCAAACTTGTTTCTCGGTTTCATAATCTTTCCTCCTTAATCAGTTGTTACGAAATACATAGCCGTCCTTATACCAAAAGTCCGTGTCGAAAAGGTTATCGGCATATTTGGAGAAGTCGAAGTAACTCAATGCAAAATCGGATAATTCATTCTCCATTTTCGCAAGTTCCTCCGCAAAATCTTCCTTGCTTGCATAATTTCCGATGTAGTCGGATTGGAAAGATTTTACAAGGCTGTAAGCGTCTTGTGTGAGATGGGCGTTGTTGCCGTCCGCCCACACCCAAAAGGCTTCTTTCTCCGTGTCGTTCAGTCTGTCCAACTCGTCCCGAAGTTCAAAGAAATTTTCCTCCAAATGGCTCTCGTCTATCAGACCATCGGGGATTTCCTCCCACGCTTGGAACATGTATTCGGGTTCTTCCTCATCCTCGTGTATCTCGGCACAACGCTCCATAAAGCCGTCCAAATCGTAAAAGTCCGCAAGTTCCACCCATTCGCCCTGCAATGAGCCGTTGTTGTACTTGGCATAAGTGCCTACATAAATCCGTGCTTCATTCAAATCCATTGCTTCCATATCCTTTTCTGTTTAGGGTTAAAACTCGAATAATGAGGGTTGGGGGTGGTGTTCCTCCTGCTTTTCCGCTTAGGGTTTCTTGGCGGTCAGTTTGCGGTATTCCTCCGCTTGGTATCGCTCGACAGCCTTTTTCCGTGCTTCTGCTTTTTCCTCCTCTGTAAGTTCGATAGTATGGTTTACCACGACTTGGCAGTTGATGGACTTGCCCACCTCGATGTTATCCTCATCGTAGTAGTGGACGGCAAGGGAATATACCTCCTCATCGGACAGACCTGCACATCCCATTCTTTGGACTTCCGTCAAGATGTAGGTAATGCACTCATCTATGTTCTTGTTCTCCTTGCGGAAACTCTCTGCAAAGAGTTCATCGTATGATGCTCTCGTTTCCAAATAGTTTTGGATAACGTCCTTGAAATGTTCTGTACCTTTCATTGTCTTATATAGTTAGATGATTGCTAAAATGATTTCTTGGATATGAATGGATTCGACCTCTGAAAAGAGATAGGAGAAAAATTCCTTTCTGTCCTTTCGTTTGAGTTCCTTGAATAATTCCCCAAAAGCGGAGATATTTCCGTTGAGGTAAACCGATACCATATACTCGAAGATATTGTCCACCTCATAGTATCTGCATTGCTGTGCGATAGTTTTGCTTCTTCTTTTCATATATCTGTCTGTTTTAAGAAATGAGTAACCAAAGTATTGCCCCGATAATGAGGGCATAAGTCAGAATGTAAACTGCGATAGCCAAAGCGATGGTAAGGAGTAGTCGAATGAGGAATTTTACTGCACATATCCCTGCCAGCCAAAGCCAGACGCTTCCGCCACAAAGGAGAGAGCCTGCGAGTGCAAGCACCATCCAAATTGCTATTTTGTATCTCAGTTTCATCTTGTCTGATTTTTTGATTTTATGCGGATTCCAGAGGTGAGGGAGTTGAGTTTCCATTTTTCATTTTCTCTGTCCTCGTGTTTCCGACATTTTTTTTTGCGTCTTTCCGTCGGATCGGTTGTTCGTTGTCAGCGGCAAAGGTAGTTCCGGGCTTTCACGGACAAAAAAGGTCGGAACTACCTTTGCCGCTGACAACGAACAACCGATCCCGATGCGAATACATAGGGTAGAATGTGGAGAGGAACACCGCAGAGGACAGAGCGAAAAGATGAAAGGCAGTCTTCACAAGTAAGACTGCTACAATAATGAGTAATAAGACGAAAAAAATAAACTCAGCTATCTGAATAAAGAGCCGTCAGAAAAGAAAAACGGAGAAAGTTTCGTCTTTCTCCGTAGATAATATTACCTTTGCAATAGGTTATTCGAGTTATGCAAAGCGTTGTATATCATTGCAGAAGATAGGTCGCTAAATCATTACCTACTGCATTTCATAACTCATAAGGCTGTTCATAGCCAATTACTTAGACCTAAATGATAGATTTTTAATGAAAAAAGGGGCGTTTTTGCGTCATAATGAACAAATTTTGTCCTTTATTGATTTGTCGTTTTCCTTCTTTGCTGAGATTTTCCAGTAAGTTTGCGTACCGAACTAACGGACTCAAATTATAAACATAAACATTTGTATCAGCTAACCATGAAAAAGTATTATTTACTATCTCTGATTTCTGCTTCTTTGATTGGAGCAACTTGTATTCAATGTACTTCTCCCAAACAAAAGAGTGGAGAGAATACTCTTCCGCAAAAGAGTGAACTGTTTGTATCATTGCCGGACTATTGTCCGACACCGGATGGCATGGCCATTGCTCCCAATGGAGATTTGATTCTGGCATGTCCCAATTTTGCAGATATCACACAGCCTGCTTGCCTGATGCGTATTACTAAGGATGGAGCCGTTTCAAAATGGCTGGATGTGCCTGTATTGGAAGAAACCGGATGGGCTTCTCCGATGGGACTTGCCTTCAATGAAGAGGGCGACCTGTTTATCAGTGACAATCAGGGCTGGAGCGGTGCAGAGAAAGCAAAGAACAAAGGACGTGTACTTCGTCTGAAGTTTGAAAATGACCAGTTGAAGGAAACTATTACAGTAGCATCCGGCATGGAGCATCCCAATGGTATCCGTATCCGTAACGGAAAATTATATGTGACTCAAAGCTCTTTGTCACAGATCAAAGACCCTTCCGGTCTGCTTGTCAGCGGTGTATATTGCTTTGATATGAACGACCGTGACATTGCAGTAACCAATACTTCGGCAGATCAGAATCTGTTGACTACGGTAATCACCAAGAACCCGGAAGTACAATACGGACTGGATGGAATCGTGTTTAACGAAGCGGGCGACCTTTTTGTAGGTAACTTCGGTGATGGCGCAATCCATCGTATCAAGATGGACGCGGAAGGAAAAGTTGTCAGCAACGATGTCTGGGCACAGGATACGACTCAGCTTCGTACCACAGACGGTATGTGCATCGATGATAAAGGAAATATTTGGGTAGCAGATTTCTCTGCAAATGCCGTTGCCCGTGTAGATAAGGACGGAAAGATTCAGCGTATCGCCCAAAGCCCCGATTGTGATGGAAGCGATGGCGGACTGGACCAACCGGGCGAACCCATCGTATGGAACGGTCAGGTGATCGTATCCTGTTTCGACCTGGTGACCGGACCGGACAAGGTAAATACCAAGCACGACAAGCCTTTCACACTAGCTAAACTGTCACTGGAATAAGCCTTGATTACCAATCTGAAAACACATTATCAACCCAAGAACACATTATCTATAATATGAAATACTATCTATCGACCTTTGCCGGCTCCGCCATCTGTGGTGGTTTCGCTTTCGGCATCTGGCCGGAACTCTGGAAGACTTACGGTCTGATGGGCGGCTGGCTGGCGGCAACGCTGATTATCGGCATCATGTGGTATATGAATCATTATAACGGAGCGATCTTGAATCCTCCGGGAAAAATATGGCTCGATCAGGGCTGGTGTATCGGTTCTGCCGGTATAGCCTGGGGAATCGTCCGCTTTCAGGGAGACATTACCAATTTCTTTTATGCAGTGCCTACACTGGTCTGTTGTCTGATAGGCGGTGCACTGGCGGGAATTGTAGTTTGGAAAATCCGTTCGTGCGACTGTGCCCGAAAGATAAAATAAGGAGGAGAACACAATGAGCGAATGGTTACAAACCTATAATGAGATGTTCGGTATGTATCATGCCGGAATCATTACCACTATTTTCGGAGCTTTTGCCGTGACATTTACCGTATTGATGAGCTGGCCCAAGCTGGTGAAGGACTTCGGTCCGATAGGCGGATTCATGGCAGCCGCCCTTATCATCGGAACATTCTGGCTGGTCAATCATAAACTGCCCGGATTCGGCTTCTCTACCGGATTGCTGAATGATGCCGACGGCTTGCCGATGCAATTCAGCCTGATCCATCAGGGGAATCGCGGCAGTGCCCCCTGGGTAGACATGGGATGGGCGATTGCGATGGGATTCATCTTTGCAGACGTGCTCTGCGCACCGAAAGGCACACGCGGCGGATTGCTGAAAGAAGCGTTTCCCCGTTGGGTAGTTATTATACTGGGCGGCATCGTCGGAGGAATCTTCGTCGGCCTTACCGGATACACGAATGCGGCACTCTAATTCAATTAACTGAAAAGGAAAATATAAAATGTATATATTAGCACATGACTTGGGTACCAGCGGGAACAAAGCCACTTTGTTCGATGAATCGGGGCTGTTGATAGCTTCGCGTACCGCTGCTTATCCTACCGACTATGCTTCCGGCAACCGGGCGGAACAGAATCCGCACCATTGGTGGAAAGCCATCGTTGACACAACACAGGCACTTCTCGAACTGGTATCACCCAATGATATTGCCGGAGTAGCTCTTAGCGGACAAATGATGGGATGTCTTTGCATAGATAAAGACGGTAATCCGCTTCGTCCGCACATGCTCTATTGCGACCAGCGTTCGCAGGAAGAAGAAGCAAAGTTGACCGAAAAGATAGACCCGCTCCATTTCTACGAAATCACGGGACATCGGATCAGCGCCTCTTACTCTGTGGAGAAACTGATGTGGGTAAAGAAGCACGAACCGGAAATCTTTGCGCAGACTGCCAAAATGCTGAATGCGAAAGATTACATCAACTACCGTTTGTGCGGTACTATCGCCACAGACCCTTCGGATGCATCGGGAACCAATGCCTACGATTTGAACCGTTGGCAATGGAGTGAAGAGATCATAGAAGCCGCAGAGCTCGATCTTTCTTTATTCCCCGAAGTCCGTTCGTCGATTGACGTGATCGGAGAAATCACCAACGAAGCTGCCCGTGAGACAGGACTGCTTGCCGGAACACCCGTCATCTGTGGCGGCGGCGACGGTAGCTGTGCCGGAGTAGGTGTCGGCTGTGTGGCTCCGGGCACTGCGTACAATTATCTGGGCTCTTCTTCCTGGGTAGCACTGACGGTCGAAAAGCCGATTGTAGACGAACAACGCCGTACCATGAACTGGGCGCATGTAGTGCCCGGTATGCTGCATCCGTCGGGAACGATGCAGGCGGCAGGATCATCCTACAACTGGATGATCAACCAGCTTTGCCAGAATGAACAGGCACTGGCAGCTCAATCGGGACGCAGCGTGTTCGAACTGATCGACGAGCAGATCATTGCTTCTCCGATAGGTGCGAATAAACTCCTGTTCCTTCCCTATATGCTGGGTGAACGTACTCCCCGTTGGAACGTTGATGCCAAAGGGGCTTTCATCGGTCTGACGCTGGGACACAAACATGGTGATATGTTGCGTGCCGTAATGGAAGGAGTAACCTTGAATCTCGGATTTATCATCAATATATTCCGCAAGCATGTTCCTATCGACCGCATGACGGTGATCGGCGGCTGTGCTCAGAATCCTGTCTGGCGTCAGATGATGGCGGACATCTATCAGGCGGAAATCCGTGTGCCTAACTATCTCGAAGAGGCAACTTCGATGGGAGCGGCCATCCTTGCGGGTATCGGTGCGGGTGTTTTCCCTGATTTCTCTGTAATCGACCGTTTTGTCCGTATCGAGCAGACGGTGCAGCCTATTCCCGAAAACGTGAAGAAGTACGAAGCGTGGATGCCTGTTTTCGATCAGGCTTATCACGCCTTGTGTGAGATGTACACAGAGATAGCAAAAACTGAACTATAACCTATAAAAATGAATAAGAATACGATGAAATCTGTAATTGTGCCGGCTCCCGGCAAAATAGAAATACGAGAGGTCGAAACTCCTGTCATCAATGCTTATCAGGCGTTGGTGAAAACAGAAATGGTGGCACTGTGCAATGCGACCGACAGCAAACTGATTGCGGGACATTTTCCCGGAGTAGATACTTATCCTCTGGCTTTGGGACACGAGAATGCAGGAATTGTAGTGGCTGTAGGCGAGAAGGTACGCAACTTTAAAGTAGGCGACCGTGCTATCGGCGGTCTGATCTCCGACTTTGGCGCGCAGGGTATTAACAGCGGCTGGGGCGGTTTCAGCGAATATGTAGTGGTGAACGATTTCGAGGTACTGAAAGAAGAAGGACTGGCTACCCCCGAACAGGGATGCTGGGACAGCTTTGAAATTCAGAACTCGGTTCCTGCTCATGTGCAGCCGGAAGAAGCGGTGATCTCTTGCACCTGGCGTGAAGTGCTGGGCGCTTTCAAGGATTTCAACCTGACTCCGGGAAAGAAAGTGATAGTGGTAGGCTCCGGTCCTGTAGGACTGAGCTTCGTCAAGTTGGGCAAGCTGTTCGGCTTGGGTCAGATTGATATCGTCGATATGCTTCCTGCCAAACTGGAAGTAGCCCGCCGGATGGGAGCAGACAACGGATATACACCTGCTGAAATCAGCACGCCGGAGTTTATAGCTGCTGCCGGTCGTTCATACGATGCCGTGATTGATGCCGTAGGGCTCGATGTAGTAGTCAATTCCGTATTGCCGTTGGTAAAAATGGGCGGTGATGTCTGTGTATATGGTGTCATGACGAAGAATCCGACATTCGATTTGTCGAAAGCGCCTTACAACTTCGACCTGCATATGCACCAGTGGCCTACCCGTTCGGAAGAGAAAGCGGCTATGACCACGCTGGCACAATGGATTGAAGAAGGCACACTTTCCGCTTCCGACTTCATCACACACCGTTTCAAAATCGAAGAAATAGAAGAAGCCTTCGCTGCCGTGAAGCGGGGTGAAGTATTGAAATGTGTATTGACTTTTTAAGAACTAACAATTAACTAACATATTAAACGACTCAAAACAATGGAAAAGAAAAATATAAACGAAGTGATTGCAAATTTATCAGTAGAACAACTGGCAGGAATGATTGACCATACCTTTCTGAAACCTTTCGGAACGGCGGAGAACATCGAAAAACTCTGTGCAGAAGCCCGTCAGTATCAGTTTGCGATGGTAGCCATCAACCCTGCGGAAGTGGAAACCTGTGTCAAACTGCTGGAAGGTTCGGGTGTACGTGTAGGAGCGGCCATCGGTTTCCCTCTGGGGCAGAATACCGTAGAGTGCAAGGCATTCGAAACCCGTGATGCCATTGCCAAGGGAGCTACCGAAATTGATACGGTCATCAATGTCCGTGCTTTGCAGAAGGGACAGACAGACATTGTAAAGAAAGAAATCGAAGATATGGTTTCTATCTGCAAACCTGCCGGTGTGATCTGTAAAGTGATTCTTGAAACTTGCTACCTGACTGACGAAGAGAAAGAAACCGTATGCCGCATTGCAAAGGAAGCAGGTGTGGACTTCGTAAAAACGTCTACCGGATTCGGTACGGCAGGCGCCAACGTGCATGATGTTGCATTGATGCGTCGTGTGGTAGGTCCGGTGATCGGTGTGAAAGCTGCGGGCGGTATTCGCGACCTCGATACGGCACTGGCATTGATTCAGGTGGGTGCTACCCGCATCGGTACTTCAAGCGGTATTCAGATTGTAGAAGCTTACAAAGAGTTGAAGAAAGGTCTGTAATATCCGGTTCAGAAAGGTAAATTTAAGGTAAACAGGAATTTGAAATGATAAGATCGAAATTAATAAAGTGGTTGAAGTGGGGGATGGTATGTTGCATGCTCGTCCCGTTCCTTGCCTGGCAGGCGAAGGACACTTCTTTCCAGCCAACCGACACAAAAGGTTTTATCGCCGAAATGCAGAAGCAGTTTGCAGAGGTTCAGACGATAAAGAAGAAAGAGAATCACAGGGAAGAGCTGGAACGTAAAGTGAGAGATACACACCGGATGTTGATGCATGATTATCCGGTTTATTATGACTGGTGGCTACAGGATGGAAATGATGCGAAAGACATAAAGGACGGAAAAGATGTAAACTGGTTCAGAGGTTCTTTCAGCCGGCAGCTTTCCCTTCGTATGCAGAAACTGAATATTACTACTGCTGTCAATGATACTCCGGAAAGTATTGAAGCGGCTTTCCAGTCTTATCTGAAAGCGTGCGAGAGAAGACGTGCCGAACGTCTGGAAACTTTCACTGCCAATCAGCCGGAGATTGTTTTTACGAAGTTCAGAACGTTGCGTCCTTCTTTCTTTGCTTATACCGAAGGCGTTTCCGATGCCCGTGCCGAGTGCAACTACTTTGCAGGCGGTTCGCTGTCGAAGATTAAGATGAACGGTATCTGGGCGGAGGAAGAAACACTGCTGACGGACGAAGACGGTGTATATCGTGACCCTAATCTTCATTTTGACGGTCAGCACCTGCTTTTCTCCTGGAAGAAGTCTGCAAAAGACGATGATTTCCATTTGTATGAGATGGATTTAAAGACACGTGCGGTCAAGCAACTGACTTTCGGAAAAGGACATGCCGATATCGAAGGCATCTACCTGCCGGATGAGAATATACTTTTCAACTCTACCCGTAGCGGGAGTGCGGTGGATTGCTGGTTTACCGAAGTCAGCAATATGTACCTCTGCGACCGTGAAGGCCGTTATATGCGTCAGGTAGGTTTCGACCAGGTGCATACTACTACGCCGACTTTGCTTGACGATGGTCGGGTAGTTTACACTCGTTGGGACTATAATGACCGTGGTCAAGTATGGGCGCAACCTCTGTTCCAGATGAATCCTGACGGAACGGGACAGGCCGAATATTACGGAATGAACAGCTGGTTCCCGACAACGGTAGCGCATACCCGTCAGATTCCCGGTACACGTAAAGTGATGACTGTCTTCATGGGACATCATAATCCCCAGCACGGTAAATTGGGTATTATTGATCCCGAAGCCGGAAGAGATGAGAATGAAGGTGTCATGTTTGTTGCTCCGGTGCGCAAGCCCGAGGCAGAGCGTATAGATAGCTACGGACAGTTTACTGACCAGTTCCAGCATCCTTTCCCGCTGAACGAGACGGAATTTCTGATTTCCTATACTCCGCTGGGATACCATATCGGACATCCGATGGAGTTTGGCATTTATTGGATGAATGCAAACGGAGAACGCGAATTACTGGTTGCTGATTCGAAGATATCCTGCAATCAGCCTATCTTGCTTGCTCCCCGTAAACGTCCGTTCCACCGCTCGACTTCTGTAGACTATACGAAGAATGAAGGAGTATATTATATGCAGAATATCTATGAAGGGAATGGCTTGAAAGGAGTGGCTCCCGGAACGATCAAACAGCTTCGTATCGTAGAAATTCAATTCCGTGCAGCCGGTGTGGGCGAGGTGAATGGTAATGATGAGGGAGGTGGCGCATTGGCAAGTTCTCCGGTAGGAGTCGGCAATGCCGCTTGGGACGTGAAGAGAGTGATCGGAGTGACGGATGTATATCCCGACGGTTCCGCTTTCTTTAAAGTACCTGCCCGCAGACCGCTTTACTTCCAGGCGTTGGACGATAAGGGAAGGGTAGTGCAGACGATGCGCAGCTGGTCTACCTTGCAGCCGAACGAAGTTCAGAGTTGTGTAGGATGCCATGAACACAAGAATACGGTTCCGGTGGCAGGTCATCGGGTATCCATGGCAATGGACAAAGGAATCAAGGCATTGGCTCCGGAAGATGAAATGGGAGAACGTAACTTCAGCTATCTGAAAGAGATTCAGCCTATCTGGGACCGAAATTGTATCTCTTGTCATGACGGAGTGAAACACCCGATGAGCTTGAAAGGAGAACTGAAGGTAGTGGACAAACAGAGTAAAAGAAAATATACGGACTCATATCTCAGTCTGACGCATGCCCGTCCGGATGGTCCCGACAGAGCATGGAGAGGCGATGCCCATCATCCTGAAGTAAACTGGATCAGTGCTTTGTCCCAGCCTACTTTGTTGCCTCCTTATTTTGCAGGGTCCAACAAGAGTAATCTGATCAAGCGTCTGGAAGAGGGTCATGGAGGTACGAAGCTGACACCGCAGGAGATACGTAAAGTTTCTCTCTGGATCGACTTGCTCGTTCCTCAGATCGGTGACTACCGGGAAGCGAACAACTGGTCGGATCATGATCGGGAGTTTTACGACCGCTACGATAAGAAGCGGAAACAAGCCCGCATGGAGGAACAGGAGAATATTCGCCAGTACATTCAATCTCTTCAAACTAAACAACAGAAATAATGAAAAAGATATTGATACCTGTTAGTATCGTAGCTATACTTCTTTGCGCTAGTTGGAAAGAAGATGCAAAGACGGTTTCGCCGGATCGTTTGTTTCTGGCGGACAGTGGAAAGTCCTTGTTTGTAACGAACAGGGCAGGCAATGAATTAATCAAAATGTCGTCCGACGGACAGAAGGCGGAACAGAAAGTGACCCTTTCCTCGCCCGTCAACGCCATGACACAAGACCCGTCCGGCAACCTTTGGGTGGTATGCGACGGAAACACCGGCATGATGTACGAACTGGATGGAAAGAAACTTTCGGTGCAGTCAAAAACAAAGAGCGGTGCTACGCCTTCGGATATCTTGTACAGTCCGGTGTCCAAATCGCTTTGGGTGACACAACGCTTCAACAATGAGTTGTGGGAAATTGATCCGGCAACCCGTAAGGTAAAGACAAAGATTGCGGTCGGTCGTGAACCGGTGGCTATGGCTCCGTTTGCGGGCGACTCTTGCCTGCTGATTGCCAATAATCTGCCGGAAATGTCCTCTACGGCTTATCCTATTGCAGTGCAGCTCGATATCGTAGATGTCCCTTCAAAGAAGGTGACGGGACGCATCATGTTGCCGAACGGCGCTACCGATGCGAAGTCTGTAGCGGTAGATAAAAATCAGACGTATGCGTATGTCACTCACTTGATTGCCCGTTATCAGTTGCCTACCAATCAGCTGGACCGCGGATGGATGGCTACGAACACGCTGTCCATTATCGACCTGAAAGCTGGAAAACTGCTGACTTCCGTATTGTTGGACACTCCCCAGAAGGGAGCCGCCAACCCGTGGTCGGTGATTGTCACTCCGGATGATAAACAGATTATCGTAGCTGCTGCCGGAAGTCAGGAGCTGGTTCGTATTGACCGCATTGCTTTGCACGAACGTTTGGCGAAGGCAAAGCAGGGGGAGATGGTGACTCCTTCCGTGAAGTCATGGAATAATATTCCGAATGATGCGGGATTCTTATATGGTATCCGCGACTTTATCCCGACACAGGGGAAAGGCCCCCGTTCGGTGGTTGCTACCGGAGATAAGATTTACACAGCCAACTATTATACTTCGGAACTGGTGTCTATGGATTTGAACGGCAAGAATCTGAAGAAGCAGGTTTTGGGTGCACCGCTGGCTTTCACGAAAGTCGGAAAGGGTGATATGTATTTCCATGACGCTACTATTTGTTTCCAGAACTGGCAGAGCTGTGCTACCTGTCATCCGAATGACGCCCGCATGGACGGACTTAACTGGGACTTGCTGAATGACGGCATGGGAAATCCGAAGAATACCAAGACACTCTTGCTTTCGCATCAGACTCCGCCCTGTATGGCGACCGGTATCCGTAAGAATGCCGAAGTAGCGGTACGTTCGGGTGTGAAGTATATTCTGTTTATGGAAGGTGAAGACGAAATATACGAATCCATCGACGAATATCTGAAATCCCTGAAACCGTTGCCAAGCCCATACCTTGTGAACGGTAAACTTTCCGGTAAGGCAAAGAAGGGAAAGAAGATTTTTGAAGAAAACTGTGCGAGCTGCCATTCCGGAGAGTACTATACAGATCAGAAACAGTATAAGGTAGACTGGACAACGGGTCCGGACAAGGGACTGTCTATGGATGTTCCGGCACTGAATGAATGCTGGCGTACAGCTCCCTATCTTTATGACGGGCGCAGCTATTCAATGAAGGATATGCTGAAAGTTCACGGACCTCATAAGCCTGTCACTGAGAAGGAATTGGAAGAACTGGAAGAGTATGTGTTGTCTTTGTAAAGAAGATATCTGTTTATATTAATACTTAGAATAATAATGATAAAGATATGTAGTGTTGCGTTTTTGTCGCTTCTGCTCTCTGCCTCTTCTCTGTTTGCACAGACCAAGACGTTTGCCGGAGCCGATTATTCGCAGGGAATCGTATTTGTGATGGAAAACAACCAAATGGTGTGGAAGCACAAAGCGCCCGATTCCAATGATTTGTGGATATTGCCTAACGGCAATATCCTCTTCACCACCGGACACGGAGTGCTCGAAATGACCCGTCAGAACGATACCATTTTCCATTATGAATCAAAAAGTCCGGTCTTTGCCTGCCAACGCCTGAAAAATGGTAATACTTTCGTTGGCGAATGTGTTACAGGACGGATGCTGGAGATATCCCCCAAAGGGAAGATTGTGAAAGAAACCTGCATCCTGCCGAAAGGTGTGAAGGATGGCGGATTCGCATTCATGCGTAATGCACGGCGGCTGGATAACGGTCATTTCCTCGTAGCTCATTATGGAGACCAGTGTGTGAAGGAGTATGATGCAAACGGCAAGGTGGTGTGGAAGCTGGATGTTCCCGGCGGTCCTCATTCTCTGACTCGTCTGCCTAACGGACATACGCTGATAGCTGTTGCCGATAAAGATCAGAACCCCAGATTGATAGAAGTGACTCCAGAAGGAAAAACGATCTGGGAAATATCGAATGCGGATATTCCCGGAAAGCCTTTGAAGTTTCTCGGAGGTTTTCAGTACTTCTCCGACGGACGTTTCCTGATTACGAACTGGACGGGACACGTGAACCCGAAGGAGAAAGTACATCTGCTGCTGGTAGACCGCCAGAAGAATGTGCTCTACTCTCTGGAGAATACTCCGGAACTACAGACGATGTCTTCCGTATATAGTACAGACAAACCGGCGGGGGTAGCTTCGTATCATTAATTGATGTCTGTGGCATAAAAAAAACATTGAAGTTTGCAATATGAAATATTATCGGATAAAATGTGAAATCTATAAAGCGGCAGGAAAGAGCTGGGAACGAATGGCGGAAGAATTACTTCTGTCAGCCGTTCGCGGGGAAGGAAAGGAACATGGGGGAAAAGTGGTCCGTCTTGTATTCTTTACATTCTGTGAGGATAATCGGGAATATCAGCTCCAACGGTCTTTTCTGGAACAATGGGTGGACGATCATTTCGTTTCTCCCCGTCCGGTTCTTTCGCTCGTAGCCCAAAAGCCTTTGGTGGGAGAACTGGTCATGGAAGTCCATTCGTTGCCGGCAACTGCCGGTGAGGAAGTGACGGTAGAAGAACAGATGACTTCTTCCGTCCGCTACCTTCGGGTTACTTCCGGTCATTATCGGGAAATAATAGCGGGAGGACTTTATGCCGACGATTTGACTCTTCCTGTCCGCGAACAGTCGGAGCAGGTGTTCGGGAAAGCGGAAGAAATTCTGAAAGCGGAGCAGATGAGCTTCGGTGATATTGTCCGCCAGTGGAATTATCTGGAACGCATCACGGATATTGTGTACGGCAATCAGTGTTATCAGGATTTTAATGATATACGTTCGCAGTTTTATGCTTCTTCGGAATGGGCTTCCGGATATCCGGCAGCCACAGGAATCGGGACGCAGCATGGTGGAATACTAGTCGATTTCAATGCCGTCAAAGGAGGAATAGAGATTATCCCGTTGGATAATGACTGGCAGAGAGCTGCCCATGTCTATTCGGATGAAGTCCTGATCAGCCACCGGACGGATGCGGAGAAGGGAACTCCCAAGTTTGAAAGAGGCAAATCGTTGTCCGATCATCAACAGGAGATGATTTATATATCCGGCACAGCCGCCATTCGTGGTGAAGAAAGTATCGTGACGGGCGACGTGCTTGTGCAGACGGAAATCACACTGGAGAATATCCAGCATCTGATTGGTCTGGAAGAAGGGAGAGAGAAACTTCCGGAACATTCCGGCAAGCTGGAACTTCTCCGTGTGTATCTGAAGCATGAAGAGGATGCGAAGATTGTAAAAGAAGATATGGACAAACTTTGTCCCGATGTTCCTATTGTCTATCTTTATGCCGATGTATGCAGGGAAGAACTGCTTGTAGAAATAGAAGGTATTGCTTATTTGTAAAAACAGAAAACTGATGAAACTGATTCGATTGATCGCTTCTCCGATTTTGATGTACGTATTAGCGGGAGTTTATGCGTTGGTACTGGCAATCGCCACTTTTGTGGAAAATTCGTCCGGTCCGGCCGTTGCGCGCGAATACTTTTATTATGCTCCGTGGTTTATTTTGTTGCAACTCTTGCAGGCTGTCAATCTGTTGGCCATGTTTCTTCAGGGAGGTTATTTCAAAAGAATCAGTAAAGGAAGTCTGATCTTTCATGGGGCTTTGGTTTTTATTTGGTTGGGGGCGGCTGTTACTCACTATGCAGGAGTAACAGGAATCATGCACATCCGTGAGGGGGAAACGGTGGACCGCATGATGCGCGATGAAGGGGCAGGGATGGGAAATGCCTCCCTGCCTTTTTCTGTCACTCTCGATGATTTCCGGTTAAAGCGTTATCCGGGCTCTCACAGTCCGATGTCTTATGAAAGCGATCTGGTGATAAAGAAGGAGAATGAAGCTCCTTTGCAGGCTACGGTCCGGATGAATAAGGTGATTGAAGTGGATGGTTATCGCTTGTTTCAGTCTTCGTTCGATCCGGATGAGCAGGGAACGGTGTTGTCCGTAAGTTATGACCGTCCCGGTATGCAGATTACCTATATCGGCTATTTCCTGCTGTTTGCCGGCTTTGTGCTGACTCTGTTCAGTAAGAAGTCCCGTTTCGGGCGTTTGCGCAGGGAACTGGGGGAGATGAAAAAGAATGCTCCTTTCTGTCTGCTTCTCTTTTTAGGTTTATCCGGTGCTTTGGGTACACAGGCGTCATATGCGCAGGAAACGCTTTCTTCTTCGCAGCTACCTTGCATTCCTGCCCCGCACGCCCGGAAATTCGGCAGTCTGGTACTGCTCAATCCTAATGGTCGCCTTGAACCTGTCAACAGTTACACTTCCGCCATTCTGCGCAAACTTTACGGAGCGGACAAGCTGAACAGCATCAATTCAGACCAGTTCTTTCTGAATCTTCTCGCTTTTCCGGATGAGTGGGGTGGCTATCCTTTTATCAAGGTCGATAATAAAGATATTCTTCAACGGTTCGGAAGAGACGGCAAATACATCGCATGGCAGGATGTCTTTGATGCCGACGGCAATTATGTGCTGACCGATGAAGTGAATGCCATCTATGCAAAATCCGCTTCAGAACGGAAACGAATGGATTCGGATTTGTTAAAACTGGATGAATCGGTGAATATTGTCTACCGTATTATGCAACATCAACTTCTGCCTCTCTTCCCGGACGAAAACGACGTTCAGGGAAAATGGTACTCGGCAGGTGACGAACAAACCGTCTTTCATGATAAGGATTCCCTGTTTGTTTCTAAAATCATGGATTGGTATATCTACGAATTGGGTAATGGTGTCCGCACTAATAACTGGAAAGAAGCGGACAAGATTGTCGATATGATGCATATCTTCCAGCAAGCTAAAAGTAAAACTCCCGCTATTGACAATCAGAGAGTAAAAGCGGAGCTTCTCTATAATCAGTTAAACCTGTTCTTCTGGTGTCGTCTGGCTTACCTGATTTTGGGCGGAATCTTACTTTTCATAGCCTGCGGAGAGATTATCGCGGATTTCAAATGGGGGAGCAGACTGAGCAGCATACTGATTGTTCTTCTGATCGCTGCTTTCCTTGCACACACGACCGGTGTCTTACTGCGCTGGTATATCTCCGAACGTGCACCGTGGGCGAATGCTTACGAATCAATGATCTGCACTTCCTGGCTGCTCGTTGGCGGAGGCCTCTTGTTTGCCCGGCGTTTCCGTATTCTCCCTGCGCTTGCCGGACTGTTAGGCGGAATCATGCTTTTCGTGGCAGGACTGAACCATCTGAATCCGGAAATAACTCCTTTGGTTCCGGTGCTTCAGTCGTATTGGCTGATGTCTCATGTCGCCATTATCATGATCGGCTATGTATTCTTCGCACTTTGTGCGCTGACGGGACTGTTTAATCTTATCTTGATGAATCTGCTTTCTGCCACCAATCGGGTGAAGCTTCTCTTCCGTATCCGTGAGTTTACCTTACTGAATGAAATGGCAATGATTCTCGGCTTATTCTTTATGACGGCAGGAACCTTCCTCGGTGCCATCTGGGCAAATGTCTCATGGGGCAGATACTGGGGATGGGACCCGAAAGAAACATGGGCTTTAATCTCTATTGTTGTCTATGCACTGGTACTTCATATCCGTTTTATCCCGCTGCTGAAAGGTAAAACAACTTGGTGTTACAATTTGCTGTCCGTAGTCTCCATTCTCTCCATTATCATGACTTGGTTTGGAGTAAACTACTACCTGAGCGGCTTGCACTCTTATGGAAAGACCGAAGGGGGAGATTTACTGTTATGGATATGGGGAGCGGGTTTGTGTGTTGTGCTTGCTTTGGCCCTCTTTGCACGCAGGCGTTTGAAAAAGTATTCATGATTCGGTAAATAATAGAATTAGCCGCTTGTGACATTTTTGTCTTTATTCTAAGTATTATACGGGGATAAACAAAAATGTCACAGCGTTTGTAATCAGTGGTTTACCCCTGAAAATGACTTGTTTTTAAAATAAGTTTGCAAAAAACTATAGGATGTTTTTGTCTTTTTCCGGATCAAAACTGCATTTTTCTTTCATTTATTTGTGTTTCAGTATTTTAATCATTCTGGCTTCGCGATTCCTGCTGTTTTCTATTTCCGCATATTGTTCCAGTTCTTTCGTCGTTATGCCCCGTCCCGTGTTTAATCCCATCTTTTTATATACCTGTCTGAGCATACTTTTCGCTTCCTGCACGGATATTTCAGCACCCACAGGAAAAGCACGTTGGATATATGTCCGCATTTGTCCGGACTTCTTAATCGTATGCTCGCTACTCACATTTAGTGCTGTCCGCAATTTATTCTCATTATAATCGGCTTCCCTTACAAATTCCGCTCCGAAGCGGCAGAAACAGTCGTATATATACCTGTCGGCGGTAGAAGTAATCAGATTCATCAACATACGCTGATACCTTTTCTGTATTTTCTTGTCGGTAGCTTTGCTCATCTTTTCCATCTCTTCCAGTTTCCGGACGATCAGTTCTGCCCGTTTTTTCTTTGCCAGACGATGCTGGATAGCCATGCGTTCATTATCCGAAACCGGCATCAGGCGTTCTTCGTGCGAGAAGACAAAATATCCGGTCTGCTCGTAAGCAAGGTGCAGCAGATCGGCAGAGGTGTACAAGCGTTTCACTTGTTCCTTTTCATAGAAGTTGGCTATCAGAAACGAATCCGGCTTTCCGTTTTCGTCCAGATAAGGGAGGTAAGAGTTTTCTCCGATGGCTTCCTGTAGTAAGGTGCGTTCGCCTATGTTGGTAGTTCGTGCCAGTTGCGCTTTCCAGCCGTTGAAAATGGTGGAAGCTCCCTGAATCCAGTGATCGATTTCAGAAGAAGACATACATTCCAGTTCCGGTCGGATAGAAGCGATGTGTGTCACACTGTTGACTCCGCCCCGGAAACGTCCGATAATCAGGATTGCCTCGGTGGCAGGGTCAATAACGGATTGCGCGGCACCATACAAGTCACTGACGAAAATCACATGAGGCGGATTTTTGCAGAGTATGTCTACCGCCGAGTAGAAGCGGGAGGTGAAGAAATTGTAGCGTTCCAGTTCGGTGATCATCATTGACTTTTTGCGGCGGTTTCCTTTCCAGAGCTTGTATTGTCCGTCTTCGCTACAGAATGTGCAGGCATTGCTTAGTTCGGGTATCAACCGGTAGAAGCTGTCTATCGAATCTATACTGTTACAGAAAATACAGACAGTTCCTCTCTTGGCTTCAATCACTTCCTGCAGGGTTTCCAGCACATTGTTGGTAGTAATCAGTTTCAGTTTCTGCCGATAGACATAATCCGGCTGAATCAATACCCGCATGAAACCGTCAAAACGACTGTCCTTTTCGGGTACGATAGGTGTAGCGGAAATCAGTGCCTTGTTCTGGAAACGAAAGAAATCATTCATCGGTTCGCGGATAGAGTCACGGTAGTGCACGTCCTGTACCAGCTTCTCGCATTCATCAAACAAGATGAAGCATTCGGTATACATATCTATATCCACCGTTTGCATGGCTTCCTTTATCTTGTTGAAGCCTTCGGGGGTAGTCAGTAGTTTATAATCCTTCTCCCGGTTTGCTTCCAGAAAGTCGGCGATCTGCCGGATGCTTACACCTTTATAGACAGCAAGTGCATTCTTATGTACCTTTGCTTTCGACTCGATGACGGGTACATTCGGTTCGATGATAATGGATTTGCGTGGTGCTGTGAGTTCACAGTGCGTGGCACCCAGTCCCGGCAGCAGTTTGTTGATGATGCAATTGGTAGGAATAAAATCTTTTCCTGCACGTTTTAGCGCATCCGCAAAGTATTCTCCTTTCCGGATGGAGTAAATTCGATCGTATTCCATGCAATTAATATTTCCGTTTATTGTGTTTCTTTGGATTGTACTTCTCAAATCCGGCAGCTGAAATACGTTTTTTTAGATTCTTGTCCGCTTTAAAAACTACGTTTTTCACTTGGATGGATTCTGCCCTGTGGTTTTCGTCAGGCTCTTTGTCTTCACAGAAATTTCCGTTTAGAGAGAAACTGCCGAAGTCGTCCAGATTGAGTATGTTTCCGTCTTTCAGTACGGCTTCCATTCCTTCCAGTACTATGCTGAGGCTTTTGTATGCTTCTCCTTTGGATAGGTTGTATTTGGTTGCCAGATATTCTACGAATGCTTTGGTGTCCAGTGTATCCCATGATAGCAGTTGTACCCGGACATTTGTCTCCTTATCTCCTGTGAATGTATCCGCGAAGCGGGTTGTTTTGTAAAGTATGCTCATAATAACTCCTTTCAATAGCCATTGTTTGCGGTGCAGTTGAGTAATAGCCGGGATAGACAAGTGTAACAGGAATATTGCACAAGTATAACAGGACGGTTGCTCAAGTGCAACAGATTAATTCATACAGATGAAGTTGCTAAAAGATAAGGGATTATTTTTAGTTTGTGTGGGAAAAACAATTAACTCTTCCTTATGAATTGGTAAAAACATCTTGTCGGTTAAGACGATGCAAAGGTAAGAATAAGTACCGGACTAACAAGAGAATAAATCTATTTTGTGACTTTGTCTTTGATGTCATGGTTTGGTATAGTAAATTTTATTCAAACATTAATAATGATAGTATTTTTATCGGATTATCAACAAACAATGCATACAATAGATGAAAAGATGGCACGACCTTAAAATATAATATGCTAATTGACTGCTAATTAATATTCTCAACATCTAGTTTGTATTATTGAATTGAACAACCAAAATGAATGTCTTTATGGATATAAAAAAGAATTTGCGGACCGTTGCGAGGAATGCAGCGTTTAGGGTAGAGTTTCTCACGAGTGGGAGAGAGATTCTTTTGTACACGAATGCTATTTACTCTGCTATGATGTGGGGGTGGACTAAGCGCATCGAAGAGAAAGAAAAAGAAACTCACATAAGAGAAGAGTTAATAAAGTAATAATCTTAAAAACGACAGGCTATGTTACAGGAATTTTTAGAAATTGAAGAACTGAAATCAATACATGAAGAGAAGCTCAGATTGATGGAGAGGGAAATGGCATTATCAACTCCTTTACTAACAGAATTGGAGTATATACCCATGCTGTATAAATGGTATTGTGAATTGTCCGGTTGCTGTGAGGAAGCAGGAGTACAGAATACCGATCAGAAAGGACAATTTCTTTTCGTTATCTTATTTTTTTATTCTCCTATTGCATTAGTTGGCGGAAGAATAGTAAGTGGTGTTCGGGATAAGCTGGCACAATTATTCGGATTTACTTCCCCGTCTGCTGTTTCCAATCTTTGCAAATTAATAAAATCGTTTTATACCACTTACAAAGGGTATAGAAAGATTGTAAATCAGCTATGTGACGAATTTATGAGTCGTCTGAAAGAGAACGGAATCATACCTCAAAATCCTATTTTATGACTTCGGGTAAGATGTCACGGCTGGGGGAACTGAAAATTTACCAGTCATTGATATTGGCAGTACTTTTACCAGCGAATTAGAAAACAGGACCTGTGATTCAAAAGAAAGAACAGTTTAAAGCTAGCTTTTTTATATATTATTTATTAATTAAAAATTTAAACAATTTAAATTATGGCACAATTATCTTGGGGAAAACCCACAATTGAGTTTGGAAAATGTGTGAACGGAGCTACACCGTCAGAATGGACAAAACTAGGTTGCGACCCGGTGGAAAGTTCAACGAAACTGACTCCTACCAAAGGTGAAAAGAAAGAAGCAAAGGTAGAGGGAGGCGAAAATGAAGCAGTGAAGTATGCCAGAAATACTTATGCGTTCGAGTTTGAAATCCGTGCGGCTAAAGGTCGTGAAAAACCGATCAAGGACTCTGACGGAGTAGTTGAAGGCGAGTATGCTTTCCGTCTTACTCCGGAAGATGAAACATGCGAAGGTATCCTGATCGAACGTTCTGTGGTTTCTGTAGAAGAATCATACGACACCGCCGAAGGTAAGAAGTGGAAATACACGGTAGATGTATTGAAACCTGCCACCGGTGATCAGGTGAAACCTTATACTCCTGCTACTCCGGCAGAATAAGATTCTTTTTACGTCAATGGAGAGCGCTAGTCATGGCGCTCTTCTTTTATAAATTCCGCTATGAACATAAATAAAGAAATCGAAATCAACATATCCGATGCTATCGTGGAAAAAGCGATCAGTTTTAGTATCGGTAAGAATAAACTATGTCTCTATCCTTCTACTTTGGGTAAGATGCAAATACTGAAGAACTTGTATCTCTCGATGGATGTCAATATGGAGCTTCTGGCCATTAATCCGCTTGTTGAGACGCTGAGAATCTGCCAAGAGAAAACGGAATCTGTCTGTCAGGTCATTGCTTACTCTACATTCAACGATAGAAAGAGTATTCTGGATATGGAGAAAGTACTTCGGCGTGCCAGGCTTTTTCAGGATGAAGCGTCGGTGGAAGATTTGGCTACCATTTTGACTATTA
Organism: Bacteroides sp. MSK.20.82; assembly: GCF_019052485.1. Lineage (NCBI taxonomy): Bacteria > Pseudomonadati > Bacteroidota > Bacteroidia > Bacteroidales > Bacteroidaceae > Bacteroides > Bacteroides sp. MSK.20.82. The sequence goes on from NZ_JAHQUN010000002.1 coordinate 438,644, forward strand.
TCCTTTCGAGTGATAAGATAGAAGAGTTCATCCGATATTTTGGTATCGATGCAGACCGGGAAATGAAAACACGAATCAGCAGGATAAAGGGAGAGGGGAGCAGCATCACTTTCGGGGGAAAGAGTATCTATGGACTGCTGATAGACTTTGCCTGCCAGCGCTATGGATGGACAATGGACTACGTACTTTGGGGAATTAGCTATGTCAATCTGAATATGTTGTTTGCCGATGCTGTTACTACTGTGTATCTTAGCGAAGAAGAACGTAAAAAGTTAGGTCGGGGAGATGGCGAGGTGATCAATGCGGATGATCCGGGGAATAGAGATTTGATAAGGAGAATGATTAGTGAGTAATTTATAGAAATAATTATTACGGATTAGTGTTGTTATGTTGTTGTTATTTGTATCTTTGCCAAATGTTTATCACGTTTTACATAAAGGATTCATAGGTGGGATATGAATTGGTAAAATGAATGCACAAACGAAATAAGCTGGCTAAATATTAACAAGTAATGAAAAAGATTTTATTTTTAATGACGGCTGTTTTAGTGATTGCCGGATGTAGTAAAAGTGAAGATGGGAAACTAACTCTGAGTGCTAATCAAGTTTCTTTGTATTCGGGCGACACAAAACAAGTAACGGTAAACGACAATGCTACTTGGAGTTCAAAGAGTGAATTTGTAGCTGAAGTAAGTGAGGATGGAATAATCAAAGGAAATCATGTTGGAAAAACAATTATCACTGCAACTTCAGATAATGGAGAGGCGCTGTGTGAAGTTGTGGTAAATGCTAAATATAGCACTTACACAGAACCTGTATTGGAATTTGGTGTGGATAAGGCAACTGTTAAGGCTAAAGAGAAACGTACTATTCTGGAGGATAAAACAAGTACATTGGGATACAGAGGCGAGAATAGTGCTGTAAAGAGCGTTGCTTATCTGTTTGAGAATGGAAAATTAACTTCTTCAGCTATAGCTCTTTCCTATTCGTATACTGAAGAAATAGCTAAATTTCTGTCAGAGAGATATCAGGTAATAGGGAAGGATAGTGATGGTGCATATTACTTCATCAATAATGATTCGGATAAATATAATATGGGGGTTAGATTATCCGTTGAAAGTGGTTTCATTATGGTGGTGTATGTTCCTCAGTCTCCTAAATCAAGGAGTATTCAAGCTGCAGATCTGCAGGAACTTAAGTCTATATTGGGAATTTAATATATAAATCTATAAGCTTATTTCGGTGGGATATTTAGCGCACCTCGTTCGTTCGAGATGCGCTAATTTATTAATTACCAATTATCAGATTCATTGCCGGCAAGACCATTTTTCACAGCCTCCTCAATCTTATCCATAATTACATTAGAGTATGCATGAGTCATTACTAATGCTTTTGAAGAAGTCTTTTTCGCTTTATGTTCATCCTTCTCAATGAAAGGGTAACAGGTTTCAAGCGGCCATTTTTCTGTGGATATGGAAGGTCTGGTGTTTGACAGAGCAGACATGACACCGCCTCCTACAGCTTTCTCCACCTCAAAACATTGTACGGTATAGGTCACACGAATTTTTTTATCTTTGATGTCCACTTTAATAATAGGGTGAACGCTGACATTATATGCGTTCATTCCGCCTAAGTGTCCTGCAATATCAGAAAGGTAACCTTTGCCGATAATAACTCCTTCTTCTTTGTCATTAAGTTGAATGACAGAGTTTGCGTCATTAAAAGATTCTACAAACCAATGGTTAAGAGTAACATACAATTTTTCTTTGGTTTGTTCTCCACATTCAATAACCTGAGTATATGTCAGAGAGTTGTTTTTGTCCAGTGCAAGTTGTGAACCTATGTTTGCTGCCGCATCTACCCATTTGTCGCCAAATTTTTCTTTAGCGTACTTTTCCAGTTCTTCACTGCGCATAAGTTGTGCGCTTGCACTAATTGCCATTAATCCAATTAGAGCACTCAAAATAATTCTTTTCATACAATAGCTGTTTGTTTTTCTTAGATTCTAAGAAAAGGGTTAATATTAATTCTGATTACCAGTTTTGATATACATACAATCCTTGGTCTTGCATAGAAGTTTGAAAGACCTTCTTTTCACTTTTCCCTCTATAATCGTGGTTTACGCTGATTGCTTTGTAAGATGAATAGGTACGCCCCCCATATTCTTCCCTATAGGTAACCCATAATATGTATTCTCCATTGGGCATATTTTCAATATTGAATACACCGGATTGAAATTTAGTAGCATATTTGGGTTTGGAAGATTTGCTTCCGTCCGTATATGTGATTAGTCCGTCATTAACAACAGAGATAGTGCTTTGGCTGTTGTCGATACTTTTGTTCTCATTTTCGTAAATGTACAGAAAGGCTTTTTTAGCAACTTTTTCTTCTGAGTCTTCCCATTTAGTGTACACGTTTACAAAGAAAGTTTGTTCGGTGGATTCGTCATCATTAGAACATGATGTCATGAACATTGGCAATATAGCCAATAGTAGTAAGATTTTCTTCATTTTTATATGCTTATTAAAAGTTTGTTTTGCAGGTTCATTACCAAAGATCTGGTTTTAAATCTTTGGTCGAATTTTTTGAATATGTTTAATTGATCTAATAACTATGGAGATAATGCACGATTATTGAGGTATGTGTATAATTATCTCATTGCTTAGAAATTAAGCGGAATTTCTTTTTACTTTAGTCATGTTTATATTAAGCTTTATATAGGCAAATAGCATTTCCCACTATCTATTTGTCCCACAATGTATATTTCCCTATGTTTGTTTTGCCGCTTTGCTGGCAAAGCATCAGTGTTAATTTATGCTGCAAAGGTAGGTAGAATATATTGAATGCCAAAAAGATTCTCTAATAATTTTCATGTATTAAATGGATATTATAGCTTGTGCTCTTTTCTATGTGAAATTATATATCAGGTATTAATACTTGAGTTGTCGAGTATTAATACCTGATATATCAAGAGTTAATACTTGAGAAGTGAGATGTTAATGCTTGATATGTTATATGTTATTGCTTGAAAGATAATTGGTATGACATTAATATTATTCCTACCTTTGCCGAACAAACAAATTAAATATCTATACGTAATGAAAAAGATTCTTTTTTTTATGATTTTATTGTGTCCAATAGTATTGGGGGGATGTTCTTCTGATGATGATGATTGGATGGACTTAGATTCGAAACACTTGGTAGGAACATGGTCAACGGGTACGGAAGGAACTCACAAATACTTAAAATTTGAGAATGATGGAACCGGGTATTATGCGCTTCTTAACGGAGCTAGCTTTTTAACTAACTATTTATTTACGTATGAAATCTCAGGTGATAATATAAATATTGAAATTACCTATTCTGATGATGGAAATAAGCTCAAAGGACAGAAAAAAGTATGGGAGTGTTTATTTTCAAAAGATATATTAAAGATAAAGAACGGTTCAGAAGATGGAACTTACAAGAGGGTAGAATAAAGATAGGCTTTCCTAACGTTTAACAAGATCTATCCCAACTAGATGTATAGGGAATTTTATGTAGTAACTCTGTTTTAAGAATCGAAAAAGGGCAACTAGTTCGTTGTGAGTTAGTTGCCTTGTATTTTAATGATTAGAAGGAGTTTTCTTTTATTTCTTTAGCTTCTTTCATTCTTCTTTGTTCCTCTTTCTTTTCCTTTTCTGTTTTCACATGTTTCTTTTTGGGGAACTTGTCATTTTCAATGTATATGATATAATAATAATTACCTCCATCATAAAGTTCTCCTAATTTTATGACAATATTTTTGTCTTTCATTTTGAACTTTGCATAAGTAAACTCCTTTCCGACAGTAAAGTCCAGTATATTGGTTTTGCCTTTTTGAAATGAGGGAGAGCCATGCTTTTTAGTAAATTCTTTGGCAAAAATGTTACAATCCATTATTAGCTCATTTATATAATTAGCTCTTACATAATAAGATTTAATGCTGATTCTTTTTAATTCATTTTCTTGATAATAAGCTGAAATTCCCGCTAAATTATTAAGTTCGAAGAGCTTTTTAAATTTGAACTCTTGATCAAAATTCATTGTAATTTCATCTACACCATGTTGTTTTCTCCCATTTTTGAATGCATTAGTAGATAAAGTTTCTTTCATACTCATACCAAATTTAGCATCTCCCCAAGCAATTAAGGCCAAAGAGTCTAGTCTTGCTTGCTGTAATGAGTCTTGTATTTCTTGATTTCTAATTTCTGCATCGGTAAAGATCATAGAATCGTATTGTTCAATTTGATTCGACTGCTTTTTAGTACAACTGACTATTAGCAATGTGATTATAAATAGTTGTAGTGCTTGTTTCATGGTTTTTACTTTTGATTTTAATAGTAATGTGATCATTTGTTTCTCTAGGCAAAAATAATGATAATTATTGGAATTCGATAATTGCCAAGATAAATACTGAGAGTAGATGCTACTTTTCTTGAGTAATGATTCTCCTATCAATAGAATAACTTGCTTGATATTGCATGAAATATTGATATAATGATAAATTATGTGACAAATATCTTTATGTCACGAGCTTGAGGACATTTTTTTTTATATTGATTAAGCTTTGCAATAGTTTTGGCTAATAATAATTTGAAAGATTAATAATATGGGAAATTTAACATTTAACATTGGAGTAAATAGTGATGATTTTATCATGAAGGCTGAACAAATGCGCTTTTCTATTCATGCTTTAGCGCTTGAATCTAAAAAGGCTAATAATGCGAACAGTGACTTTGCAAATATTTTAAAGAAAACATTGGATATTATTGGTGGAACAGAAACTTTAAAAGATTTTGCTAGTGACGTTGTTCGTGTACGTGGTGAGTTTGAACAGCTTGAGATTTCTTTTGCAACTTTATTGAAAAATCGAGAAAAGGCGAATGTATTAATGTCTCAGATAATAAAGACAGCTGCAGAAACTCCTTTTAATTTAAAGGAGCTAGCTATTGGAGCAAAGCTATTGATTGAGTATGGTGCAGAATTTGAACAAGTTAATGATACATTAATTCGATTAGGTAATATTGCATCAGGTATGGGGTTGCCACTAGAACAGTTAATTGAACTGTATGGAAATGTAATGGAACAAGGAAAACTTTATGAACAAAATATTGACCAGTTTACGATATTTGGCATTCCTATGCTTCAAGGTCTTGCAGATATGTTGGGAGTAACAACTGCTAAAATAACTGAACTGGTGTCTGTAGGTAAAATAGGTTTTCCTGAAGTACAGAAAGTTATAGGTAATTTAACAAATGAAGGCGGTCAGTTTTATGGTTTAATGGACGAACAATCTAGAACTATTTCTGGCAAGATTGAGAACATACGTGACGCATGGGAGTCAATGCTTAATGAAGTGGGCCAATCTCAGGAAGGAATTATAAATGAATCTCTTAATGGAACTCAATATATTTTGGATAATTATGAGCAATTAGGTAAAGCAGTATCAGAATTGGTAATAGTATATGGGTCATATAAAGCAATTCTAATAACTATTACTGCTTTGCAAAGATTGAATCTTATAGTGATGGAGCAGGCTAACTTGGAGATGTTGTTAGCTGCTAAAGCAGGAATGGTTGTATCCCAATCACAAGCATTAGCTGCTGCAAAAACAAAACTGTTTACAGGAGCAATAAAGGCAAATACTATTGCGCTTCTTCAAAATCCATACACTTTTATTGCGGCAGCTGTAGTGGGACTTGGGTACGCAATTTATAAAGTGACTACTGCTGAAACTGAGTTGGAAAAAGCTCATAGTCGTTTGAATGAAGCAAATATGAATGTAGAAAAAAGTCTGACTTCTGAAGTTTCTAAATTATCTTCTTTAGAAAGAAAATTGATAGAAGTGAAGAAAGGAAGTGAAGAGTATAATAAAATAAAAAAAACTATAGTTGATAATTACGGTCAGTATTATATTGGTCTTGACGAAGAGATTGATCGTGTCGGTAATCTTTCAACTTCGTATGCTCAATTAGTTGAAAATATGCGTTTGTCAATTGGGCAACGAAAGTTTGAGTTTTTCTTTAATACTGAACAAGAGAATCTTGATAAAACAATTAGTGAAAAGTTAGATGTTGCATATGATACATTGATTAAAAAGTTTGGTCAGACTAGAGGCGGGAACTTATATAATCAATTTTTTGATAGTGCGATGAGTGGAAAAGCTTTGTCTCCGAATGTGATAAAGGATTTGAAAAGTGCAACTTTTTGGGATATGAAATGGGGAGACAATGCAGAAGATGGTTTAGTTGACTTTAGGAACAATGTGTTTAACTTGCGTTCAGAGATAAGTAAGGAAACTAAGGCTACTGAAACTGTTCTTGAAGAATATAAATCTAAGTTCAGAATCACCGATGAAGAGGTTGCAGGTATATTGTTTGATAATGCGGAGAAAACGGATAACGGTGAAATTAAAGGTCTTAAGACGTTAAAAAAATTAGTTTCTGAGATAGAAAAAGTAAAAGAAAATATAAATAATCAACGAAAAAAAGCACAAGACGGTCTTGCTGATGATAGTGAATTACAAAAAGCAAACGAAACGCTTAATAAGTTAAAAGAACTGTATAAGCTTAGGACTGGTGCTGATTATGATAAACAGGCTTCCTTTTCTGGAGATAATAAACAAAAGCAGGAAGATTTACACAATAGGCAGGACTTAGAAGGATCAAATTTAATAGAAGATCTAGAGAATAAAAGTGCTCAGGCTGAAATTGATGCTATGGAAGAAGGAGAAGAGAAAAAGCTAGCTCAGATGGAGTTAAATCATCAAAAAGAAATAGCAGAACTAAAAAGATTAAAAACTGATTATCTCCAAAAGAAAATTGATTTGGAAAAAACTATATTCGAAGCTAATTCAAAGAATGAAGGTAAAACTTTTGATGAATCGACTGTATCTCTGAATGAAAATGAAAAGAGTGCATTTGCTAATATATTGAAACAAACTGTTGCGAGACAAGGGAATGATATATCAGTATACTATAAAGAAATATTGTCAAAATATCAAGGTTATACAGAAAAACGTCTTGCTGTACAACAGAAATTTGAACAGGAAAGAGAAGCATTAAGAAAAGCAGGAGCTTCTAAAGAAACACTTGCAGAACATGATTATCAGAAAGAAGGAGCCTTGGAGGCTGTTGATAGTGAGTTTGCTATGCGCGAGGATTCTTTTCAGTCGTGGACTAATAGCATAGCAAATATGAGTTTGGAACAGTTACAGAAATTACTGTTTCAAGCAGAGCAGGAGCTCCAGCGATCTGAATTTCTAAGTCCCAATGATCCTAAACTGGCGGGACAAAGAGCAAAGGTATCTTCATTAAAAAATGAAATTAGTGAGAAAACTAACGAGACTCAGACAGCTCCTGAAAAGCGGGGTATAAAAGAATGGCAAGAATTATATAAGACATTAGGAAATGTAGAAAGTGGATTTAATGAGATTGGTGATGCAGTAGGAGGTACTGCCGGAGAGATCATATCTGCTGCCGGGGGGATAGCATCATCTACATTGCAAATGATTGATGGTATTGTAATGTTGGCTAATGGTTCTTCGACGGCAATGAGTGGAACAGCACAGGCAGCATCCACTTCTATACAAACTGTAGAGAAAGCTTCTGTTATCTTAGCTATCATTGGCGCGGCATTACAGGTGGCTACCAAAATAGCAGATATGTTTGGTGCTGATTATTCTGATTATGACACAGCCAAGGAAAACTACGAGAGCTATGTGAAAGTGCTTGATGTAATTATTGGCAAGCAGAAAGAACTATTGGAAACATTGACAGGAAAGGCTGCTGTAGAAGCCTCTCAGAAAGCAATAGAGCTTATTGAAAAACAAGCAGATGCAGCAAGAACACTTGGCAAGGAGCGTTTGAATGCTGGAGCATCAGCAGGCTCTCATTCTATCGGCGTACGAATGCGTAAGGGTATGAATAATGAAGGATGGGCAGAGTGGAACAACTTTGCCAATTCAATAGGAATGAATCCCGATGATATTGGGAATAGAATGACTGGATTATTTGATTTAACAGCTGAGCAGCTTGCAACACTACAAAGGGATGCTCCTACTTTTTGGGCAAAATTAGATGGGGATGTACGCGAATATTTAGAGCAAATAATTGCATGTAATGAGGAAACGGAAGAAATGAGAGATCTTCTGAATGAATCGTTAACCCAAGTATCTTTTGATGATGTCTTTAGTAGTTTTCTGGATGCATTGTCTGATATGGATTCTTCCTCAGAAGAGTTTGCCAATAATTTTGAGAAGTATATGCAGAAAGCTATTCTTAATTCCATGCTGATTGACAATTATAAGTCTAGAATTAATGAATGGTATAAAGCTTCTGCTAAAGCCAATGAATCAGGCGGTATTGATGAAAAGGAATATGCAGATTTGCAAGAAAGCTGGAATGGCATTGTTTCCGATGCTTTGGAAGAGCGCAATGCTTTAATGCAACAATTCGGTTGGTCTTCTGGTGAAGAGTCGTCTTCTCAATCTTCCACTCAGAAAGGATTTGCTGCGATGTCTCAGGATACAGGAGATGAACTTAATGGACGTTTTACTGCTTTGCAGATATCTAATGAGGAAATCAAGAATTCAATGCTGTTTGTTTTGGGGAGCTTGTCTTCATTATGCACCACGGCTTCTGATAGTAACCTGCTTCTAACCGATATGAGGAATTTGGCTGTTATGTCAAACGGGCATCTGGAAGATATTGCAAAGTATACAAAAGTACTACTGGGATTTGGAGAGAAACTGGATAATATAGATAGAAATACAAAAAACATATAATGATATGAAAGACGAATTGCGCATTAACGGTAAAGATGCCTACACTACTTGGGGCATAAGCATGGATAATAATGCATTATCCGAACTAATGACACCATCCTCCAACAAAACTTTTATAGAAAACGAGAGTCGGCTGGAACATGGAAAACGGGTGGTCATCGCCAATCCAAGGGTAGATGTGAGAAACCTGACTCTTCAGATTAACCTGACGGCTTCCAGTGAGGAACAGTTTTTTGAGAGATACAATAGCTTTTGTGAAGAACTGGCAACAGGCGCACTTGAGATAGAAACCAAATATCAGCCTAAAGTCGTGTACAAAACGATTTATCAATCGTGCAGCCAATTCAGCCAGTTTATGCGCGGCATTGGAAAGTTCTCACTGAAACTATATGAACCGAATCCTAATGATAGATATTAAAGACATATCCGGAAATATACGCTTTTCTACTCCCATAAATCAAGGGAGCAAGCGTAAGTTCCTGTTGATGAAGGAGGATTATATTACTTTGAAGTTCTCTTTGGATAAGCTTATTCCTTTTTCTCTGGGAGATAATGTAGACCATGAAATTGGCATGTTTGAGCTTGTAGATTTGTATAAGCCGGATTATAACATAGAAACGGGTGCTTATGAATATAATCTGCGGCTGGATGCTTATTATTGGAAGTGGAAGAATAAAATGTTTTTCTTTACTCCTGAAAATGGAGGACGTGAAGCCAGTTGGAATCTTACTGACAGTCTAAAAGTACATATGCAGGTTTTTCTTAAGAATCTGGAGGTGCTTGGGTATAAATATCAAGGCGAAGCATTCGAATGCACAATAGACGATTCGGTAAATACTTCTTCGAAGTTGATTTCTTATGACAGCACAAATCTGATTGACGCCCTCTCTCAGATGGCAGAAGCTTTTGAATGTGAATGGTGGGTAGTTAAAAATGAGATTCACTTTGGTCGTTGCGAGAATGGTGATCCGGTAGATTTCGAACTTGGAATGAATGTTGGCAAGATGGATCGAAGTGATAGCCAGAGTACGTACGCAACACGTATTTATGCTTTCGGATCTACCCGCAACATACCGCTAACGTATCGTAAAAAACTGGTTTTTGATGTAAAGGATATTAATGGCAGGGATTTATCTGATACGGCAAGGTCACTTGTAACTGACTTTTTCCCTAGTGATATAGTAACAGAAGAAAAACACGTTATTGATCCTATCATAACAGGGACGTTAAACAGTAATCATAGAGAATTCTCCAACAATAATGATTTAGTTGATACATTAGTCGGCAGTATTTATAAGATCATTGATAAAGGTAACGGTATCAGTTTTGGTACTGGTACTTATTATATGCCTATGCCTGGTCAGCCTTCATTTCCTCGGGATTATCTTCCGGCAGGCGAGTACGTTTTTCGTGTATCTTTTATTTATTTGCAGGATGGCATTGAAAAGGAAATCCTTATAGGTAGCAATACTGTTACGTTAAATGAAAACCAACAACATGAAATAAATTTATCATTTCCCATAGCAAAAGAATTTGCACCGGGATTGGGAGCATCACTGTTTAAATTACGTACCTATCTGCTTGTTCCACAGTTTGACAACACTTTGATTGGGATGGGAATTGGACTTTTTGCTAGGGTTTCACTAGACATGGAGCTTGTTGCCGGAAAGTCTGCCGCCACATCAGTGACCTTTCTTTCTGGAGTAAATAGTGGAAAGACATTTGATGCTATCTATAATCCGGATTTTCATATTGGAGAGACAGCAAATATTTTACGTCTTCCGGAAGGAGTTACAGCTTCTATTGGTGACAAATATACGATTGATAATATCGTAAAAAGTAAGGTTCCGGTAAGTTACTTTTCAGATGATAAAGATACTCAAATCGCTGAAGGAATTGCAACCCGACATCTCCTGATGCCCGAAGGAGTGACATATATTGATGCTTACCCGGATATGAAAGCTGAGGAGGCTGTAGAACAGATCGTTGTTTTTGATGATATCTATCCAAAGCGTGAAGGGGTAACGGATATGGTAACAACTCATACATATACTGATACTATAGATAACCCAGATGGAACAAAAACGTCAAAAGACTGGTTGGCATGGAGGTTTAAAGATGACGATCCCGGATTTCACTTTTCGAAGGATTACAAACTGGATTCTGAGGAACTGAGAATAGAATTCTTGTCAGGACCTTTAGCGGGTATGGATTTCGAAGTCTTATTTAATCCTTATGATAAAGTAAGAGATGATGCGCCCAAACCTGAACATTTAAAAGACGGTACCTGGAACCGGGATGCACAAGTCTACGAAATTAAACGCAACGATAATTACGGAAGAATGCTTCCTGATGACATTTTACATCCTACGGATCAAGGTGGAGACACATATGTTCTCTACGGGTATGATCCTCAATTTGTTTCCGATGTAATGATTCCCAATGCCGAAGTGGAGGTGGAAGAACGGGCTAAAGAGTACATTGAGAAACTGAAACAAGATCCTTCGACCTATACCAATACCATGATGTCGGACTATATTTATGGCATTAATCCCGAAACAGGGGAGCAGGATGAAGGGTTTGCAAAAAGTTTTACTGTAGGTCAGAAAGTAAAGCTAATCAATAAAGCATATTTTGAAGAAGCCCGGATTTCCCGTATTATAGGGTTTGAATATAGTCTTGATATCCCTTATGATTCTCCTGTATACACTGTGGGAGAAACCGCACCATATTCACGTCTCGGTGAGATTGAAAGCAAAATCGACTCTTTGACTTATAGAAAGGAGAAGGACAGGTTGTCGATAATTGCCGGTGGAGGAACTTCTTCCGGTATAGAAGGAACAAACGCTGTATTCCCAAGGAATATAGAAGTGACAGTGGATAGAGTAGGCTACTTCAAGGCTGGTGATATAATACTTGGAGGAACTACGGTAGTAGATGCATTTATAAAACTGATATCGCAGAAATCAACAGGGGAGTTGAGAAGTGAGATATCTACAAATAAGGATGTTGAATATGGTAGTCCGAAAGGTTTTATAACATATACTGCTGTTAGAAATAGTCAAGGTCCTATGGAACAAGCTTACTATGATGGTAATCCGAATAATAAACTCAATTTTTCGGAAGAAGTAGGTGGTGTGCAGACAGCGACAAGGCAGTTGGATGGTTTTTATACGCAGAAAGAAACATATATTGCCAATGTCATTTATGCAGCCAGTGAGGATGATGTATTGCCCAGAAAGGTATTGAGTGATTCTATCAATGTGAATGTACATCGTAAGTGGTTTGCCGGAGTATGCTCCTCCATCCCTAAAACATCGGACGATGTGCGGGCGCTAGGATCGAATGATTTGTACTCAGGACCTGGCACGTACCAGTTTCCGGTATCTAACTGGAAAATTGTTGTTGTATGCGTGCCATCTGACAGTGTTTGTGACATTTCTATTGCCTCATCTTATGGAAATTTTATCGAAAATGGCAAAGTATGTTCGGGACCGAAAGCGATATCCGTAGCTGGTGCGAATGGTAAAGACGAAATAAATTATAAAATGTGGGTGATTCAGACACCGGGTCTGAATGATCCCGATTCATTCACTTTTAAAACAGTATAGTAATGGTTAAGATAAACGGAAGTTCTTTCCCCCATCAATATAGACGTACGAATCCCTATCCTATAGATTCTACGGAGACATGGGCATCTATAAAAGAGGCTACGGAATATGCCCGCAACACAGATGCGGAACCTTATATGCCGTATGCAGGTCAAGTAATATCTATTGAAGGGCAAGAGGATATATATGTACTGGTTGAGGATAAGGCTATATCCAAATCTGACGGTCGAGAACATTTTAAGCTACATAAGATTTCCACTCAGGAAACTGCAGAAGGAATCTATTTGAGTAAACTCGTAGAAGATACAGCTCAAAAGTTAATACATTTTTTGGAAGGCATCAATGTCAAAGGTGAAGCAAAGATGGAGACACTTAAGGTCTTAGGGGCTGCGATATTCTCTGATACTGCCACATTTGAAAAGTCATTGTCTTCCTCTGAGTTTATATCAGGGAATCCGAATGGTCAAGGATGGGCTATATACTTGAAGGAGTTTGTTAACTCCGGGGGCATCAAAGAATTGCGTACTATTCTTGAAATAGATGAACTGGACATACGCAAGAGAATGCGCGTCTATGAAATGATAGTCTCGCAACTTCTCGGAGAGAATGGTACACGGCTGACTACGGATATGATTGAAGTACTCCGCATTGATAAGACAAATATGCGAATCTACATAGATACTCAAAACGGAAAATTATACAACCCTTTTCGGACGGGAGACTATATCATGGTCCAGCAATTTGATGAAGGAAACTTTTCTGTTAACAAGGAGTATGAATTTGTCGTTTCAGGAATTAGTGCTGATTATATTACTTATTCAAACTTCGTCGGCTCTGAAAATGATGTAAGAGAAGGCGATACGCTTGTTCGCGTAGACAGTATGACTGATGTAGATCGCAAAGGATTGATCAAACATACCTCTGTAGAAGCGAATGGTCCTTACATCGACATAGTCTATGGTATGAAAACTGATCCTGAAAACGCAACAAGAACACGTATAGGAAATCTCTCTGGCATTACCACTCCGTATTGGAGACAATTAAAGGATTACGGTATATTCTGCGATAATGGATATTTCAGAGGAGACTTTATGCTCCGATCCGGGGAAGACATTTTTACGAAGTTTCAGGTTACAGATGCAAACATTCGTGCTGAGATTAATTCTGTGCGCTATGATGTGTCTGAGAAAGATAACTATTTAAAAAATGCCTCTTTTGTCTATGATATGACATATTGGGAACATTCCACAGCAGTGAACGTTTATTCGGCTTCCGGAGAAATGGTCAATGTCAATGCCAACTTATACTCTGAGAAATCAAATGTTTCTGATATCGTCTTGTACAATAATCAGTATATGCTGCGTGTCAAAAGTAGCGGTGTTAAACAACTAAATAAAGACTTAAATCACAAACCTGATAAGGTGGAGAAATTTGATATCTCTCTGCGGTATCTATGTAAAACATCTGGTACAATAAAGGTCGGTTTTACCAGTTCTGCTCTTTACGTGGAAGAAAGTATTTCAGCTAACAGTGATTTTACAACTAAATCATGGTCCGGTGATTGGGATGGTACAGGAGATTTTATACTGGAGTTTTCAGGTGATATTTATATCAAGACGCTAACTCTGACTACCGATTCTCTTGAATCTTTTAAGACTGAGATGAATACGGTTATTTCTACTATTGATGGACGTATAGATGCTTATGTCGAAAAGACTGATAACCTTGAACAGACGACTACCCAAATGGGAATTTCCATCAATGGTCTGACGGAGGATTTAAAGTTGTACTACAAGAAGTCTGACGCTCAGAATTACATAGATTCTGAAATCGGAGTAGCAATTGACGGAGTGAACAGTACTCTGGAAAGTTATTACCGTAGCTCGGAGGTTGACTCGATGTTTCTCAATATCGGTAATCGAATTGATGGCATTGATGAAAGTCTGACTTTGTATGCTTCTAAAACAGACACTCTTGAGAGAAACTATACGGATGTCGGGACCCGCCTTTCTGCTGCCGAAGGTACTTTGACTAATTACGCTGAGTTTAAATCGGTTACAGAAAATAGCTTGACACAAGTCAATCAGCAACTTAATGCTCTTGAAGGTAGCTTAGAGACAACTGTCCGGGATATGGTAGCTGGAGAGGTATCCGGAGCAGCACAGAATCTTGCGGCACAGTTGTATGCCAGTTCGGAGGATATCTTGTCTAGAATCAAAGGATACTCTCAAGACGGTCGTATCACACCGGCAGAGAAAACAGATATTATTTCTATATATGAGAGTATTAAATCTGAAATGGCTGACACGGCAGTCGATGCGGGTACACCTAGCATATTAGAAGCCAACAGTCCTGTTATCAGCCGGGTTCTTGCTTTTCTTGATGCGGGCATCAATACCGGAGAAACGATCAAAACGAATCTTCGTACTGCAATTAATGCTCTGAAAACAAAGTATTCGAATCTTAAGATGGGATTATTCTCTACGACCTATACCCTTGAAGGTAGTTCGGCTGCTTATCCTTTACTTTCTTCCGATTCATTACAAAGGATCTCCTTGCTAGACGCTGACAAACAGATATATCCTTTATTCAAGGAGTATGTAACAGCACGCAACGAGCTTGCTAACCTGGGAGTAGAAGCCTCCCGTGAATGGATTGTCAAGAATCAGACGACTATTGACCAGACTAGCACGTCCATTGGTCTGTTGGTGAAGAAGACAGAAGGTGGGGAAGTCGTTAATGCAGCTTCGATCATTGCTGCTATCAATGAAAGTGGTGATGGTGAAATTAAACTGGTAGCTGATAAGATAACTCTAGAAGGTTTTGCTACTGATAATAAGGGGTTTAGTATTGAAAATGGATATATGACTGCTAAGGGAGGAAAAATTGGAGGGTTTGAGATAGATGGATACGGATTGTCAAATTATAGTAATGCAGATGCGTTTATTAGTATTGAAACACAAAAAACACGGACATCAGGAAATCAAACTTTAACCGCCATAAGGAAAGCGATACTCGGTAATGGCATACCTTCTATTGCAGGATTTGAAACAGCGTCTATGTTTCAGGCATCAGGTGACGATGAAAATATAGCTGTCAAGATTAATGCTTATGGCAGTTCTACATATGATTATAAGTATGGAGGAAAGGCTAATTATGCTCTTGTTGCTTCTGGAGGATGCCAATGGAAATTATCAGAAGCTGGAGATACTTGGTGTATGCCCGGTGTACTTGGGTGTGTCGAGATTTATACTACCAATAGTGGCATTAACCTTAATAGGAAATGGGGAAATGGTATTTCTATTAACCGTATTGCATTAAACGCAGAACGGGAGTATGAATTTTACCATAACCTTGGACATACAGATTATTATTTCTTGGCAATGCCATCAGTAAATTGGGTGGATGGATACCATGAAGCAATTCCATCTTATACTAGCATTGAAAATAATGTTTTTCGGATATTGTTTAGATCTGGGAATAATGATAAGGCAAAACCCGCTTATTTTATGGTTATAATTTTCGGGAGACCTGCTTAATAAATGATTTATTAATAAGAAAAATTATGAAAGTAGATTTTACAAAAGCAAAAGTAGAAGTGACATTTGGTGAATACAAGGAAATGGATATCGCCAAAGCAGTAGGTAATGCAATTCATCAGAATACTTCTGATATCGGTGTTGATGAAACAGCACGCAACATTTATCATTCCGAAGGAGAGCTTGAAATCCCTGATGAACAAATCAGTGCTATTATATATGCCCTCTCTAATGCAAGTACCATTCTGGTATCTGCAAAGAAGGCTGCTTTAAATTTATTAAAACTAACACAGGAATAATATGGAACTGACACAAGAGCAAATTAATGATATAGTAACGGCTGTATTTTCGTTGATGGAATCTCAAGGAATGCTGCCTGAGTCGCAACTGGACGTACTAGCTCAAAACGTGAAGCGACGCCTGCAACTCGACTCTGTAGGAGTTGATGAAGTTCCTCTTGTTGATTCGATAGAGGGAATTAACTCTCTCCCGTGTGTACGCCAATCCGGATCGGTATTTGATGTTGTCCGTACTCCGTTGGAACTACTTAAAGGTAAATTGGCAGCTTTACCTGTCTTTCGAATTTCGTCAGGCTATTGGCAAGTATCGGAAGATAACGGGAATACATGGAAAGATATAACTGATTCTTTAGGGAATCGGGTGTCTGCTCAGGGAGAAAAGGGAGAACAGGGAAATCAAGGAGATCCGGGTCAGACAGGAGAGAAGGGAGATCCGGGAGATAAAGGTGATAATGGAGAAAATGTCTATCTTCAGTCTAACGGAACAGAATTGCAATGGAAGATGGGAGAGGATGGAGAATGGCAGACCCTGATTTTACTTTCTGAAATAAAAGGTGCTGCTTCAATGGGAGAATTGACCAATGTGTCTCAAGAAGCTGATATAGCAGAAGATGGTTCCGTTTTGATGTATAGGGACAATGAATGGAAACCGGCTGCGGAATGCTTTATTCCTACCGGAACGGCTGAGGACGGTTCTATCATTACCACTTTTTCTGACTTAATGAATTATATCTCCACTCATGGAGAAGGTGGTGGCGGTACTGGTGTGCAACGGAATATTCGTATCACAAATAACCTGGAATCGAAAAATATTTCTGCTAGTAAGGGAGAGCCTTGTTTATTGGATTTTACCTTTATCAGCCAGGAAAGATATAGCTCTAATGAACCATATGAAGACACAGGAGAACGTGGTATGTGCCAGATTTCGGTCAAGAATAACATTAACTCTGAATATGTTATAGTGAAACAATTGTATATCAATTCTAGTGTTCCGTTCAAAACGGATATTGCCGAGTTTCTGACATCCGGAGCTAATAATGTCATGATCAAAGTTACCGGAGAAGTGACTGAGGTAACAACTCCCGCATTTGTATATGCTGTGCAGCTTACGTCTCTGTCCATTAGCGCAGTAAACTTTAAATGGTGGACGGCATTTAATAATGACATTACAGTTCCGTTCAATATATCAGGGAATGTTTCTAAAAGTCTGTATGTGAACATTTCCGGAACAGATTATTCTGAAGGGTATGAAGTAGCGTTGGGCACGGGAGTTTATGTCGAAACTGCTTACAATTACTCTATTCCACATCCACAAAAGAGCGGAATTTTTAAGATATCGGCTTATGTTTCCAATGCGGACGGTAGTATTCGTACTAAGACCCTATCATTTAATGTGATATGTGCAGTCGCCGGTGAGCAGGCTAAACTGATCGCTATCAATAATGTGGCGGAAAGAATAACCAACTGGAGTGAAAACATCTTGTTTGATTATACGATGTATGATGGTGATAATGTTAGTACTTCTGCCTTGTTTGAGATTACGAAGGGGAATGAAGTAGTATTCAGTTCTACTGAAGAAAGCATTTCTACCTCTACTAAGTATTCATTCTCATTGCCTCTTGAAATAGACACAATAGATAATCAGGATTTCTCTATTATTGCTAATGTCAAAGATAGCGGCGTTCTGCTTACCGATCCATTAGAGTTTCCCGTGAATAACTCGTTGGGATATTCTGCCGTAGCAGGAGCTGTGATGTATATCAACCCTAAAACACGTACCAACAGACAAGGAAATAGGGAATGTATGATTAATGAAGTCGACGGAACGCAGATCGAAGCTATATGGAATGGAATAAACTGGGGAAACGACGGATGGACAAACGATAATCTAGGGTATAAAACGCTCCGTCTGCTTGCCGGATCAAGCGTTGATATCAATTACAGTCCGTTTGGAAAAGAGAGTGCCCGGACCGGCAAGACATTTGAAATAGACTATCAAATCTCTAACGTTACTGATTTCTCAAAACCGGTTATCACAGTCTCTACTCCTGCAGGAGATTTATTTGTCGGATTGAATATTTATCCAGACAACGTGATTATGTACTCACAGTCTCTAAAAGATAAGGATGTACAAAGTCTTCACACCTTTGAAGAGAAGCGGACCCGGCTGACACTTACAATCATGCCGGATGCTTATGGAAATAGTGGATTTAATCTCTGCATTCTCTATATAAACGGAATTAAGAACCGTGAGTTTACTTATGAGAATAATGATTATTTTGCTCATAACGGAACGATTGTCATAGGCTCTGATAATGCGGATGTAGATGTATACGGTATTCGTGAATATGATTCGGCATTAACCTCGCAAGGTGTACAAACGAACTATGTCAATTGGCTTTCTACAGCAGAAGAAAAAAATAGTTTCAAAACAGAGAATGACATCCTTGATACAAACGGTTCTGAAATAGACTTCGATAATACGGTTGACCAATATAATGTCATAGTGTTTGACAATACGATTCCAAGTATGGCTGACCAGACGCAACGTATTGGTACCCTTGACGTTTACTTCTACGACCATCCGGAGTGGAATGTATCTATCAGTGATGTCACTGCAAAAGGACAAGGTACTTCATCTATGAAATACTGGATATGGAATACCCGTTATCAACTAGACAAGAATTTGTCTGTCATTACTCATGCTGATGGAAGTACCAGTAAAAAAGTATGGCAGATGGTACCTTGGATTCCGGCAGGACAGAAATTTACAGCAAAAAAGAATTTTGCCTCTTCCATGCAATCTCATAAAATCGGCGCAGTCAATTCTTACACTGATTTATATAAACAAGTAGGTTTGTCGAACGAAGCAATGCAGAGGGAGGGGTATTCGGATGTACGTGTATCAGTATACGAGCTTCCTTTCTTTTGTTTTGAAAAGTCAATTAATGACGACGGAGAACCTGTATATGTTTTCAAGGGTTTATATACTTTCGGACCGGATAAAGGGGATAAATATACGTTCGGCTATGATACGGACTATTTTCCTGATCTTTTGTCTATCGAAGGTTCTGATAACTCGCCTCTTCTGACTTTGTTTCGTGTTCCGTGGAATACTGATAGCGGGAGAGTCGTATACGATGAGGACAAAGAAGCATGGCAGTATAATGGTGCCAACTCTTTCGGTTTTGGAGCTGGAGATATAGCAAATATAGTCAACTGGATTCCAACCTACAATCACGTTTATCAATGTTCCCCCCGTTTGCTTCCATTCGATGGTACTCCCGATGAACTGAATGATGACCTGGATATATATCGTACGCAGCCTTATGAGTTTTGGATTGCAAAAGTTGGTGATTCGCATCGGTTTGATGTCTATTATTATGAGGCGTCGGTAGGTTTGTTTATACCATCGGACATTGGAGAAGGACCAATTAATCTGGTATCTCAACTGGTAGACAAAGATTATGGACTTGCTTCTGCTGATATTGAGAATAAAACAAATGATAGTCTGAATACCCTTTTTATCAATGCCCGTGTGGCTAAGTTCAGAAAGGAAGCCGCTTTGTACTGGGATATCGATGATTGTTTGTACTTTATGAACAATGTAGAGTTTAATGCTGGAACAGACGA
This sequence comes from Bacteroides sp. MSK.20.82, assembly GCF_019052485.1. Lineage (NCBI taxonomy): Bacteria > Pseudomonadati > Bacteroidota > Bacteroidia > Bacteroidales > Bacteroidaceae > Bacteroides > Bacteroides sp. MSK.20.82. The sequence continues at coordinate 458,531 of NZ_JAHQUN010000002.1, forward strand.
ACGAGCAAAGAACACCTATCCGTATAGCTTTGGAATCGAAACTTCAAAATGGAGATGGCGTGTTGATGATGCTGATACTCGTTTTGATACAACCAATCGTGGTTTACCGGATAAAGAGTACAGTGTTGAAACTCATGATTTGGATGAGACCGGGGCGGCTGTATGGAACGGAGAAACAAATAATTTTTTTAACTTGATGGAACTTGCTTTCCCGGAGGAGAAGATAATAAGTATGCGCAAATCTATGGCAGCCATGCAATCGCTCGGAGGTTTAAAGAGTGGAAATGACCTTGAAAAGATATACGCGTTTTACAAAAAGTATTTCTTTGACCAAGCGCAGGAATATTTCCCGTCGGACGGTTATAATGCTGATGCTAAGTATTGTTATGAAAATGGTAAATTAGCTTATAATGCAGGTATTTATTCAAATGATACTGATCCGATTACTCAAAGTTTAGGCGATCATTATCTGGCGGAGCAGAGGTGGATTACTAAGCGTATTTTGTATATGATGTCGAAGTATAACTTCGGACTATTCTCGGCTTCTGGAACCGATACAATTACTGTACGTGCTGCAGGTAACACGATTAAATATCAGTTGACACCCGCAATGGATATGTATCCGGCAATTGCGAACGGTACAAGTATCATACAAGGAAAGAGAACGAAAGCTGGAGAAGTGTGTGAAATGGAAATTGAACTTTCGGGCTCCGGTGATCAGCAGAATGCAATACAGGGAGCATCATATCTGCAGGATATAGGTGATTGGTACAATAAGAATGTAACTGGATCTATGATTATTCAAGGAAGAATGCTAAGGGATATACGACTTGGAAGCAAAAATAATCCGGTTATCATTTCAATATCCTCTTTGACATTATCGAATTGTGTGAGCCTTCAGAGATTGCTATTATCGAATATTACCACTTTGTCCGGTACATTGAACTTAACCGCATGCGAGCACTTGCAAGAAATTTATGCAGACGGTACTTCTTTGGCGCAGATTGTGCTGCCGTCGGGTGGAGGACTTCGTGTAGTTGAATACAGCAGATTTAATCAATACTTGTCATTGTCTAATTATCCTCTTCTTACAGATGATGGAATCGGGATTGACTTGTGCAAGACAGTGATCAGTGACTTTTTCATTGTTGATTGCGCACTGGTTCGACCTATGAAAATTCTTGTTGATATAATGAATGCACAAATGGAACAAGGAGATAACCATGCATTGAAGAGGATTAGAGCCGTTGGCTTTGAAGAGTCATACAATAACTCGTTCATATTAGACAAATTGGTTGACCTGACAAACGGTACTTATAGTGGATTAAGTAGTGAAGGGCTTTCCGGAGAAGATGAATTACCTGTGTTAGATGGAACTCTCAACATCAATGCGAGTGTTTATGGAGATACTGTAGAAGCGCTCAGAGCAATGTTCACAAGACTAACCTTAAATATCAATGGGGAATTTTATGTTCGTTTTGCAGATGATATTGTAACAATGTTATGCGCAGAAAATTGGGGTGACGGTATAGGAACAAGCAAAAGACAAATGGGAAATATTACTGAACTAGGAATTATTTTTGCAGGAACAGGTATCAAATCGTTTAAAGAGTTATCTTTAAGTAAGATTGAATCATTAACAAATGAATTTACAGGTTGTTCGCAACTTAGTTCTATTGCATTTCCTGAGACACTGCGGATATTGAACACAACGGCATTTGCTGGTAGTATGGTTGCATTAGACTTGTCTGATTGCACACATATAACTGATTTACTGATTGATTCAGACGATACTATTGATTTCATGCCATCCGCAAACGATAATCTCGTTAATATTACTTATAATAACGGATCTAGCTGTATACATATGGTGGGTTATTCAAATGCTATTCTTACCATTAATAACGAGTCTGAGATTGTAGATTTTTGGGTAGAAAATTGTAATACTAATAATAATATTCTTTCGAAAATACAATCCATATATTCAGTCAAGGAACATTTACTTAAATATATTAGGGCTGTAGGATTTGATGAAGAATTCTATACGAACGAAATATTAAAAACTCTGTTATCATTAGCTGAGAATGGATATCGTGGAATAAATGAAAGTGGAGAAAGAGATGATAACATTATACCTGTATTATCAGGGAAAGTACTATGTACAGATAAGTATTCGCCAGATATGTTGTATGATTTAAAAAGTTACTTCCCTAATATTTTGTTTAATATGACGGGAGAAGCTTGTGTTGATTTCAAAGATCAAGTCGTAAAAGATATATGTGTGAGGAATTGGGGTAGTGATGGAGAATTGACCGTTGAACAGGCTGCAGGGATAACAACTATTAATACTAAGTTCAAAGAGAACTTGGAAATTACAAACTTTGATGAATTTCAATATTTTGTCAATTATACCAATAGTAATGGCCGTTATTTGGATTCTGCTAATAACAATCGTATTGATTCGAGTCCATTCCAGAATTGTATAAATTTGAAATCTATTGTTCTTCCACCCAACATTTTTAATATCGCTCTCAGTTTTTTGGCTAATACTAAAATTTCTAAAATTTTAATTCCCAAGTCAGTTGGTCTTTGTGATGTTGCAACGTTTAAGAATTGTGTAAACCTCACTTCTATTGTGTTTGAGGATGGAGGGGATGTACCATTATACGTCGGCGGTGATCTGTGGCTAGAAAACACTCAAGTTACAATATTAGTACTTCCATTTAAAACATACAGAATTAGAGGATATTGGAGAAGAGGCTCTAATCTAAATACATTATATGTAAAATCAACAATTCCACCAATATTGGAACACGGATGGGGAGATAATCCTGATACCTGTGATCTATACGTTCCTATTGGATGCAAGGAAGTTTATGCTTCTGCGACCAATTGGGGAAGTTTTAGAACTATTACAGAGTATGACTTTGATCTTAACCCCAATAATGTACACTAACAATCAGAGTAGAAAATTAGTATCCCATAATCCTAGAAGCCAATGAAGTCCATCCGGAAGCAGACTTGTAAGCATTAACTGCTGCTTCTGGGACATAAATAGGGAATGTAGAATTACCAAACACACTGTATTCAAGAGATGGAGGGACATTTCCCTTCAATTTCACCCCTGCTAAAGAAGTACATCCATTAAATGTTGCCATACCTATTATAGTGACAGTTTCAGGTACTTCTATAAGCGAAGTTAATGAAATACAATCTCTAAATACATTACTTGGAAATTTACTGTCAGCAAAACCCTTTGGTATATTTACACTTTCCAGCGAAGTACAGCCATAAAAAATATTCGTACCTAAGAAATATACAGAATCAGGAAATAGAACTTTTTTAAGACTGGAGCAACCACCAAAAGCACTTGTTTCAATTCTTTTGGCTGTAGGCATTATTGTTACTGATTCCAGATTGGTACATCGGTCGAAAGCTCCGTATGGCACCCCAGGCTCACCAGGATACTCTGTACGTGCGTTTGCATTAGTGAAATATTTCAACTCATTAAAAGATGTAATTTCCAAGTTCTCTTTGAACTTAGTATAATAATATAAATAAAAAATAAGAATGAAAAAAGTGAAAATTATGATTGGAGATAATACTCCTAGCTTCCATCTGATAGCTTCAGAAGGTAAAGTTCTACAAAGAATATCTGACAAACAGATTTTTGGGTATGAAATATACTTAGGGTATACCTACTATATTGGTTCTCAAAAGCTACCCGAACCATTGTTAGAGTTGCCGGAGCATTATTGTGAGATCGATGCTCCTGAAGAATATAAAGATATGCTTTATTAGATTTGATTTTGATGGAATATGTTTGAGTACAGTATACTATAGGATATATCCATTAACATCATTAATAACAGAATAAAATTGGATAAATATGGGATTAAATGAATGGCTAGCTCTGATTGGCGCTCTAGGCGGATTAGAAGCAATCAAATGGGTAATAAACTTCTATGTGAACAGGAAAACTAATGCACGTAAGGAAGGTGCGGCTGCTGACAGCATGGAGAATGAAAATGAGCGTAAGCAAATAGCTTGGTTGGAGGAACGTATCGCTCAAAGAGATGCAAAGATTGATACTATCTATGTTGAACTCCGTCAGGAGCAAGCTGCCCATTTAGATGAAATTTACAAAAGACATGGAATTGAATTAAAACAGAAGGAGGCTGAAATGAGGCGTTGTGATATTCGTAAATGTGACAGGCGGCAACCTCCAAGTGGTTATTAATAAAAAAGAATATTGTAACATGAAAATATTGATAGATAACGGGCATGGTGAAAATACTCCTGGCAAATGTTCACCGGATGGGAGATTAAAAGAATGGGCATATACAAGAGAAATAGCTGATAGAGTGGTAGCCGGATTACGTCATAGGGGAGAGGAGGCAGAACGTATTGTGAAGGAGGATGTAGATATACCACTCTCTATACGATGTAGGCGAGTGAACAAAATTTATCAGGAATCTGGAGGAAATGCGATCTTAATTTCTATCCATTGCAATGCAGCAGCTCTTGGTATTGATTGGTTATCTGCGCATGGATGGAGTGTATTTGTTTCGAATAATGCTTCTGCCAATAGTAAATGTTTGGCTACAAGTTTAGCTGAATCTGCTATTATGCAATCTGTTTTTGTCCGTCAGCCAATGCCAGGACAACTGTTTTGGACACAAAATCTCGCCATATGCCGGGATACAATTTGTCCGTCAGTATTAACCGAGAATTTTTTTCAGGATAATAAGGAAGATGTCGAATTCCTTTTATCTCCTGAGGGAAAGCAACAAGTTATACAAATACATATTGATGGGATTCTTAATTATTTGAAAACTATCGAATTATGAGGCATTTAGTATGTATATTGATGCTATCTTTTGTATTGGGAGGATGTTTCTGTTCATGTCGGACTCAATATATCCCGATTGAATCTGTAAAGACAGAATATAATGTTCGTGATAGTATAAGGTATGATAGTATATATCAGCATGATAGTGTATATCTAACGGTAAAAGGAGATACGGTATATCAGTATAAATATAAATATCTGTATAAGTACCAATATGTAAATAAGACAGATACTTTGATAAAGACTGATTCAATACAAGTTCCTTATCCAGTAGAGAAACAACTTGCTAAATGGCAGCAGTTTAAACTGGACTTAGGGGGAATTGCTATGCTGATTATTATAGTAATCGTTTTTATTTTACTAGGAAGGACTGTGCATAGATTGAAAATATGAAGGGATAGTGTCGAATATATGGTAGTAAAGTTGATGCGCGTGAACTCGGCTATTTCTCTTAATGTGGATATAGCCGAGTATGTGCAGATTGTATATCATCTGCGTATTGGTTATATATCCTATAAATAAATGAATTTATTTTCTTCTCTCGCCTTTATTATCAACTATTTTGTACCTTTGCCTGTATAGAGCAAAAAATATTGAGATTATGGCAAAAATAACGATTCCTTATGCAGTATCCGATTTTGTAGAGATGCGAGAGCGTGGCTTTTATTATGTTGATAAGACAAGGTACATTTCAGGTCTTGAGGATTATAAAGCTCCTGTATTCCTACGTCCTCGCCGTTTTGGGAAGAGCTTGCTGATTTCTATGCTAGCCTGTTATTACGATCGTACTAAAGCACATCGTTTCGAAGAACTGTTTGGAAACACTTGGATTGGTAGTCATCCCACATCAGAACACAACCGTTATATGATTATCCGCTATGATTTTTCGGCTATGGTAATGGCGGACAATATACAAGGTTTGACACAGAATTTTAATGATTTGAACTGTGGTCCTGTAGAAGTCATGGTAGAACATAACCGTGATTTGTTCGGGGATTTTCAGTTTGTCAATCGGGGGGATGCCGCAAAAATGCTCGAAGAGGCTCTTACTTATATTCGTTCTCATGAATTGCCAAAAGTCTATATTCTGATTGATGAATATGACAACTTCACCAATCAACTCCTTACAGCTTACAATGATCCGCTCTATGAGGAAGTTACTACTGCCGATAGCTTTCTCCGCACTTTTTTTAAAGTAATAAAGAAAGGTATTGGTGAAGGGAGCATTCGCACTTGTTTTTGCACAGGTGTGCTACCTGTTACTATGGACGATCTGACCAGTGGATATAATATTGCCGAAATACTCACGCTGGAACCGAACTTCCTGAATATGCTCGGCTTTACGTATGAAGAAACAGAAACTTATTTGCGCTATGTGCTTGATAAATATGCTGCTGGACAAGATCGTTATGATGAAATCTGGCAACTCATAGTGAGTAACTACGATGGTTACCGTTTCCGTCCTAATGGGGAACGCCTTTTTAATTCTACCATCCTTACTTATTTTTTCAAAAAGTTCGCTGCTAATGCCGGTAGCATTCCGGATGAGCTGGTTGACGAGAATTTACGTACAGACATTAACTGGATACGTCGTCTTACTTTATCGTTGGATAATGCTAAAAAGATGCTGGACGCATTAGTTATTGACGATGAATTACCATACAATGTAGCTGATCTTTCCAGTAAATTCAATAAGAGAAAGTTCTTTAATAAGGAATTTTATCCGGTGAGCTTGTTCTATTTGGGGATGACAACGCTTAAAGATAACTATGTGACGACATTGCCTAATATGACGATGCGCAGCGTCTATATGGATTATTATAATCAGTTAAATCAAATAGAGGGAAATGCACAGCGTTATGTTCCTGTATACCGGAAATATGATGCTGACCGTCGTTTGGAACCATTGGTGCAGAATTATTTTGAACAATATTTAGGACAATTCCCGGCACAGGTATTCGACAAAATAAATGAGAATTTTATTCGTTGTTCTTTTTATGAACTTGTTTCCCGTTATTTGAGCAGCTGTTATACGTTTGCTATCGAACAGAACAACTCTGCCGGACGTTCGGATTTTGAAATGGCAGGAATTCCCGGTACGGATTACTATACGGATGATAGAGTAGTGGAGTTCAAGTACTATCGGGGTAAGGATGCTGAGAGAATGTTATCTCTTAGTGAACCGCTTCCTGAGCACGTGGAGCAGGTAAAAGGCTATGCTGAGGATACAAAAAGGAAATTTCCTAATTACAATGTGCGAACTTATGTGGTGTATATCTGCTCTAACAAAGGGTGGAAATGTTGGGAGGTATATTAAAATAAAATAAGAAAAAACAGTAGACTCAAGCAATAAAGCGTGAACCTACTGTTTCCTTTTTCTGTATTTACTTCTATTTACTATAAGACGCCTTTACAAAAGGAGCATCCAGCAAATAGTCCAGACTCTTCTTGACACTTTCCTCTACAGGACAACTGTACCCTTCTATTTCAGCAACAATATGCTTTACGCCGGCAACCTTTGCATTTCTGAAGATAGCATCGAATCCGACCATACCACTATCTCCGATTTCTTTGTCATCTTTGATATGAAGCACGGTGAAACGTCCCGGATACTTGTTGAAATAGTCCACAGGACTGTGCTGCCCTCTGACAATCCAATATACATCCATCTGAAAAAAGACATACTCAGGATTGGTATTCTCAATCATATAGTCCAACATAACCGCTTGATTTTCTACTTTCTGAAATTCATGCGCATGATTATGATATCCGAATTTCATACCGTTCTGCTGGCATCTTTTGCCTATTTCATTGAAATAGTCGCAATACATCTTCATCTCTTTCATTGTTTTAGGAACACCGATTCCCGGATTTACGATGTATTTCATGCCTGCTGCTTTATGAGCGGCAATGCTTTGATCCCACCATTTCAGTGACTCGGAGAAATCTCCGGAAGCCACTTCCTTGTCCGACAATCCTCTGGAACAATGTGAAGACAGTACTTTCATACCAGCCTTTTCGACAGCATTCTTAAACTCTTCCGGAGTTTTGCCATAGAACTTGCCATTATCATAATTGGCGGCTTCGATGCTGGTGTATCCCATTTGCGCCAGATTCTTCAACACTACGTTGAGGTCGGTTCCATTATTTATGATGTCTCTGACCGAATAGAGTTGTATGGCAATGTCTTTCTTCTTTTTCGCATCTGCTGCCTGCGGAATTGCCAGCAGCAATGCGAACAGCACTAATAAATAGTTCGTTTTCATAATATGATGCATTAGTCAAGAACCTTCACGCGGATATTGCGGAACCATACGTCATCACCGTGATCCTGCATTCCGATAAATCCTTCGTGGTTTTCACCACCGCAATTATTCAGCAGTTCGAAAGCCAACGGCCATTTGTCCTGACTGAACTTGCTGGCCTGCAAAAGGTCGGTCCATTGTTTGGTCCACAAGTGATATTCGAGTACATTCTCGTCATTCTGTCCGTGAACAACCGTACCTTTATAAACCATGATCTTAGCCTTGTTCCATTCACCGAAAGGTTTTGCATTCTGAGGAACTGCCGGAATCATGTCATATAAAGAAGCCGACTGACGGTTATTGTCTTTCCCCAATTTAGCATCCGGATGATTGTCATTGTCCAATACCTGATATTCAGGTGCGGAAATATAGATCGGTTCGAGCACGTCGTTACCGTCCTTATCTTTAGAAGTCACTTCCTGAGCTAAATAGAAGATACCGGAGTTACCGCCTTTGGAAACTTTCCATTCCATTTCCAGTTCGAAGTTTTTGAATTTGTGGGCAAAGATCAGGTCTC